>NZ_NEUE01000209.1:29615-80050 GCF_002910905.1 Streptomyces sp. SM11 | reverse complement strand
GCGGCCAGCGCGACGAGGGAGACGGCGGCGACGCGACGCCCCCGCCCCGGAACCGAGGCCGGGGCGAGTACCGGAGCCGGCGCCGGAGCCCGCCCCGGTATCGCTTCCGCCGCCCGTGCCCCGCCCGTTCCTCTCGTTCCCCGGCCGTCCCACCCGCTGTTCGTGCCCGCCATGATCGGTCCCCCCTGCCTCACCCGTCGGCCCGTGCCTCCTGTACGGATTCCCGTCCGGCCCGGACCCCGAATCCTCCGTCGGGCGAACGCCGCGCGTCCAGCCTCCCGAGGGGCGCCCGGTGGATCATGGCCGGGCCCTGCCCACCGGGCGCCCTCTCTCCCTTACGGCGCCGGACGCCCGGTATCGCCTGGTCAAACCCCCTGGACGGCGACCCGTACGGACGTGCGAGACTCCGTCCATGCTGGGTGTCACCGATCTTCCGACGTATCTCGCCGGTCTGGCGCTGATCGTTCTTCTGCCGGGGCCGAACTCGCTGTACGTGCTCTCCGTCGCCGCCCGGCGCGGCGTGCGCACCGGCTATACGGCCGCCGCGGGCGTCTGGACCGGGGACGCCGTCCTGATGACGCTCTCCGCGCTCGGTGCCGCTTCCCTGCTCCAGACCACGCCCCTGCTCTTCGCGATCGTCAAGTACGCGGGCGCGGCCTATCTGACCTGGATGGCCATCGGGATGCTGCGGGCGGCCGTGTCCCTGTGGCGCGAGCGGCACCGGCGTACCGCCGAGATGGTGGAGACGGTCGAGGCGGCTGAGATGGCTGGGGCTCCTGGGGTGACGGCCTCCGCGGAGAGGCCGTACCGCCGGGCGCTGGTGGTCAGTCTGATCAACCCGAAGGCGATCCTGTTCCTGATCTCCTTCTTCGTCCAGTTCGTCGATCCGGGCTACGCCTACCCGGCGCTGTCGTTCCTGGTGCTGGGCACGCTGCTCCAGCTCGCCAGCTTCACCTATCTCTCGGTGCTGATCTTCGGCGGCACCCGGCTGGCCGCCGTCTTCCGTCGCCGTAAGCGGCTGTCGGCGGGGGCCACCTCGGCGGCCGGCGTACTGTTCCTCGGGTTCGCGGCCAAGCTCTCGCTCAGCAGCGTGTAGCAGCACGACAGGAGCAGAGCCGGGCGCGCCCTCAGTGGTGCCAGGCCTTTCCCCCGACGTTGCGGATCATCCGCTGCAGCACCTTCAGCGCGGCGACGAACTCCGCCTCGGGAATGCCCTCGTGGATCTCCGCGCTCGCCCGTGAGACCCGGGCGTACGCCTTCTCGCGCAGCGCCCGACCCTCGGGGGTCATCCGCAGCCGGGCCCCGGGGTCCTCGGTGACCAGCCCCCGTTCGAGAAGGCTCTCGACGGCTTCCTCCATGCCGTCGGCCCCGGCGTCGAGGTAGCCGCTGAGCATGGCGACCAGCTCGGCCCGGCCCCGCCCCTCCCCGTCCGCCCCGTCCAGTTGGCCCAGCACCCACCAGGGAGGCTGGGTGAGTCCGTGCTCGGCCAGCGCGGACCGGATGTGGGTGACCGTCGCCTCGTGCGCGGCCCAGCTCCAGTAGCCGATCGGCTGGCGTGCGAGTCCCGCGTCGTCGTGTGAGTAGTCCATGCCCCCGAACGTAGAACCTCAGGCGAAGTTGAGGTCAAGCCCCTCCGTCGTGGGGCGCTCTCCGGCGCGCGTGCCCGGTCATCCGGCGGACGCGCAGAGTTCACCCGCTGTCGTGGCGGGCGTCACCCGATCCTTCCGCCGTCTCACTACGTTGTCGGGACCATGATCGAAGGCGAGGGCTCGCGTGCCGAAACTGTCCGTTGTCGTACCGCTCCACAACGTCGCGGCCTACGCTCCGACCACGCTGGGCAGCCTGGCCCGCAACGCGGACCCGGACATCGAGTTCCTGCTGGTCGATGACGCGTCCACCGACGGCACGCAGGACATCGTCGACCACTGGGCCGAGCGGCTGCCGAACGCCCGGGTGATCAGACACGGCACGAACGTCGGCATCGCGGCCGCCCGCAACAGCGGCATCGACGCCGCCGAGGGCGACTACCTCACCTTCCTCGACGGTGACGACTGGTACGCCCCCGGCCATCTGGACCGGCTGGTGCGCGCCGCCCAGGACCTCGACTGCGACTTCGCCCGCACCGACCACGTCCAGTCCACCGGCACCACCCGCGTCGTGCGGCGCGCCCCCGCGCCCCTCCGGGACACCCTGCTGGACCCCCGCGACGGGATCGGGGCGCCCGAGCGCGAGACCATGGTCGACTACCCGTTCGTCTGGGCCGGGATCTACCACCGGCGGCTCTTCGCGGACGGCGCCCAGCGCTTCGCCACCGAACTGCGCACCGCGGAGGACCGGCTGTGGATCTGGCAGCTCCATCTGCGCGCCCGCACCTACGCGGCGCTCGGGCTGTACGGCATCTTCTACCGGCGCGGGGTCACATCCTCCCTGACCCAGATCAAGGACGCCCGCCAGCTCGACTTCTTCCCCTCCTACGACACGCTGCTCGACCAGCTGAGCGCGGACCGGGATGCGAAGACCCTGCTGCCCAAGGCCGTCCGCACCTACTGCGCGATGATCGCCTTCCACAACGAGAAGGCCGACGACTACGAGCCCGCCACCGCCCGGCGGCTGCGCTCCGAATCGGCCGCCGCGCTGGGCCGGATGCCGCAGGACGTGCTCGACCGCACCCTGACGATGATCGACGACAAGCGCGGCACGCTGCTCAGCCGTCTGCGCACCAAGCAGAAGGCCGCCTGACCCATGCCCGTACTCCCCGTGCGCACCCAGATCTTCCAGGTATCCACCCTGTACGGGGCGGCCACCCTCGCCGCCGCGCTCGACGCCGGACAGTTCGGCCGGGCCCTCGACAGCCACCGCGTCCTGCTGGTCTCCAACAACGCCGCCGTCCCCGAAACCGCCCTGCGGCTTGAGGAGATGCGCGGCTACGGCTCCCTCGCCGCCCGCTTCGACGCCGTCGTCGACTGGAACGAGGCGATCAGCCCGCACCATCCCAGCGGCTGGGGCCCCCGCTCCGAGGAGACCGTCCTGTGGCAGCGGGCCTTCCGCCTCGCCTGGGGCATCGCGCCCGAGGCCCCTGTCGACCTGGCCGTGGAGTCCATCCAGGTCAACCCGGCCCGCGCGCTCGCCGCGATCTTCTCCGAGAGCGCCGTGCACGTCTACGCCGACGGCCTGATGAGCTACGGCCCCACCCGCAACCGGCTGCCCCAGTCCATCGCCTGCCGCATCCGGCGCGTCCTCCACCTCGACCTCGTCACCGGACTGCGACCGCTGCTCCTCGCCGAGGCCGGCGTCGAACCCGAACTCGTCCCCGACGACGCCTTCCGCGCCGTCCTCTCCGAGATCGCCGCCGCGGCCGAGGGAGACCGGGGCCTCGCCGCCGCCGAAGCGGCCGCCCCCACCGCGATGCTGCTCGGCCAGTACCTCGCCGCCCTCAACATCCTCAGCCCCGAGGAGGAAGAGGACCTGCACATCCGGATGCTGCGCGGAGCCGCCCGCGCCGGGCACACCTCCATCCTCTTCAAGCCCCACCCCACCGCCCCGGCCCGCTACTCCCGCGCCCTGGACGAGGCCGCCGCCGAGGCCGGCGTACGGCTCGCCACCCTGGACGGCCCGCTGCTCGCCGAGACGCTGTACGAGCGCTGCGCGCCCACCCTGGTCGTCGGCTGCTTCTCCACCGCGATGTTCACCGCCGCCGCCTACTACGGCATCCCCGTAGCCCGCGTCGGCACCCGCCTGGTCCTCGACCGCCTCACCCCGTACGAGAACAGCAACCGCATCCCGCTGACGATCACCGACCACCTCGTGCCCGACCTGGACGCGCAAGGTCCCGGGGCCGTCCCCCTCCTGCCGCGCACCGCACCGGACACCCTCGCCCCGCTGGTACGGACCGTCGGCTACTGCATGCAGGCCAAGCTCCACCCCGGGCTGCGCCCCGACGCCGAGGCATGGCTGCGGGAGCGGCTCGACGCCACCACCCAGCACTACTTCAAACGCCGCCGCCTGCAGAGCCTCACCCTGCCCGGCGGCGGCCCCCGGGGAGCGGCGGTCCGGCTGCGCCGCACCGTACGGCGCACCCGCAGCACCCTGGGCCTCTGACCCGGGGCCGGGGCGCGAACCCCGGTCGGCGTCCGACTCACAGAACGGCGGAACGAGCATGGGCCAGACCCTCACCGGGCTGCTCACGTCAGTACGTGCGATAGCGGGACGGCCGGGGGCGCCGGCCCCGGGACGCCCCGGCGGCGGACCCGCCCCGGAGCTCCTGGCCGCCCTGCGGCTCTGCGGCGACCACCTCGCCGCCCTCGCAGCCTCCGGCCCCCTCACCGACGCCCGCCGCACCCGGCTCATCGCGTCGATCGGCGCCCTGACCACCGCGTGCTCCACCCCGGGCGCCGACGCGTTCGACGCGCTGCTGCGGACCGGGCAACAGGCCCTGGACAGCGGGGGCGAAGCCGGGGCCCGCCTCGCCCTGGCCCTCGCCGACGAGGCGACCGCCCTGCGCACCCGCTCCAAGGGCGCCTGGCGGCTGCGCGGCAACGCCCTGGACGCGCTCGGCCGGGGCGAGGAGGCGATCACGGCGTACGAACACCACCTCGCGCTCCAGCAGAACGCCGCCGCCTCCCGCGACGTCGAACGCCGGATCGCCACCCTCCGCGCCGCGGGGGACCGCATCGACGAGGCGTTGGCGCTGTTCGGGCCGGAGAGGAGCGAGGAGGGCGGCACCGGTGCGCGGGCTTCCGGCGCACCCGCCGCCGTCCGTCTGTCGCGCCACCTGCCCGCCGCCGAGGCCCGCGCCGCCTTCACCGATCTCGTCCGCCGCCGCACCGCCGAACTCGGGGCCGCCGACCCGGCCGTGCGCCGGCTCGCCGCGCTCTACACCGAGCACCGCCGGTTCTCGGACCGCGACCCGATGGCCGACCCGCTGCTCGGCGGGGCCGAGCCCATCGGCGTACCCGGTCTGCGCCGGCTCGTCGCGGGCCGGACCGTGTGCCTCGTCGCCGACACGCCGCGCACCGCCGAGCAGGAGCAGCGCCCCGGCAGCGCGTCGGCCGCCCTGATCGAGGGCTACGACCTCGTCGTACGCTGCGACGCCGTACACCATGCCGCACCCACCGCCCGCACCGATCTGCACGCCTGCACCCTGCGCGGCGACACCCCGTGGAAGGGGCCACGGTGGGACCGTCGGGCGGGCGCCCGGCTCGTCTTCGGCGACCCGCTCCCGCACTGGCGGCTCGCCCTGCGCAGCCGGCTCGTCCCCGGCGCGCAGGACCGCATCGGCGACGCGTCGCTGCGACGCCCGCTGCACGATCCGGCGCTGCTGGGCGAGGAGGCCCGCGGCGAAGGACCCGCGAGCACCGCGTACACCGTGCTGCGGCTGCTCGACTTCCTGGGCACCCCCGCCCGGGTGGACCTCATCGGGTTCGAAGGACCGGCGGCCCTGTCCCCGCGCGAGCGGGAGTGGATCGGGGCGCGGACCGGGAACGCGGACGACGCCGCAGTGAGGATCACCCTGAGATGACGACCCCCGGCCCCACCTCCGTGACCACATCCGCCCCCGTGACCGGCTCCGCCACGCCTGCCGAAGCCGCCGACGACCGCCGTGCCGTCACCGGGAAGCGCAGGATCGCCTTCGCCGTGTACGTCGCCGACGCGGACGAACTGCCGGGACTCCAGGCCCTCCTGCGCAGCCTCGCGCTGAGCAACCCGGCCCTCTGCGAGGACGTCGTCGTCCTGCACCCCGGCCTGCCGGACACCGCCTTCGACGCCGCCCGCCGGCTGCACCCCCGGCTGATCCCGCGCACGGCCGCCGGCCGCCACGACGTCTTCCGCCTCGACGGATACGACACCGTGCTCGCCCTCACCCCCGCCATGGTCGTCCTCGGCCGGCTCGACGCCCTGCTGAAGCTCCGTACGGGCGTGGCCGCCGTTCCGCGGCCCGGCCCCGACGGCGCCCCGGACCCGCGCGCCGGCATCCCCGACGACGGACTGCTGGTGATCCAGCGTCAGGACCTCGGGGCGGTCGACCGGCGCCGGAACCCGGGGGCGGCCGACCGGCGCCAGGGCGTCGGCCCGGTCGGCCTGCCCGCCGCGATGCGCATCCCGGAAAGCCTCCTCGTACCCCTGGACTCCCGTGACGACTTCCGGGCGCGGCGGCTCCACGACGACCTGCCGGTCCCCGAGGGCGTCGTGGTCCTGAACTTCGCCGACGCCCCCGCGGCCCGCACCGGCCTCGCCCCCGCCCACGCCGAGCGGGACCGTCTCGACCTGGACGACGAGGCGTTCCGGGCCGCCTACCTCGCCCTGCCCGGCCCCAAGCATCCTGATCTGCTGCCGCACCTCGCGCTCCCCTTCCCCACCGGGTCCAGGCCGCCGATCGACCTGGTCCGGCAGATCGCCGAGATCCACCGGGGGTGCGGCCGGCACGACGAGGCCGTCGCCCTGCTGGGCGAGGCCGTCGCGGGCCGCCCCGACCTGCCGCGCTGCCACGAGACGCTCGGCGTCTGTCTGATGGCGCTGTCCCGGTACGAGGAGGCCGAGACGCACCTGCTGCTGGCGACCGCCTCACCGGACTTCGCTCCCCGCGCCTTCGGTCAACTGGCCCGCCTGGCCTGGCTGCTGGGCCGCACCGAGGAGGCCCGCGGCTATGCGCTCGCAGGCCTGGAGTCCGACCCCACCGATGCCAACTGCCGTGCCTGGTACGCCCGTACGGCAGAGATCGTGACCCCCGGCCGGGACTCGGCGGCGCCCCCGCCCGGTGAGCGGCCCGGTGAACAGCTCGCCCACGTGGCCCTGTTCGCCGACGGAGAGGAGAACGCGGGCGACAAGGTGCTGCCCGAGGCCGTCCGCAGCTGCTTCACCGCCGACACCGGCCCGGACCACTGGCACCAGCAGCACGCGCACCTGCTGGTCGACGAAGCCGTCCTCGAACGCCTCAACGCCCGGCGGGCGGTGATCGTGGGCGGCGGGGGACTCTTCCTCCCCGACACCGCGCCCAACGGCAACAGCGGCTGGCAGTGGAACATCCCCGACGACGTCCTCGCCCGGCTCACCTCCCCCCTGGCGGTCTTCGCCGTCGGCTACAACGTCTTCGACGGCCAGCGCTACCGCCGCGAGCGGTTCGCGGCCTCCCTGCGGGCCCTGGTCGAACAGTCCGCGTTCTTCGGGCTGCGCAACCACGGATCCGTCGCCCGGGTCAGGGAACTGCTGCCCGCGTCGCTCCGTGAGAAGGTGCGCTACCAGCCCTGCCCCACCACGGTCGCCCGCCACCTCGACCCCCGCCTCGCCGAACCGGCGGTGCGCGAGGACACCGTGCTGATCAACTGCGCGTACGACCGGGCCGGGCTCCGCTTCGGCCACGACTACGGGCACTTCCTCGCGGAGATGGCGGCGGCGATCCGCGCCGTCTCGGCATCGGCGGAGGTCCGTTACGCCGCGCACATGCCCGCCGACGAACGCTTCGTCGACGATCTGCGCCGGGAGCACGGCCTCACCCTCCCCGTGGAACCGCTGTACCGCCTCTCCAACGACGCCATCCGCGACCTCTACCGGCGCACCCGGTTGGTGATCGGGATGCGCGGGCACGCCGGGATGATCCCGTTCGGCTGCGGCACCCCCGTCATCAGTCTGGTCTCGCACCCCAAACTGGCCTACTTCCTGGCCGACATCGACCGGCCCGACTGGGGCGTGTCCGTCCACGAGCGGGCCCTCGGCGCCCGGCTCGCGGAGCGGGCCCGCGCGGTCCTGGCCGACCACCCGGCGGCGGTGGCCGACGTCCACGACCGCCAGCGGGCGCTGTGGTCGGTGACCCGGGACAACCTCGCCCGGCTGCGTGAACTCACCGGCCTCCCGGACCCGTTCGGCGGACCGGGCGCCGGTGTCGCGCTCCCCGCGCCCCGGTCGGGGGCCGACCGGGAGAGCGCTGCCCGTCCGGACCGCGCGTGATGACCGTGGCCCTGCCCGTACCGTCCCGCAACCTCCCGCCCACCCCCTGAGGACCATGCCGACCACGCCCCCCGCCCCCGCCCTGGGGCAGACGACCGCAGAGACGACCGCACAGGCGACCGCGGGAACGACCCGTCCCGCCCGTGAGCACCGTTACGACATCGACCTGATCCGACTGGTCTGCTCGGTCGGCGTGATCGTCTCGCACGCGGGCGCCACGTTCCTGGACGCCGCAGGCCACAAGGCCTCCGGCGGCGCGCCCGCCTACTGGATCGGCCTGACCGCGGATTCCCTCGGCAGCTTCGCCGTACCGACGTTCTTCGCCGTAGCGGGCTGGGCCGTCCTGGTCGGAGCTCCGCCCAGGGACGCCGCCCGGCTGTGGCAGCGGATGGCCCGGCTCCTGGTGCCGCTCGCGGCGTGGACGGCCGTCTATCTGATGTGGGGGCGGTGGCGGGGCACCAACGACGGACCGATCGGAGACCTGGCCCTGGACTCGCTGTTCGCCTCCGTCCGGCCCGCCTACCACCTCTGGTACCTCTACGCCTACATTCCGCTGATCATGGTGCTGGCCCTGATCCCGATGGTGCGGGCGGGCAAGCGCCCCTGGAGCGTCGCGGCCGTGCTCCTGGTCATCGCGGCCGCCCCGACGCTGGCCGGCGATCTGTCCCGGGTCACCGACTGGGACGTGCCGCGCTTCGGCTGGAGCTTCGCCGCGTACCAGGTGATGTACGCGGTGCTGGGCGCCCTGCTGATTTCGGCGCCCGCCGGGACGTTCGGCAGGCGCCGGCTGCCCTGGCTGCTGCTCGCCGCGGCGAGCCTGGTCGTCGTGATCGTGTACCAGCACGGGATCCACTACGTCATCCCGAACGCGAGTCCGGCGATCGCGCTGCTCACCGGCGGTTTCCTGCTCACGCTGCACCGGGTGCGGATCCCGGACCGGTTCCGCCCCGTGGTGAGCCGCCTCGTCGACGCGACGTTCGGGGTCTACGTGGTCCACGTCCTGTTCGAGGACGTGGTGGCCGGCCGGCTGGTCCGGGCCGACGTGGGGTGGCCGGCCGCGGTGGCGCTCCTCCTGGCCGTGTCGGCGGCGATCACCGTGCTGTCGTTCGCGACCGTCCTGCTGTGGCGACGGATCGGCCTGGCGCGACTGCTGGGCTGAGGCCGCGTCAGCGGGGCGCGGAGGGCCTCAACGCGCGGGCCCGTCGGGCCACCCGGCGCAGAGCCGGGTTACCGCGCAGGAACGCCAGCCGGGCCGGGACCACTCCGGGGAGCGCGAGCGAGGCCAGGCGGCGGCGCTTGAAGTAGCGCCAGGTGTGGCCGTCCAGGTGCGCGGCGAGGTAGCGCTCGGCGGCCGGGCGCAGATCGGGGCGGACCTTCGGCCGCATCGCGAAGCCGACGGCCGCGAGCAGCCCGCCCAACTCGACCGCGCTGCCCGGCTTCCGCCTCGCCACCGAGTCGGTATCGGCCGCCCCGGGCAGCAGCGCGTCGGCGAGCGTCGCCGGTATCCGCTCGGAGTTCTCGTACGGGGTCAGGCGCTCCAGGAGCAGCCCCGTGCCGACGGTCGCGACCGGGAGGCCGTGGAACCGGGCGGCCCCGAACAACGCGGTGGAGGTGCAGCCGACGACCAGCGCGGGCCGCAGCCGGTGCATCAGCACATCGGCCACGACGGGCAGCGCGGTGTCGAGTACGGTCAGCTCGACGCCGAGCCGGTCCGCCTCGGCGAGGAGCGCCGCCGGGTTCTCCCACGGCGCGTACGGATCCGGCGCGAACACCAGCCGGGTGTGGCCGAGGGCCGCCACCCCGCGCACCATCTCCAGCCGCAGCCCCGCCTCCTCGGCCGCCGGGATCAGCCCGGCCCCGGCGAGATCCTGCCCGAGCAGCAGCGCGTCCGCCTCGACGGCGGTCGACTCGGGGCCCGAGGCCGCCAGTTCCACGACGATCCTGGTGATCGCCTCGGCCGGCACGGTCTGCGGCTCCACCCCGTACTCGCCCAGCAGCAGCGGACGCACCCCGGGGACCAGGTCCGGATGGAGCAGCCGCCGTACCCGGGTCCCGGTCAGCGGGGGGATCTTCTCCCCGGTCGGACCGTAGCCGCCGGGGCCCTCCGCGTAGACATCGACCGGGACACCGGCGAAGACCTGGGTGAGGGCGCGGGCGGGACCGGCGTGCGGGGATTCCACGACGAGCTCCAGCGCCTCGTCGCCGAGCTGCCAGGCGCGCCGGAAGTGGCGTTCCCACAGCGGGGCGTCGTCGGCCCGGGGCAGCCAGTCGGCCGGGTGGAAGGGGAAGATCGCGTCGTTCCACGAGAGGACCTCGTCGAACCGATCGCGCAGCGCCTCGAAGCCGGCGGTCTCCGAGACGTCGGCAACGGCCTCCGGGGCAGGCCCCGTCCGGGACAGCAGCAGGATCCGGCGGTCGGGTCCGGTGAAGCAGCCCGCGTCGATCGCCGCGGCGAGCAGCACCGTCGCGGCGGGCGAGGAGGCGTGGAAGATCCGGATGGTCATGCGGCCGAGGCCCCCTTCGCGGCGGCCGGACGGCGGCGCAGCCTGCGCACCCGGGTCGCCCGTGTCACGTCCATGGAGTCGAGCGCCTCGTCCAGCAGCGGCTGCGGCAGGCGTCCCAGGGCGGCCGCGCCGCGTGCTTTCAGTTCGCGGGCCACGGCCGGTTCGAATTTCTCGAGATCACCCAGATGGTGGGCGATGACCGCACAGTACGTACGTACGGCTTTCGGCAGAAACGTGTCCGCGTCCCGGTCGGCGGCCGTATCGGCGATCACCTGGTCGAAAGCGCGCAGAAAATCGAGCTGGCGCACATCGCCGATCTGGGTGAGAGACGTGGACACCCCCCGCCGGTAGAAATGGCCGAGCAGGCCGAGGACGGCGAAGGAGTCCGCCTCCCGGTGCAGCCGCCAGATCCACGGCCGGTCCTCCGCCGTGCGGAGCCCGTCGGTGAAGTGCAGCAGCCCCCGGTCCAGCAGCCGCCGGTGGTAGAGCCCCGCCCAGGCGAACGCGTAGTCCACCGACGTGGTGCGGTGGGCGGGCAGGATCGCGGCCCGGGGGTCGCTCACCACCCCGTGCGGCCCGTGCGGGACCCGCCGTACGGTCCGCGAAGCGCCGTTCACCTGGACGTGGTCGGTGCGCACGAAGTCGCAGCCCAGCGCCTCGGTGCGGGCCACCAGCCGCTCGTAGTGGCCGGGAGCCAGCCAGTCGTCGCCGTCCAGGAAGGCGATGTACTCGCCGCGGGCGGCGTCCAGACCGGTGTTGCGCGCGGTCGCCAGACCTCCGTTCACCTCGTGCCGCAGCAGCACGGCCCCGGGGATCTCGTCGGCGGCCCGGCTCAGCAGGCGGGGCGTCCCGTCGGTCGAACAGTCGTCGACGAGAAGGAACTCGAAGTCCTCACGGGCGTTGGCCCGCAGACTTCCGAGGGTGTCGGGCGCGTAGGCCTGCACGTTGAAGAACGGCACGATGACGGAGAGCTTAACCACGCACAACACAGTAGGTGCGGCCCTGGCACCTTCCTTTTCCATAATGCGCCCAGCAGGTGAACAGCGCCCGACGTTCAGGTGAACCACCTTTTCAGAACCGGGAATTGATGACCCATTCGGGGTGTCCCCCCAATCGTCGGCTCGCTGTTAACCAGCTGTTGCCATCACGTTGGGCCGCGCATCGAAATGCCTTCCTAACTTCTAGGACGTGCCCCCACGTACCAGCAATGAGGCCGAACCGGCCGAAACCCCCGCCGCGCCCCGACCGGCGCTGCGGGTCGCCGTCCTCGCCGACTCCGACACCCGGTGGAAATGGGGCGCGCTCACCGCGCGCCGCCTGACCGCCGACGCGGACGGGCGGAACGTGCGCCCCGTCGAGGTCAGCGGGCTGCTGCTGCGCGGCCGGGCCACCCCGACGCCCCGTCAGCTCGCGGAGGTCGGCGAGGTCGGGATCGACGCCGCGCGGGTCCGCGAGGTCACCGCCGTCGAGTTCCTGCACACCGTGCGCGACGAGGGTTACGACCTCGTCGTCCTCGCCCTCGTCGGCGGCGGCGTCCAGGCCATGCTGCACGGCCTCGCCGCCCTGGACCTGCCGCGCCGGCCCGTCGTCGTCACCGGATATGTGGGCGTCGTCTACGAGAAGCTCGCCGACGGGCTGCTGCTCCGCCACGGCGCGGACGTCGTCCTCGCCAACTCCCGCCACGACGCCGAGCGTTTCCGCGCGGTGTACGAGGGAGTGGGTGCCGACGCCTCGGCCGTCACGGAGGCCGCCCTCCCCTTCCTCGGCGGAGCCCCGTACCGCCCCGAAGAGGGCCGCGAAACCGTGGTGTTCGCCGCCCAGCCCTCCGTACCGGCCTCCCGCGCCGACCGTACGTACCTGCTCCGCCGGCTCGTCGAGCACGCCCGGCTGCACCCGCGCCGCGAGGTGCTGCTGAAGCTGCGCTCCAAGCCCGGCGAGCACACCACGCACATCGAGGAACTGCCCTACCAGAAGCTCGCGCAGCGGCTCCCCGGCGGTCTGCCGCCCAACTTCCGCCTGGTGTACGGACACATGGGCGAGGTCCTGGACCGCACCGACCTCCTGGTCACCGTCTCCTCGACCGCCGCGCTGGAGTCCCTGCACCGCCGCATCCCGACCGCGGTCCTCACCGACCTCGGCGTACGGGAGACCCTCGGCAACCACCACTTCGTCGGCTCCGGGCTCCTCACCTCCTGGGACCGGCTCGACGGCGGGATCCGGCCCCGGCCCGACGATCAGTGGCTGGCCGGCCAGGGCGTCGCCGCCGACGGCTCGTACGGCACGGCCTACGACACCGCCCGCGCCAAGGTCACCGCCCTCCTCGACGAGAGCGAACTCCCCCCGCTTGCCCCCTACTACACGCCCGCCACCGCGCCCGGCTACCTGCCCGGCATTCTCGGACGCCACCACCTGGCCCCCGACGGGGCGCCCCTGCCCGGTGCGGCCGCACCGCAGGAGGCAGGCCGGGTCCGGGGCGCGGTCCGCGAAACCGTCCGCAACGCGGCGCGCGGCGCCTACCGCCAGGGCGTCCAGCGCGTCGCCCCCGTGATCCGCCGGATGGGCGAGCTGTGACCGCGCCCGCCGGGGGAGCCGCCCCCGAACCCGAGAACCGACCCACCGGGCGAACTGCGGTCACCACCTCAGGAGCCTCCACGACCCCAGGAGCAGCGATGCAGCCGCCGCCGAACCCGACCGTCCTCGCCGTGATCCCCGCCCGCGGCGGATCCAAGGGCGTCCCCGCCAAGAACCTCGCCGAGGTCGGCGGCGTCCCCCTGGTCGCCCGCGCCGTCCGCGCCGCACTCGGCGCCCCCGAGGTCACCGACGTCGTCGTCACCACCGACGACGGGGCGATCGCCGAGGCCGCCCGGAGCGCCGCCATCGGCCTCGGTGCCGCCCACCGGCTGCACTGCGTGGAGCGCCCCGCCGCCATCGCGGGCGACACGGCGACCAGCGAAGCGGCCGTGCTGCACGCCCTGGACGTCTACGAGGCCGAGCGGGCCCGGAGCGTCGACGTGGTCCTCCTGGTCCAGTGCACCAGCCCGTTCGTGTCCCGCGAGGACATCGACGGTGTGGCCAGGGCGGTGGCCCACGAGGGCGCGGACACGGCCGTCACGGTCGCCCCGTTCCACGGTTTCGTCTGGCGCGACGGGCACGCGGTCGAGGAGGGAACGTACGGCGTCAACCACGACAAGTCCGTACGCCCCCGCCGCCAGGACCGTCCCCAGGACTACCTGGAGACCGGCGCGGCCTACGCGATGGACGCGCCGGGCTTCCGCACCCACCGGCACCGCTTCTTCGGCCACACCGCCCTCGTGCCCACCGACCCGGCGCGGGTGCTGGAGATCGACGACCCGCACGACCTGGCCCGCGCCCGCGCGCTCGCCCCGCTCATGGACCCCTCCCCGCTGCCCTCCCTCGCGGACGTGGACGCGGTCGTCCTGGACTTCGACGGCACCCAGACCGACGACCGGGTCATGATCGACTCCGAGGGCCGCGAGACGGTCGCCGTGCACCGGGGCGACGGACTCGGCATCGCCGCCCTGCGCAAGGCCGGGATGCCCCTCCTGATCCTCTCCACCGAGCAGAACCCGGTCGTCGCCGCCCGCGCCCGCAAGCTCCAGGTCCCGGTCCTGCACGGCATCGACCGCAAGGACGAGGCGCTGAAGCGGTGGTGCGACGAGCACTCCATCGCACCCGACCGGGTCCTCTACGTCGGCAACGACGTCAACGACCTCCCGTGCTTCTCGCTCGCCGGCTGGCCCGTCGCCGTCGCGAGCGCCCACGACTCGGTACGCGCCGCGGCGCGCGCCGTCACGACCACCCCCGGGGGCTACGGCGCCATCCGCGAGATCGCGGCCTGGCTGCTCGGCCCCACCCTCACCACTGCCAAGACCACCCCTGACACCACAGTCCCCACCAAGTAAGGAAGCACCACCATGAGCACCTCCCGCCTGCGCACCTTCGGCACCCGCACCGCCGGCCCCGGCAACCCCGTCTACATCACGGGTGAGATCGGCATCAACCACAACGGCGACCTCGACAACGCCATCGCGCTGATCGACGCCGCGGCCGAAGCCGGCTGCGACGCCGTCAAGTTCCAGAAGCGCACCCCGGAGATCTGCACCCCGCGCGACCAGTGGGACATCGAGCGCGACACCCCCTGGGGCCGGATGACGTACATCGACTACCGCCACCGCGTCGAGTTCGGCGAGGCCGAGTACACGGCCATCGCCGAGCACTGCGCCAAGCGCGGCATCGACTGGTTCGCCTCCCCGTGGGACACCGAGGCCGTCGCGTTCCTGGAGAAGTTCGACGTCCCCGCCCACAAGGTGGCCTCCGCCTCCCTCACCGACGACGAGCTGCTGCGCGCCCTGCGCGCCACCGGCCGCACGGTGATCCTCTCCACCGGCATGTCGACCCCGAAGCAGATCCGCCACGCGGTCGAGGTCCTGGGAAGCGACAACATCCTGCTCTGCCACGCCACTTCCACGTACCCGGCGAAGGCCGAGGAGCTGAACCTGCGGGTCATCAACACCCTCCAGCAGGAGTACCCGAACGTCCCGATCGGCTACTCCGGCCACGAGACCGGCCTGCAGACCACCCTCGCGGCCGTCGCGCTCGGCGCCACGTTCGTCGAGCGCCACATCACCCTGGACCGCGCCATGTGGGGCTCTGACCAGGCCGCCTCCGTCGAGCCGCAGGGCCTGACCCGTCTGGTCCGCGACATCCGCACCATCGAGCAGTCGCTCGGCGACGGCGTCAAGAAGGTGTACGAGTCCGAGCTCGGCCCGATGAAGAAGCTCCGCCGCGTCGCGGGCGTCATCGCCGAGACCGAGAACGCGCCGGCCCCCGAGCCGGTCGCGGTCTGAGCGCCGACCGGTGAACCTCGCCTTCGTCGAGAGCCCGGTCCAGCTCCTGAACGTCCTGGAGTGGGTTCACACCCAGGGGGGAGACGATCCGGCCGCCACCACGGTCGTCGTCCTCCCCCCGGTCGACCCGATGTCGCGCGGTCAGCTGCGCCGGATGGCGGAGCTGGCCCGCGACGAGGGCATCGCCGTGCGCTGGCAGGAGGCGCGCGGGGAGTCCGGCGCGCCCCTGAAGGCCCTGCGCGCCCTGGCCGGACAGGTCCGGCGCGCGGACCACATCGTGATCGGCGACCCGTTCTCCCGTTACGTCCAGCTCCTGCTGACCCTGGTCCGCGCCGGCCACCTCACCGTGGTCGACGACGGCACGGCCACCATGGAGTTCGTCACCCAACTGGCCCGGGGCGAGCGCCTGACCCGCTGGCACCGCCGGGGCCGCACCGGACCGCGCGAACTGGTCCTGGCCCCGGTCACCGCCACGGCCCGCCGCCGCTTCACCCCGACGGCGGACCACACGGTCGAGGTGTTCACCGCGATGCCGGTCGAGGCTCCGCCCGGCATCGCGGTCACCCCGAACACCTTCGCCTGGACCCGCGCCCGCTTCGGCCCGCCGAGCGTCGGCAAGGGCGCGGACCTGGTCGGCACCTCCCTGGTCGAGACGGGCGTCGTCGACCCCGTCCCGTACCAGGAGGCGGTCACGGCCCTGGCCCGCACACACGGCGCGACCCGCTACTTCGCGCACCGCCGCGAGTCCGCGGACAAGCTCCACGCCCTGGAAGCCGCCACCGGCCTGGAGATCGTCCGCCCGGACCTCCCCCTGGAGCTCATCGCCCGCCGGGGCCCCATCGGCCGCACGATCGTCAGCTTCCCCTCCACGGTCGTCCACACCCTCCCGCTGGCCCTGGCCGGCACGGGTGTCCGGGTGGCGGTCTGCGACATCGCCCCGGAATGGCTGCGCGACACGGCCTCGCCCCGGGCGCAGGGCTTCCTGAGCGGGGTCACGGAGACGGCTCGGGGGGTGCAGCGGCTGTCGTCGGTGGCAACCTGAACCCGGAGGTCACGCCCGTGCGGTGCGGGTCAGCATCCGGTCGAAGAGGGTGCCGGTGGCTCTCTGAACGCGGCTGTCGGCGTGGTCGGGGGAGATGAGCGCCGGCAGCCGGAAGAACGTATCGGCGACGAAGTTCATCGTCGGCCCGGTACGCGGATCTCGGTGGTGGCCACACCGCCGTCCTCGGCGACGACGGCACCTTCGGCTTCACCGTCGCCGGCCACGGCACCGGCCAACTCGCCGTCGGTGCCGACAGCCTGGCCACCACCCGGCGCCGGGCCCTCGGTGCCGGCCAGTGGTCGTTCTCCGGATGCCGCCGCCAGCCAGGTCCGCCAGACGTGACGCGTATTCGGCACCTCGGGGCGGTCCAGGAGCCAGAGAACGTACCCGGCATGGCGCCGCGCCCACGGCTTCCGGACGATGAAGTGCTGCTGGGCAGGGACGGCGACTTTGAACACCATCCCGTACGCGCGGCGCAGATCGGCCACGCCGGTCGCAGCCGTTCCGTGCAGGCAACGCCGTACCGTCGGGCCATGAGGTGCACACGGGCGTGATTCCTCGATCAGTTCAGCGGGTGTCTCCGCCGCGTATCTGGTCCCAGTCGAGCGTGATCGTGGCCGCCGCGAAGAGTTCCTTCGGTTCACCGGTACCGGGCCCTTGCGGGTCGCCCGTCTTTCCCCGGTCGTAGTCGACGACCGTGCGCGCGTACGGGAAGTCGTGCGTGAACGGGATGACAGATCCCGCGCGGTCTCCTGCGCTGCCGGCGAGTCTGCGCACGGTCTTCTCGCCGGTCGCGCCCCCGCATGCGGCGAGTGCCGGTATCAGGACGGTACCGAGAGGCAGGAAGAGGGCGCGGCGCATACGGGACCCCTGCCGGTGTCGTGGAGCGGGTTCTCCGTGCCGGACCGCAGCGGCGGAAGCCAGAAGCACAGCCAGGGCGAGCATCGAGATCCACGAGGTGGTGATCATGACGAACATGATGTGCCGACCGCGTGGACCGCTGTGACCCGTACCGCTGCTCAAAGACCCCGGGGCGTCCGCGAGCGGCTCCGGCGCTGGGGCGGCAACCACTCCGGGCGGGCCCGCGGCTCGTGCGTATGCGTACGGACCTCGGCTTCTCGATGCGCCGCATCCGACGCCGTGCGCTGCCCCACCGGGGACTGGCTGACTCACCAGGGACTAGAGGACAGCCCTTGGTGAGTCGTCCGGCGCGAGCACGCTGGAAGGGGGCCCGGTATACCCGCAACGCTCCCGCGTCACACGTCCTCACGGGAAGAATTGTTCGCCTGAGCGGCTGAAGTTTTGTTGATCTGTGGCCAGTTGAGGGGCGAAGGGGCCTACGCTTCCTCAGGTGAACCAGTTGAAGTCCCGTGCCTCCCGCCCCCACAGTCCGGCCGGCCAGTCCGGGGGAGGTGCGCTGCCCGGCAGGCTCTCCGACGAACTCCGTGCCGAGCTGATCGCGTTTCGGCGGGATCTGCACATGCATCCCGAGCTCGGCAACCAGGAGTTCCGCACCACCGCCGCCATCAAGGACCGGCTGGAGAAGGCCGGGCTGAAGCCGAAGGTTCTCGCCGTGGGGACCGGGCTCTTGTGTGACGTGGGGGAGTGGGACGGGGTGACGCCCATGCTGGCGTTGCGGGCGGACATCGACGCGCTGCCGATCCCGGACACCAAGGCCGGCGTGCCCTACCGGTCCACCGTGCCCGACCGGGCGCACGCCTGCGGGCATGACGTGCACACCACCACCGTGCTCGGGGCGGGGCTCGTGCTCGCCGGCCTCGACCGGCAGGGGCTGCTGCCCAACGCCGTGCGGCTGATCTTCCAGCCCGCCGAGGAGGTCCTTCCCGGCGGTGCGGTCGACGCGATCGAGTCCGGGGTGCTGGAAGGCGTCGGGCGGATCATCGGTGTGCACTGTGACCCGAAGGTGGACGTCGGGCGGATCGGGCTGCGGATCGGGGCCATCACCTCGGCCTGCGACCGGCTGGAGATCACGCTCGACGGGCCCGGCGGTCACACCGCCCGGCCGCATCTGACCACCGACCTGGTCACCGCCGCCGCCCGGATCGCCGTCGACGTGCCCGCGCTGCTCGCCCGCCGGGCCGACGCCCGCTCCGGGCTCGCTCTGACGTGGGGACGGCTGGCGACCGGGCACGCCCCCAACGTCATCCCGCAACACGCCGAGCTGTCCGGCACCGTCCGCTGCCTGAATCTGGACGCCTGGCGCGAGGCCCCCGATCTGGTGCATGCCGCCGTGGACGAGGTGGCCGGAATGCACCGGGCCAAGTCCGTGATCAACTACGTACGCGGTGTGCCGCCCGTGGTGAACGACGCCGAGAGCATCGGACTGCTGGACGCCGCGATGACCGAGCGTCGCGGATCGTATGCGATCGAGGACACCGAGCAGAGCCTGGGCGGCGAGGACTTCTCCTGGTACCTGGAGCAGGTTCCCGGCGCGATGGCCCGCCTCGGTGTCCGGACCCCGGGCGACACGCGCGGGCTCGACCTGCACCGCGGCAACTTCGACGTGGACGAGGAGGCCATCACCGTAGGAGTCGAACTGTTCACCGCCTCGGCGCTGCTCGACGGGAACCGTTAGCGGCGCGTTGACACGGTCTTCGTAGGCAGTTCGTGGACCTGCGGGCCGCCTTCTGTTCACGACGATCCGATAACGGCTTCCGTACGTGCTCTTATCTGACATCTACGCGCGTTACGATCGCCGCGAAACCAGCGCCGGAAGAGGCGCTTCGGTCAGGTTTGAAGGAGCCTTCCCTTGCGCCGGATCACCAGGATCACCACCGTGGGCGTCGCGTCCGCGGCGCTTGCCCTCAGCGTCACCGCCTGTGGCGGAAATTCGTCGGACTCCGGGTCCGACTCGGGCGGAGACAAGGCCGCCATCGCCTACGACATCGGCGGCCGCGGCGACCAGTCGTTCAACGACGCCGCCTACGCCGGTCTCGCCAAGGCGGAGAAGGACCTCGACGTCTCCGGCAGCGAGGCCGAGCCCTCCGACGGTGAGGGCGACGCGGACAAGGTCCAGCGCCTCACCGAGCTGGCCCGCTCCGGCAACAACCCGGTGATCGGCGTCGGCTTCGCCTACGCGCCCGCCATCAAGAAGGTCGCGCCGAAGTTCCCGGAGACCACCTTCGGCATCATCGACGACGCCTCGGTGACCGGCGACAACATCGCCAACATCGTCTTCAACGAGGAGCAGGGCTCCTACCTCGCCGGCGTCGCCGCCGCCAAGGTGACCAAGTCGAAGACGGTCGGCTTCATCGGCGGTGTCGAGACTCCGCTGATCAAGAAGTTCGAGGCGGGCTTCATCCAGGGCGTCAAGGACACCGACGCCTCGGTCAACGTGCTTCCGCAGTACCTGACGCAGCCGCCGGACTTCGGCGGCTTCTCCAAGCCCGACCTCGGCAAGGCCGCTGCCCAGGGCCAGCTCGACAAGAAGGCGGACGTGATCTACTCGGCCGCCGGTCTGGCCGGTTCCGGTGCCATCGAGGCGGTCTCGAAGGCCGGCAAGTGGAACATCGGTGTCGACTCCGACCAGTACCAGCAGAAGGGCCTCGCGGACTACAAGGAGTCCATCCTGACCTCGGTCACCAAGGACGTCGAGGACTCGGTGTTCAACCTGATCAAGTCGGTCCAGGACGGCGAGCCGACCACCGGTGAGATCCGCTACGGCCTGGACAAGGACGGCGTCGGCCTGTCGATGTCCAACCCGGCGTTCGTCGAGATGACCGAGGTCATCGCGGCCGTCGACAAGGCCAAGCAGGAGATCATCGACGGCAAGATCACCGTCAAGACCGCTCCGTAGGCGGCTTGGGCGGGTCCGGCGGATCCTGACCGGGTCCGCGACGTCTGGCACTTCCCCAAGCTCTCGGCTTCGTTCGAGCAGGGGCGGTCCCATCCCTCGCCGCGTTGCCGAAACGCCCGAATCGCTCCGCGATGAGGACGTTCCAGCGCCTTGCGACGCACCGCACCAGACGCCGCGGCCCATCCGGTCCTGATCCGCCGGACACGCCCTTGGCACCTCCTGCCGAACGGCTGGCTTCCCCAGGCCCTGCCCGTCCCCGCGCCGCACTCCGGCCGGCGGACGGACAGGGCCGCGGGCCCATCCCCGGCCGACGGTCAGACCTCCCGCAGTACCACTCGAAGAAGATCCGCCTCTCGCAGTGCTCTCCCACCCGGTCCGGACCGCGCGTCCGGACCGTGACGTGCACCTGTGTTTCACGATTCGGCAGCGCTACGCGTGTAGACAGCCCTCCGGCGCGATAACTTCACCCCGCCCCTCAGAGCCCCCTGCCCCTCCGCCCCCGCTCCTGTCCGGCCAAGGAGAGTGCGTCATCAACGCGTCCAGCAGTCCCCCTGCCGTAGAACTGCACGGCATCACCAAGCGCTTCCCCGGCGTCGTCGCCAACCACGACATCGACATCACCATCGGCAAGGGCACGGTCCACGCGCTCGTCGGTGAGAACGGCGCCGGCAAGTCCACCCTGATGAAGATCCTCTACGGCATGCAGAAGCCGGACGAGGGCACCATCGCGATCGACGGCGAGCAGGTCTCATTCGCCAACCCGGGCGACGCCATCGAGCGTGGCATCGGCATGGTGCACCAGCACTTCATGCTCGCCGACAACTTCACCGTCCTGGAGAACGTCGTTCTCGGCGGCGAGAAGCTGTACGGCATCGGCTCCGGCGCCCGGAAGAAGATCATGGAGATCTCCGACGCGTACGGCCTGGGCATCCGGCCCGACGCGCTCGTGGAGGACCTCGGGGTCGCGGACCGGCAGCGCGTGGAGATCCTCAAGGTGCTCTACCGGGGCGCCCGCATCCTGATCCTGGACGAGCCGACCGCGGTCCTCGTGCCGCAGGAGGTCGACGCGCTCTTCGCCAACCTGCGCGAGCTCAAGGCCGAGGGACTGACCGTCATCTTCATCTCGCACAAGCTGGGTGAGGTGCTCTCCGTCGCCGACGAGATCACGGTGATCCGCCGCGGCACGACCGTGGGCACCGCCGACCCGGCCGCCACCACGACCAAGCAGCTCGCCGAGCTGATGGTCGGCAGCGAGCTGCCCTCGCCGGAGACCCGCGAGTCCACCGTCACCGACGTGCCGATGCTGCGGGTCCAGGACCTGAAGCTCACCGTCACCGACCCCGACGGCACCGTCCGCGACGTGCTCGCCGGCATCGACTTCACCATTCACCAGGGCGAGGTCCTGGGGATCGCCGGAGTCGAGGGCAACGGCCAGACCGAGCTCATCGAGGCACTCATGGGCATGCGCGACCCGGACGCCGGAGTGATCACGCTCGGCACGGACGACATCTCGCACGCGCCGACCCGCAAGCGGCGTGAGTCCGGCATCGGCTACATCCCCGAGGACCGCCACCGCCACGGCGTCCTGCTGAACGCCCCGCTGTGGGAGAACCGCATCCTCGGCCACGTCACCGAGAAGCCCAACAGCCGCGGCTGGCTGCTGGACAACGGCGCGGCCCGCGCCGACACCGAGCGGATCGTCCGCGAGTACGACGTGCGCACCCCCGGCATCGAGGTCACCGCGGCCTCACTCTCCGGCGGCAACCAGCAGAAGCTGATCGTCGGCCGCGAGATGAGCCACGCGCCCAAGTTCCTGATCGCCGCCCATCCCACCCGCGGTGTGGACGTCGGCGCGCAGGCCCAGATCTGGGACCAGATCCGCGAGGCCCGCCACGAAGGGCTGGCCGTCCTGCTGATCTCGGCCGACCTGGACGAGCTGATCGGGCTCTCCGACACCCTGCGCGTCATGTACCGCGGCCGACTGGTCGCCGACGCCGACCCGGCCACCATCACCCCGGAGGAACTGGGCTCGGCCATGACCGGCGCCGCCGCCGGTCACCTCGAAAGCCCGGAGGACGAGGCCCGATGAAGAAAATCGACAAGGACCGGCTGATCCTGGGCTTCGCCGGCCCGGTGCTCGCCCTGGTCGTCGCCCTCGCGCTGACGACCGTGGTGCTGCTCGCCTCCGGGCAGAACCCCTTCGAGCCGTACCGGATCATGTTCGAGTCGGCCAGTTACGCCGACGTACAGGTCCTGATCATCAACCAGGCCGGTACGTACTACCTCGCCGCACTCGCGGTGGCCGTCGGCTTCCGGATGAACCTCTTCAACATCGGCGTCGACGGGCAGTACCGCCTCGCCGCCATGGTGGCCGCACTGGTCGGCGCGAGCGTCAGCCTGCCGGGACCGCTGCACATCGCGATGATCGTGATCGTCGCGATGCTCGTGGGCGCGTTCTGGTCCGGTATCGCGGGCTTCCTCAAGACCACCCGCGGAGTGAGCGAGGTCGTCTCGACGATCATGCTCAACTCGATCGCCACCGCCCTGGTCGCCTGGCTGATCCTGCCGGCGAACTTCGGCGAGCAGCCGCCCGGCTCCAACAACCTGACCACCGGTGAGATCGCCGAGTCCGGCTGGTTCCCGGGGCTGCCGATGGGCGACATGGCCGGAGAGATCTACGGCTTCACCTTCGTCGCGGCCGGCTGCGGCCTCCTGTACTGGTTCGTGCTGAACCGCACCCGGTTCGGCTTCGACCTGCGCGCCACCGGCGCCAGCGAGAGCGCCGCCCAGGCCTCCGGCGTGGACGCCAAGAAGATGATCCTCACCTCGATGCTGATCTCCGGCGCGGTCGCGGGCCTGGCCGGCATGCCGACCCTGCTCGGCGACACCCACACCTACAGCCTCGACTTCCCCACCGGCATCGGCTTCACCGGCATCACCATCGCGCTGCTGGGCCGCAACAACCCGCTCGGCATCGCCCTCAGCGCTCTGCTGATCGCGTTCCTGGACAAGTCCTCGGCCTCGCTCGACCAGTACGGGTACGAGAAGGAGATCGCCACGATCATGCAGGGCCTGATCGTGATCTCGGTCGTCGTCTCCTACGAGCTGGTCCGCCGTTACGGCATCCGCCGCCAGCAGCAGAAGGTCGGCGAGGAGCTCGCCGCCGGACACGCCCTCACGACCGAGAAGGAGGCGGCCCTGTGAGCACCAGCAAAACCATCGCCGCACGCCCCGCCCCTCTGAAGGGCGGCCGCCGCAAGCTCTCCCTGCCCGTCGTCCTGCTGATCATCGCGGGTGCGCTCGCCCTGGTCTCGCTGGTGCGCCTCATCAGTGGCGCCAACGACATCACCTCGGTCGGCCAGGTCCGCGGCGCCCTGGCACTCGCCGTCCCGATCGGCCTCGCCGGACTCGGCGGCCTGTGGGCCGAGCGCGCGGGCGTCATCAACATCGGCCTCGAAGGCATGATGATCCTCGGCACCTGGTTCGGCGCCTGGGCCGGGTTCCAGTGGGGCCCGTGGGTGGGTGTCCTCTTCGGCATCCTCGGCGGCTGCCTCGGCGGCCTGCTGCACGCGGTCATCACCGTCACCTTCGGCGTGAACCACATCGTCTCCGGTGTGGCCATCAACATCCTCGCCGTCGGAGTCACCCGCTACCTCTCCAACTTCGCCTTCGACGGTATCCAGGGCGGCTCCTCCAAGCAGTCCCCCCGCATCGATCCGATCGACAGGATCACCGTTCCAGGGCTCTCGGACTGGATGCAGGACCTGCAACAACAGCACTGGTTCCTGATCTCCGACATCGCGGGCATCATCGGCGGGCTCGTCACCGGCCTGTCCCTGCTCACCGTCGTCGCCCTGCTGCTGATCCCCGCCACCTGGTGGATCCTGTGGCGTACCCCGTTCGGGCTGCGGCTGCGCTCCTGCGGCGAGAGCCCCACGGCCGCCGAGACCCTCGGCGTCAACGTGTACAAGTACAAGTACATCGCCGTCACCATCTCCGGCGGTCTGGCGGGTCTGGGCGGTGCGTTCCTCGCGATCGTCGCCACCGGCATCTACCAGGAGGGCCAGACCGGCGGCCGCGGCTACATCGGCCTCGCCGCCATGATCTTCGGCAACTGGATGCCGGGCGGCATGGCGCTCGGCGCAGGGCTCTTCGGCTTCACCGACAGCCTCAAGCTGCGCGGCGGCGCGGAGAACGTCCACGCGATGCTGCTCCTGCTGGCGATCCTGGTCTGGCTCGCCGTGCTGTGGCAGCTCTACAAGAAGCAACCGAGGCAGGCGCTCGCCGCGGCGGCCCTCTCGGTGCTGCTCCTCTTCGTGTACGGCAGGGGCGAGGTCATGGACCGGCGGACGCCGCCGGCGGAGAGCTGGCTCACGGAGCTGGAAGTCGTCCACTCGGTGTCCGTGCTGTCCGTGCTGGCCGTGATGCTCTGGGGGGCCGCCATGGGCCTGCTGTTGGCCAGGAGGAACCTGCCCGGGGTGATCTCCGCCGTCGCCGCCGGGCTGCTGTTCACCTGGTACGCGATGACCGACCAGGTGCCGAGCCAGTTCGTCGACGCCGCTCCGTACGTCACCACGCTGCTGGTCCTCTCGCTCTCCGCGCAACGGCTGCGGATGCCCAAGGCCAACGGTGTGCCGTACCGCAAGGGCGAGGGCAAGTGACCCCGCCGCCCGCCGCCGGCGTCTTCGACGAGGCCGACTGGGAGGCCCTGCGGGTCGCGGCCCGGGACGCCATGTCCCGTGCGTACGCCCCCTACTCGGGCTTCCCGGTCGGTGTCGCCGCCCGGGTGGACGACGGCCGCACGATCACCGGCTGCAACGTGGAGAACGCCAGCTACGGCCTCTCGCTCTGCGCCGAGTGCGGTCTGGTCTCCACGCTCCAGGCCACCGGCGGCGGCCGGCTGACCCACTTCGCCTGTGTGGACGGCACCGGGGCGATCCTGGTGCCGTGCGGCAGGTGCCGGCAGCTCCTGTACGAGTTCGGCGGCCCGGAGCTCCTCCTGGAGACGCCCGACGGGCGGCGCACGCTGGACGAGATGCTGCCCCAGGCCTTCGGCCCGCAGCACCTCGACTGAACCCCGTATCTCCCGGCGGTGGCCCTTCCTTTCCCGGAAGGGCCACCGCTCTCCCCTCTCTCTATGCGCGTAGAGTCAGTTGGGACTCTTGCGTACCCGGCCGGAAGGATTCCCATGGACGCCATCTCCGTCATCCGCACCAAGCGGGACCGAGGCGAGCTGACCCCCGAGCAGATCGACTGGGTCATCGACGCGTACACCCGCGGCGAGGTCGCCGACGAGCAGATGTCCGCGCTCGCCATGGCGATCCTGCTCAACGGGATGAACCGCACCGAGATCGCCCGCTGGACCGCCGCGATGATCGCCTCCGGTGAGCGGATGAACTTCGACGCGCTGTCCCGCCCCACCACCGACAAGCACTCCACCGGTGGCGTCGGCGACAAGATCACCCTGCCGCTCGCCCCGCTGGTCGCCGCCTGCGGCGCGGCCGTGCCGCAGCTCAGCGGCCGCGGTCTCGGCCACACCGGCGGCACCCTGGACAAGCTGGAGTCCATCCCCGGCTGGCGGGCCCACATCACCAACGCCGAGATGCTGGACGTCCTGGACACCACCGGCGCGGTCATCTGCGCCGCCGGTGACGGGCTCGCCCCCGCCGACAAGAAGCTGTACGCGCTGCGCGATGTCACCGGCACCGTCGAGGCGATCCCGCTGATCGCCAGCTCCATCATGTCCAAGAAGATCGCCGAGGGCACCGGGGCGCTCGTCCTGGACGTCAAGGTCGGCTCCGGCGCCTTCATGAAGACGATCGAGGACGCCCGCGAACTGGCGTCCACGATGGTCGCGCTCGGCACCGACAGCGGGGTGCGCACGGTCGCGCTGCTCACCGACATGTCGACTCCGCTCGGCCTCACCGCGGGCAACGCGCTGGAGGTCCGCGAGTCGGTCGAGGTACTGGCAGGCGGCGGCCCGAGGGATGTCATCGACCTCACCCTCGCGCTCGCCCGCGAGATGCTGGACGCGGCGGGCCTCAAGGACGCCGACCCGGAGAAGGCGCTCGCCGACGGCTCCGCCATGGACGTCTGGCGCCGGATGATCGCCGCCCAGGGCGGCGACCCGGACGCCACGCTCCCGGTCGCCCGCGAGCAGCACGTGGTGACCGCACGCTCCTCCGGCGTACTGACCCGCCTGGACGCCTACGACGTCGGCGTCGCAGCCTGGCGCCTGGGCGCCGGCCGCGCGCGCAAGGAGGACCCGGTGCAGGCGGGCGCGGGCGTCGAGCTGCACGCCAAGCCCGGCGACAGCGTCACCGAGGGCCAGCCCCTCATGACGCTGCACACGGACACCCCCGAGAAGTTCGACTACGCGCTGAAGGCGCTGCCCGAGGCGTACGACATCGCCCCGGCCGGCACGTCGTTCGCACCGCTGCCGGTGGTGCGGGAACGTATCGCCTGACCTGCGGTTTCCTCGTACGGGTGAACGGGATCGGTGGACTGCCGCCGGTCCCGTTCGGCATGCTGGACTTGGTGACGTACCGATAGAGGAGACCGCCATGAGCGCACTCACCGTCGAACCCGTGCCGGGCCCCGGCCAGGACTGGGACGACCTCGTCCGGATCTGGGAGGAGACGGACGCACCCGAGGGCTGCAAGGTGGAGATCATCGAGGAGATCGTCACCGTGTCGCCGCCGCCGTCCACGGACCACAACGTCACTGCGGAGCTGCTTCAGCGCAGCCTCTACACCGTCATTCCGGGGGACTGGGGGATCTATCAGACCCTCGGTGTCTCGCTGCCGGGCCGGGGCGGGCTCTACATCCCTGACCTCGTCGTCGTGCCCCGCGAGGTTCTCTCCGGCCCTGGCCACCAGGTGCCCGCCGACGAGGCCCGGCTCGTCGTGGAGATCACCTCCCGCGCCAACGCCAACCACGACCGCGTCAGCAAGGTGAACGGCTACGCCAAGGCCGGAGTAGAGCTGTTCCTGCTCCTCGACCCCTGGCACTCCGGCCGCCCGACCGCGACGCTGTACGGGGAGCCGGAGGGCGGTACGTACCGGGTGCTGGAGACCGTCGAGTACGGGCGGAAGCTGACCCTTCCCGAGCCGTTCGGGCTGGTCATCGACACCAGCGTCTTCCCCATCAGCTGACACCCGGACGGCCCGCCGCACGGAGAGGATCCGTGCGGCGGGCCGCCGTCGTGCGGGGGGTGGACCACCCGCGGGGGTGAACTACCCGTCGTGCCCGATCACTTGCCCAGGTACGCGCTGTAGATCCTCACCGAAGAGGTGTTGCCCTTCTTGTCGGTGACCCTGGCGGCGAACGAGATCGCCTTGCCCTTCGCCGGGTTCCTGAAGGTGATCTTCCCCTTCTTGGCAGTGACCTTCTTCCAGGTCTTGCCGCCGTTGTAACTGACGTACGTCTTCAGTGACTTCAGGTTCCTGCCCGCGGCCGCGCCGTGCACCTTCACCGGCACGGAGACGGTCCTGCCCGCCTTGACCCGGCCGTCGACGCCCACGGCCGGGGTGAACCGGACGGTGGAGACGGGCAGCATCGTGAACGCGGTCTTCTTGGAGCGGAACGTCCACGCCGCGTCCACCCGGGTGGAGAGCGGACTGACCTTCGCGCTGTGCTTGACCGTGGTCGTCAGCCTGTAGTCGGCCGCGCCTGCCGGGACCCGGAAGGACTCGGAGCCGGTCACCGGGTCGGCGTTCTGGCCGAGCTTCTTGCCGTTGCGGTAAAGGACGGTCTTGGCCGAGGTGAACACGACCCCGCCCGCGTTGCCCCGACCGTCGGCCAGCAGCGGGAGGGAGCCGGTGATCTCGTTGCCCTCACGGACGACGCCGTAGTCCTTGTCGACCAGCGGCCCGAACACCGCGGTGTTCACGGACTTCGTGTACGTCTTGCCCGCCTTGTACGTCGCCTCCTTGCCGACCTGGTAGTCGGCCTCGTACGTCGGCCAGCCGTCCGCGTCGGCCGAGCCCTGCTGTTCGAAGCCGAAGCCCCAGGCCACCTTGTCCGCGGTGGAGAGGTACAGCGTGCGGGTGCCGGGCAGCTTCTGCGCGATCGAGGTGGCCCAGCCCCCTCCCTGCGTGGGCAGGTAGGGGAAGGCGGTGATCGTGCCCTTCTTCCTCGGTGCGGCCGAGCCCATGGCGATCTTCACCTTGGCCAGCTGCGCCCTGGTGAACTTCCGGTTGAAGCCGGTGGCGAGCTGCTTGACCGTACCGCCGACCGCGATGTCGTACTCGGTCGACGTGCCCTTGCTCCAGGTGCCCGACCAGTGCTGGGCGAGCGAACCGTCGGTGATCTTCGGGCCGACGTGGAGCGTACGGATGCCGGCCGGCGAATCCATCAGCCAGCCGAAGGAGACCGCGTTGTTCGCCGCCTCCACCGTGTAGTCCGGGGAGAACAGCTCACCCTTCGCCTTCGCGTCCGGCAGAGTGACCTTCACCGGCTTCGCCTTGCGGGCGTCGAACGTCAGCGAGGTGCTCTTGGTGACCGCGACCTTGGGCTGCGCGATCCAGTCGGTGCCCTTGGTGACGTCGTCCGGGTCGTTGTACACCGTGGAGTTGACCACGTACGTGCCCTTGGGGACCCGGATCTTCGCGATGCCGTCGACGACCCGCGGGCTCAGGAACGGGTTGCCCGCCCCCGCGTCGAAGCGGAAGAGCGTGCTGTCCGCGTAGGCGGCCGGACGGCCGTCCCGCCCGAGGTGCCTGACGGTGAGGTCGTAGCTCTCCACCTCACGCTCGACCGCGGCGGCCGTGCGCACGGTCTGCCCGCCGCCGGTGGCCACCAGATACGCGGAGTACGTGCCGTCGGCGGCGCCGCCGAGCCGGGTGTCGGCGGTCAGCGTCACCTCCGCCGTGCCGCCCGCGGGAACGGTGACCCGGTCCGCGCCGAGCGTGAAGAAGCCGGCCGGAGCGGGCTTGCCCCGCGGGCCGGTGCCCGTCACCTTCAGATCGAGGGTGACGTCGCCCGTGCCGAGGTTGCGGTACGTGACCTTCTCGGTGGCCGGCTTGTCGTCGGTGTGCGGCCACTGCTGCACCCCGAAGCTCACCGAGACCGGGTCGGCGACGACGGTCTGGGCGATGGCACGGTCCACCGCGATCCGGCCGGAGCCCTGCTGGAACGGGTTGTACGCGCCGGGCTTCGTGGACGCGGTCAGCGCGCCCTTCAACTCGGTGTACGCCCAGTCGGGGTGCTGCTGCTTGAGCAGAGCGGCCGCGCCCGCGACATGCGGGGTGGCCATCGACGTGCCCGAGATCGTCGCGTAGCCGGCGGGGTTCTCGCCCACCTCCCGCGCGATCAGCGAACCGGCCGGGATGGCCGCCGTGGTGTCCACACCGGGGGCCGTGACATCGGGCTTGACCGCCCCGTCCCCGATCCGCGGGCCGCGGCTGGAGAAGTCCGCCAGCCGGTCCTGGTCGTCGACCGCGCCCACGGTCAGCGCGGCGTTCGCGCTGCCGGGCGAACCGACCGTGCCCGCGCCGTCGCCCTCGTTGCCCGCGGCGATGGCGAACAGGACGCCCTTCTCGGCAGACAGCTTGTCGACCGCCGCCTCCAGCGGGTCCACCTCCGGGGTGTCGGTCCCGCCGAGGCTCAGATTGACGATGTCGGCGCCCTGGGCGACCGCCCACTCCATTCCGGCCAGGATGCCGGAGTCCTCGCCGTAGCCGTCGTCGTCGAGCACCTTGCCCGAGAGCAGCTTGGCGTCCGGGGCCACGCCCTTGAACTTCCCGCCCGACTTCGCGCCGGTGCCCGCCGCGATCGACGCGACGTGCGTGCCGTGGCCGACCCGGTCCTCGGTGTCGGCGGAGGCGCTGAAGTTCTTCTCCGCGAGGACCTGGCCCTTGAGGTCGGGGTGGGTGGCGTCCGTCCCGGTGTCCAGGACCGCGATCTTGACTCCCTTCCCGGTGAACCCGGCCTTCCAGGCCGCCGGGGCGCCGGTCTGCGCGACGCTCCTGTCGAGGCTCGCCCGGCGCACCCCGTCCAGCCAGACCCGGTCGATGCCGGCCGCGGTGGTGACCCGCTCACCGTCCGCGCCCCGGTCGGTGAGCGCCTTCCAGATGGCCGGCGCGTCGGCGTTCGGGGTGGTCACCGACTCGGCGTTCAGCGAGGTGAGGCTCCGGCCGACCTCGGTGGAGCCCGCGTCGCGGACCTGCGCCTTCGCGGTGGCGGCCTGCTTGCCCCGGTAGCCGACGATCAGTTTCAGACCGTCCCGCTGGGCCCGGAGGTTCTCCGGGCGGCTCAGCTCGGTGACGTCGAACAGCCGCCGGTCGAGGGTGCCGGAGGCGATCAGCCGGTGGGCGTCGGCCGGGACGACGAGGGTGTGCCCCTTGCTGCTCATCCGCTGGACCGGGATGTTCTCCCGGCCCTTCGCGGGTCGGAAGGCGACCGGCGTGCCCTGGACGTCGACGGTGACCCGGTCGCCGGTGACGAGGGTCAGCCGGCGTAACTCCCGGTCCCGGTGCTGGGCCCGGGTGTCGGAGGGCCCCTTCGGGTCCGGCTGGGCGACGGCGGACTGGGTCATGCCCGCCGCCAGTGCCACGGCCACGGCCGCGGCGACCGCCGGTATGCACGCGTTTCTCACGTGTCTGCGCAACTCTCCCCCTGGAGAACTCGTTGGTTACTCAACCCGCCGGTCCGCAGAGACGCAGGATGACGGCTGCGGCCGTCGGTGCACCGAACTAGAGGGAATGCTGGGGGACTTGGTTCGCAGAAGGGGCACGGTGGGTCCGGAGTTGACGCAAAACGGCCCCTCCGCCACGGGTTCCGCGCGGAGGACGATGAATGCGCGGAGGCCGATGAATTTCGCCCGCCGCTCCGGTCTGCCTGGTGTGGATGCCGAAAATTCGATCGCCCTGACGGTGACCGGCCGAGTCAGCCGTGCCGTCGTACCCGACCTGTGCGCCGAGCTGGAGCGTGCTCTGGCCGGTCCCCGTGGAGCCGCCCTCGCCCCGGGCGCGGCGGTGGACTGTGACGTGGGCGGAGTGATCCGGCCGGATCTGACCCTCGTCGAAGCGGTGGCCCGGCTGGGGCTCGTCGCCCGCCGGTCCGGACGCACCCTGCGGCTGTGCCGCGTACCCACCGAACTCAGGGCGCTGCTGGACCTGGTGGGGCTGGCCGACGTGGTGGCCCTGGAGGAGGGCCCGGAGGAACGGGTGCCGGGCCCGCGCTGACGTCCGTACGGTCACCGGCCGGGCGCCGGGGGTACGAAGCCCTCCGCGTCCGGCCGACGGCTCCTACGCGTCGGCCGGCAACCGGTCCGGCAGGCCGAACAGCGGGAACCAGCGCGGGACGTCCAGGAAGCAGTTCATCCCGGTGATCGCCCCGTCCCGTACGTCGATGACCTGGACCGCCCACGGCGCGAACCCGTCCCCGTCCTCGGCGGGCTTGTAGTGCGCGAACGCGGGGGAGCCGTTTGCCGAGACGGGCACCAGCCTGGAGCCCGCGCAGGCCGCGCCGATGGAGGTCATGAAGCCGGTGATGTCCCCGGTGCCCCGCAGCCACAGGTCGAACGGCGGCATCGTCATCACCGCGTCCTCGTGGAGCAGCGAGGTCAGAGCGGTCATGTCATACCCCTCGAACGCCTTCACATAGCGCTCCAGGAGCTTCTGCTGCTCCTCGTCGAGCGGGTCCGCCGCATCGCCCGGCCGGCACTCCGTCTCGGTCAGCGTGGCGCGGGCCCGCTGCAGGGCGCTGTTGACCGAGGCGACGGAGGTCTCCAGCAGCTCGGCGACCTCCGCGGCCCTCCAGGCGAGGACCTCGCGCAGGATCAGCACGGCGCGCTGCTTGGGCGGCAGGTGCTGGAGGGCGGCGACGAACGCCAGGCGCACCGACTCGCGCGCCACGGCAGCCTCCGCCGGGTCCTGGACGGAGGGCAGGATCCGGCCGTCGGGCATCGGCTCCAGCCAGACGTTCTCCGGGCGGGGGCTCAGCGCGGCCTGGGCGAGCGGGGTCGGGCCCGTCAGATCGACCGGGCGGGCCCGCTTGTTGCCCGCGCTCAGCATGTCCAGGCAGACGTTGGTGGCGATCCGGTACAGCCAGGAACGCAGCGAGGAACGGCCCTCGAACTTGTCGAAGTTGCGCCAGGCCCGGACCAGGGTGTCCTGCACCGCGTCCTCGGCCTCGAAGGCGGATCCGAGCATCCGGTAGCAGTACCCCGTCAGCTCGGTCCGGTGCCCTTCCAGGCGGCTGTCGATCCCGGCGGCATCAGCACCTTCGGCGCCCGCCGCCGCACCTGAGGCCGTCGTCGTGGTCAGATCGCTCATCGCTCCACCCCTGTCGCGCGCAGCCGCGCTGTGGCATCCGTCACCCGGTACGTTCGGAAGCTACCGCAGGCCACTGACAGTCGGAGCGGAAAAAGGACAAGGACTGCAGGACGCCGTGGCTCCGGCCGCGATCCGTCCGACACCCCTCAAGTGTCCCGCCTGCGCTGAGCGCGTCGCTCAGGTCCCGGGCTCGCGCCCGTACACGTACACGTCGTCGCCGTTCTTCAGCAGTTCCAGTATGCCTTCGCGTCGGCGGGGCGCATGTTGACGCAGCCACCGGAGCCGGCGGGTTGTACATGGACCTGGTGACCGAGTGACCGAGTGACCGAGTGACCGAGTGGCACGCCAGTAGATCTTCCCGGCCCCGGTCCGGGTCTCGACGCTGTTCCGGCCGGTCCGCACCGGCACCCGGTCCGCACGTCAGTTTCTTGCCGTCCTGGATCCAGCTGAGCTGCCGCGTCAGGAACTGCTCGGCCTGCTGGGAGGTCTTCGCCCTGATGGCCCGCTGACGGACCGACCGGCACGGGTCCGGGCAGCATGCGCCGCCCCAACCCGCGCGTCTCGCCCGGGCGACTCAGCGCGTGGCCGGAACGAGCGCCCGCCGCTCCGCACGCGCCACCCAGGTCCCGTACAGGGTGATCGAGACGACGCCGAGGACCGCGAGCAGGCCCAGGGCCACCGTCGCCGTCCAGCCTCCGGCGTGGAAGGCGACCGCGCCGAGCGTCCCGCCCGCGCTGGAGCCCAGGTAGTACGCCGACTGGTAGAGCGCCGAGGCCTGCGCCCGGCCCGTCGTCGCGGTGCGGCTCACCGAGGACGAGGCGACCGCGTGCCCGGCGAAGAAGCCGGCGGTGATCAGCACCAGGCCCAGCAGTACGGCGGCCAGCCGGTCGGCCAGCGAGAGCAGGAGCCCGGCGGTCGTGGTGGACACCGCCAGATAGAGCGCGCCCCGGCGGCCGAGGCGGGCCACCAGACGCCCGGCGGCGGCGGAGGAGACCGTACCGACCAGGTAGACGAGGAAGATCGACCCGATGACGCCCTGCGGCAGGCTGAACGGCTCCTCGACCAGCCGGTAGCCGATCACCGTGTAGACCGCGCCGAACACCGTCATGAACAGCGCGCCGATCGCGTACAGCCGCACCAGCAGCGGGTCGGCCAGATGCGTGGCGACGGTCTTCGCCAGGGCCTTCGGGTTCAGCGAACCGGGACGGAAGTTCCTGGCCCTCGGGATGAGGAAGTGGAAGGCGACGGCGCACGCCAGCGCGAGCAGCCCGACCGCCGCGAGCGCGGCGCGCCAGCCCCAGGCCTGGGAGACCCACCCGGTGAGGATGCGCCCGCTCATACCGCCGATGCTGTTGCCCGCGACGAACAGCCCGATCGCGGCGATCAGCGCCTTGGGCCGCACCTCCTCCGCCAGGTACGCCATCGCGGAGGCCGGAAGGCCGGCGAGCGCCGCACCCTGGACGGCGCGCAGCGCGATGAGCGCGCCCATCGACGGGGCGAGGGGTACCAGCAGCCCGACGAGTACCGCGATCGCCAGCGACGCCGTCATCATCTGCCGCCGGCCGAACCGCTCCGAGAGCGCGCTCAGCGGCAGGACGAACAGGGCCAGTGCCCCGGTCGCCGCCGAGACCGTCCAGCTCGCCTGCCCGGCGGTCGCGTCGAACGACGCGGAGACGGCGGGCAGCAGCGCCTGGGTGGAGTAGAGGAGGGCGAAGGCCGCGACACCGGCGGCGAAGAGGGCGAAGCTCATCCGGCGGTAGCCGGGGCGGCCGGGCTCCAGGCGCACAGGGGTGGCGGCGGCGGGCGCGGCGGTGGTGGTGACGGGGGACGACGGGGCAGAGGCATCCACTGCGAGGGTGGATGCCCCGGTACTGGCGGGAGGCATACGTCGAAAGTAGAGGGAGACGTTTCATGCGTCCAATGCATGAAACTGCCATAATCGATCCCATGGTGCATGAACGCAGCTCAGGGGCTCGGCTGTCACCAAGCAGTTACGAAGAAGATATCCGGGCCGTGCTCGCGCCCCGCCTCGCGTACTTCGAAGCGGTCGCCCGGCACGAGCATGTGACCCGTGCCGCGCACGAGCTCGGCGTACCGCAGTCCACGCTCTCGCGGGCCATGGTCAGGCTCGAAACGGACCTGGGCGTCGCCCTGTTCGCCCGCAAGGGCCGCACGGTCTCGCTCACCCCGGCGGGCCGCGCCTTCCTCAGCTCGGCGGAACGGGCCCTGGCCGAGGTGGAGAAGGCCGCCGACTCGGTCCGGGCGGACGCCGACCCGACGACGGGCCGGGTCTCCTTCGGGTTCCTGCACACCATGGGCTCGGAGACCGTCCCCGCCCTGATCCGGGCCTTCCGGACCGACCACCCCAAGGTCCGCTTCCAGCTCGTACAGAACTACGGCGAGGCGATGATCGAACGGCTGCGCGCGGGCGGCCTCGACCTCTGCCTCACCTCACCCGTGCCCGACGCCCCCGACCTGGTCGCCCGCCGCCTCGACGAACAGCGGCTGCGGCTCGTGGTCCCCGACGACCACCGCCTCGCGTCCCGCCGCCGGGTCCGGCTCGCGGAGGCCGCCGACGAAACGTTCGTCACCCTGGAACCCGGTTACGGGCTGCGCCGGATCACCGACGACCTCTGTGCGGAGGCGGGCTTCACGCCGCGGGTCGCCTTCGAGGGCGAGGAGGCGGAGACCCTGCGCGGGCTGGTCGCCGCCGGGCTCGGGGTGGCCCTCCTGCCGCCGCCCGCGGTCGCCCGCCCCGGCGTCGTCGAACTGACGGTCACCGCACCGCGCGCGGCCCGCGAGATCGGCGTCGCCTGGCTGGACGGGCACCCCGACACCCCGCCGGTCGCCGCCTTCAAGCGCTTCCTGCTCTCACGCCGGGGGAACCTGCTGCCGGACTGACCGGGCGCGGGCCGACGCACGGCGGGGCCCCTGGTGTGGGCGCCCGCCCCCTCACTGCCGCAGCGACCGCCCGAACCCGGCGGCCAGCGGCATCCGCAGCCCCAGCGGCGGCGGTGCGGCGAGCGCGTCCGCGACCGGGCGGGCGTAGGGCCGGGCGAAGAGCGAGCCGCGGATGAAGTCGGCGGCCAGCGCCACCACTTCGGAGCGGTGCTGGCGCAACGCGTGCCCATCCGAATGGACTTCGAAGCGGCAGGTGTCCCGGTTGGACTTCTTCGCCCGCTCGGCCAGCCGGTAGGACAACTCCGGGTCGGTGCGTTCGTCGTTGGTGCCGTGCACGATCAGCACGCGTCGCCCCATCAGCTGCTTCACCGGATCCGGTCCGTCCGTCGCCTGCTCCGGCAGCCACGGGGCCATCGCCAGGACGGAGGTGACCGCGTCGTGCCCGGCGGCCCGCAGCGCCGCCCGCCCGCCCATCCCGTGGCCGGCCAGGCAGACCGGCACGTCGCCGTACCGTCGCTGGACCTCGTCGGCCGCCCACGCGGCGTCCTCGGCGGGATGCGCGTCGTCCGCGTTCCAGCCGCGGCAGCGGTAGCGCAGCACGTGCACCGCGAGCCCGTCGCCCACCCCGGCGCGGGCCAGGGAACGGGCGAACGGCAGCTGGGCCGCGTACGACAGGGCGGAGGGACGACGGCGCGAGTCGGCCCGGCCGTCCGGGAGCAGCAGAACCACGCCGCTGACCTCGTCCGTTGTTCCGGCCGTCTGAACGGCCCGCCCCAGCCTCGGGGGTGTCGTGCCGGTCATGCCGGGCTCGCGTGCCCTGGCACCGCGCCTTGCCGCGTTGTCGCCACCCGGCCTGGATCCTTCCCCGAGGTCTCGGCTCCGCCCAAGCGGGGGAGGCCCCGTCCGACTCCCTCCTCCGCCTCGCGGCGCACGGCACCGGACCCCGCTCCCTGCTCCGGCCTGACCGACAAGACACCCCTGGCTTCGGGCAGGGGGAGTGCGCGCTGTCCCATGACAGAACAGTGTCAGAAGGAGAGGTGTACTCCACCCGACTTCGCGGTCACTGTTACGTATCGACACCAGGCGCTCTACGCGCGTAGGCGCTAGAGTGCCCAGATGACGAGCCAGACCCTGAATGTCCCTGATTCCGACCAGATCCGGCGCGCCCCCAAGGTGCTGCTCCACGACCACCTCGACGGCGGCCTGCGGCCGGGCACCATCGTCGAGCTGGCCCGCGCGCAGGGTTACGACTCCCTCCCCGAGACCGAGGCCGACAAGCTCGGCATCTGGTTCCGCGAGGCAGCGGACTCCGGTTCGCTGGAGCGCTACCTGGAGACGTTCGCCCACACCTGCGCCGTCATGCAGAGCCGTGACGCGCTGTTCCGGGTGGCCGCCGAGTGCGCCGAGGACCTCGCCGAGGACGGCATCGTCTACGCCGAGATCCGCTACGCCCCCGAGCAGCACCTGGAAGGCGGCCTGACCCTCGAAGAGGTCGTCGAGGCCGTCAACGAGGGCTTCCGCGAGGGCGAGCGCATCGCCCGCGCCAACGGCCACCGCATCCGTGTCGGCGCCCTCCTCACCGCGATGCGGCACGCCGCCCGCGCACTGGAGATCGCCGAACTCGCCAACAGCTACCGCGACCAGGGCGTCGTCGGCTTCGACATCGCGGGCGCCGAGGCCGGGTTCCCGCCCACCCGTCACCTCGACGCGTTCGAGTACCTCAAGCGGGAGAACAACCACTTCACGATCCACGCGGGCGAGGCCTTCGGCCTGCCGTCGATCTGGCAGGCCCTCCAGTGGTGCGGCGCCGACCGGCTCGGCCACGGGGTGCGGATCATCGACGACATCGAAGTCGCCGAGGACGGCTCGGTCTCCCTCGGCCGCCTCGCCTCCTACGTACGCGACAAGCGCATCCCGCTGGAGATGTGCCCGACCTCCAACCTCCAGACCGGCGCGGCCACCTCGTACGCCGAGCACCCCATCGGGCTGCTGCGCAAGCTGCACTTCCGGATCACCGTGAACACGGACAACCGGCTGATGAGCGGGACGAGCATGAGCGGGGAATTCGAGCGGCTGACCGAGGCCTTCGGATACACGCTCGACGACATGCAGTGGTTCACAGTCAATGCGATGAAATCAGCATTCATTCCTTTCGACGAACGTCTCGCGATGATCAATGACGTCGTCAAGCCCGGATATGCCGAGCTGAAGTCGGAGTGGCTTTTCCGTCAGACCGCTGTGACCAGTGGTTCTGTGGTCTCCGGAGGCTGAGGGATGCGACAGGGGAAGGGTCGGGAGGTGGCATCCCGGCCCTTTTCCGCGTGTCGGGATGTTTGCGGAGCGGGCTGTGGGATGGCTAGCTTGCAGAGCCGCTCGCATCCCCTTCCCCAAGGATGAATTCTCCATGAAGAAGTCTGCTGCCAAGACTCTCGGTGTCGCCGCCCTCGGTGCCGCTTTCGCCGCTGCCGCCGCCGGCAGCGCCTCCGCCGCTCCGTCGCTGCCGCTGGACGCCGCGGCCGGGGCGCTCCCCGTCTCGACGATGGCGCTAGACTCCATCGCCACGTCGGCCCAGCACGCGCCGGTCCAGGAGACCGTCGGCAAGGTCCTCGGCGGCGAGGCCACCGACGCGGCCGCCCCGGTCACCGGCCTGCTCGGCGGACTGCCCACCCAGGGCCTCACCGCCAACGGGATCCCGCTCGGCGGCTGATCCGGCCCGCGCGCCGGGCCTCCGGCGCCACCCCGCACATGTCAGTGGGGCGCACACCCTGATCCAGGGTGTGCGCCCACTGCGCGTTCTCACTCCCCGTGTCGCGGCGCGTCACCAGGCCGTAGCGGATGAGGCGGACTTCTCCGAGGGCAGCAGCGCCCACAGCGCCAGGTAGAGAAGGAACTGCGGACCGGGCAGCAGGCAGGAGACGACGAAGATGACGCGCATCGTGCTTGCGGAGATACCGAAGCGGCGGGCGAGGCCCGCGCACACTCCGCCGATCATGCGGCCTTCGCGGGGGCGAACAAGTGCGGCCATGGTGGGCTCCTTCGCGAACCGTTACGGGAGGAGCAGCCTGTTGTGCTCCCCGATGTATCCATGGTGCCGCGACGAAGAGGTACAAAGCATCGCTCTACGGTGCGAGGCCGACCCCGGTAATCGTCGGGGTCGCTCCCCCAGGGGCCTCGTCCCTGAGACGGGTCTCCTGGCGGTGGTACGGCAGATCCCGTACCCCCGGCAGTCCCCGGCGGCGCAGCCGCGCCCGGCAGACCGGGACGACCAGCAGATGGGCCAGCACCACCCCGGAGGTGTTCAGCAGCAGCGAGTCGATGTCGACCACCTGACCGGGCACCCCGGTCTGGCCCAGCTCGATGGCCAGCGAGATCAGCGCCCCGGCGGCGACCGTACGCAGCAGCGAGACCCAGGGGGAGACGAAGATCCGGCCCCCGGCCATCGGCAGCAGCACCCCGAGCGGGGCCAGGAGCAACAGCGCACCGCCGATCCGGCGGGCCGCCTCGGCCGGCCCCAGCGCGAGGTCCGCCCTGATCCCGGCGAGCGGCTCGAAGTTCGCCGCCGTGATCCAGGGAACGTCCAGCGGGCGCAGCGTCAGCCACCCGACGAAGACTAGGTGCGCGACAAGGAGAGTGACGCCCGCCGCGCGGAAGTGGATGACGGTCTGGCCGCCCGAACTGTGACGCACGTCCACCAAGACGCCACGATCGGCAGGATCGGTTCCGTGCCGTCGTCCGCGGCCGCACGGACGGCCCTGCCGGCCACCCCCGCGCACCGTGCGGGGGCCGTGCGGGGCCCGCGTCGGCCCGGCCGAACGGCGTACGGCGTGGCCCGGACCCGCGTCCGAACCGCGCCGGGCCCGCGTCAGTCCAGCCGGACCGCGTCCGGCGTGGCCACATCCCCCGGCCGGGACTTCGTCTGCGAGGTGCACAGATAGCCGCGCGGCGGGTAGTCCCCGGGCCCGCCCAGGAGCACCGAGCCGTCCCGGACCAGCGTCTCGCTCTCCGCGTACGTGCACACCAGCTGGGCCAGCGCCTCCGCCGACAGGTCCTCCGGCTGACTGCTCAGACGCAGGGTGCCCGCCGGGTCGCCGTCCCGGGCCGGATCCATCCGCAGCCCCGCCGGAACCGCGGTGGTGAACCCGGCCCGGCGCTCGCTCGCGGGCGGCGCCTGCTGGACCTCCTTCAGCAGCGCGCGGGCGACCGCAACGGGGTCGGTGCCGACCGCGTCCGCCGTCACCGGACGGTCCACGGTGACCAGCTGCGAGGCGCACACCAGATACACCTCGGCGCTCACCCGGTCCGGCGACCGGGTGGTGACGTCCGACGAGGACAGCCGGCACGGCACCCGGGAGGGCGCGGCCCCCGCGTCCACCGGCACCGAGGTCGTACGGATCCCGCACCCGGAGGCCAGCGCCGCGGCCGCCAGCACGGCTGCCAGCGAGGCCGCCGTACGCCGCCGGAGCGGGCCCCGCCGGTACGTGACTTCGCCGCGCTTCACGTCGCCCCGTCCTCGTCCTCGTCCGGGGCCTGTGCGCCCGGTTCGTCGTGGTGCGCGATCTTCTCGGCGTCGCGCGGCAGCCGCAGTTCGAAGACGGCTCCGCCGTCCGGGGAGTTCGCCGCCGTGATGTCACCGCCGTGGATGTGCGCGTTCTCCATGGCGATGGAGAGGCCGAGCCCGCTGCCCTCCGACCGCGGCCGGGAGGCGCTCGCCTTGTAGAACCGGTCGAAGACGTGCGGCAGCACCTCCTCGGGGATGCCCGGACCGTGGTCTCGTACCTCGATGACCAGCTCCTCGCCCTCGGTCCGTACCCGGACGCCCACCGGCGAACCCCCGTGCTTGAGGGCGTTGCCGATGAGATTGGCCAGGATCACGTCCAGGCGGCGCGGGTCGAGGCGGACCATCATGCCGCGCTCCGCGTCCAGGTCCACCGCGTCCAGCCAGGCCCGCGCGTCGATGCACGCGGTCACCTGGTCGGCGACGTCGACGGTGTCCAGCACCAGACGGGCCGTGCCCGCGTCGAAGCGGGTCACCTCCATCAGGTTCTCCACCAGGTCGTTCAGCCGCCGGGTCTCGCTGACCACCAGGTGCACGGCGGGCGCGATCATCGGGTCGAGGGTGTCCGCCTCGTCCTCCAGCACCTCGGCCACCGCGGTGATCGCGGTCAGCGGGGTGCGCAGCTCGTGCGACATGTCGGCGACGAACCGGCGGCTCGCCTCCTCCCGCGCGCTCATGTCCGCGACCTTCTTCTCCAGCGAGCTCGCCGTCCTGTTGAACGTCCGGGAGAGATCGGCGAGCTCGTCCGTGCCGGAGACCACGAGCCGGGTGTCGAGCTTGCCCTCGCCGAGCTTGCGGGCCGCGTCGCCGAGCCGCTGCACCGGGCGCAGCACCGTCGTCGCGGCGGCCTGCGCGAGCAGCGCCGAGCCGACCAGCGCGAGGGCGGTGGCGATCCCCAGCGACCAGGCCAGCGAGTTGAGGTCCTGCCGCTCCTGGTCGAGGGACTTGAGCATGTAGCCGGTCGGGCCGCCGCCGATGATCCGCGTACCGGCGACCAGATACGGGGTGCCCGCGATGCTCGTCCGCTGCCAGAACAGGTGGTACTCGTGCTCGTTGCTCGACGTCAGCGGCTGCTTGCGGGCCACCTGCTCCTGCAGCGATTCCGGCACGTCGGCCCGGGTGAGGGTGTCCAGGTCGGAGTAGCCCACGATCGGCTTGCCGCGCTCCCGCTCGGCCTCCAGCAGCACGCTGTACCCCGGGCTGTTGGTCGCTATCTCCCCGGCGGCCCGCTGGAGGTCGTCCTTGGTGGGACGCGCCGGCAGACCCGCCGCGGTGTCCTGCATCTGCCGCCGGAAGTCGTCGAGCGCGGTGTCCTGGGTGCGGGTCAGCACGGCCTCGCGGTTGAGCCAGTACGCGATCCCCGAAGCGGACACCGCGGCCACCAGCGCCACCAGCGCGAACACCACGACGAGGCGCATCCGCAGACTGGTCCAGCGCAGACCGGCGCGCAGGGACCGCTTGGCGGTCTCGGTCACTGAGGCGAGTCCAGCCGGTAGCCCACGCCCCGCACCGTACGGATCAGGGTCGGCGAGGACGGCACGTCCTCCACCTTCGCGCGCAGCCGCTGCACACAGGCGTCCACCAGACGGGAGTCGCCCAGGTAGTCGTGCTCCCACACCAGGCGCAGCAACTGCTGCCGGGACAGGGCCTGGCCGGGCCGGCGGCTCAGCTCCAGCAGGAGCCGCAGCTCGGTCGGCGTGAGCTGCAGATCCTCACCGTCCTTGGTGACGGTCATGGCGGAGCGGTCGATCACCACGTTGCCGAAGGTCGCCGAGTCGGTCGAATCGCGCTCCCCGCGGCGCAGCACCGCCCGGATCCGGGCGTCCAGCACCCGGCCCTGGACAGGTTTCACCACATAGTCGTCCGCGCCGGACTCCAGTCCCACCACGACGTCGATGTCGTCGCTGCGCGCGGTCAGCAGAATGATCGGCAGTTGGTCGGTGCGGCGGATCCGCCGGCACACCTCGAAACCGTCGATCCCGGGCAGCATCACATCCAGTACGACCAGGTCGGGCCGCTGCTCGCGCAGCAGCTCAAGGCCGTCCTCTCCCGTCGCCGCGGTGGCCACACGGTGGCCCTGGCGTGACAACGAGAGTTCGAGGGCCGTGCGGATGGCGTCGTCGTCCTCGATCAGCAACAGGAAAGGCACGAACGTCATTCTGGCCCATGGTGGCGCTTCAGTTCGACCTGTGGTCCGGTCCGATTGTCCGGGCACGGCCGCAACTGCCCCTGTGACAGGCCTGTGACAGTCGGGGGACAGCGCCATGAAACTGCCCCGGCAAGCTCTTCCACAGCAGGGAACGAACGGACTCCACCGATAGGGGGCGCGAGATGAACGCACTGCACAGCACCAGTTCAAGCGCAGTTGTCACGCGTCTCCACGACGTCGGCCGGAGCACGGAGAGGTCCGGTGCCACGAGTGTGCGGGGGTGCGTTCGGAGCGCCGGGCGTCAGCACCCGACGGCTGCGGAGCAGGTGCGTATGCCGTACATGGCGGTGGTTGACGCACCCAAGGGGGCGGCAAGCGCGTTCGGGGAGGCCACGGGGGATCGCGGAGCCCGGACGGAGGACGCGGACGCCGAAGCGGCGTTCACGGCCTACGTCCAGGAGCGACGGGCCTCCCTGTACGCGACCGCCTACCACCTGACCGGCGACCGGTTCGAGGCCGAGGACCTGCTGCAGAGCGCCCTCTTCTCGACGTACCGGGCGTGGGACCGGATCAGCGACAAGGCGGCGGTCGGCGGCTATCTGCGCCGCACCATGACCAACCTGCACATCAGCGCCTGGCGCAGGCGCAAGCTGAACGAATACCCGACCGAGGAGCTGCCGGAGACGGTGGGCGACACGGACGCGATGCGCGGCACGGAGCTGCGGGCGGTGCTGTGGCAGGCACTCGCCCGGCTGCCCGAACTCCAGCGCACGATGCTGGTCCTGCGGTACTACGAGGGCCGCACCGACCCGGAGATCGCGTCGATCCTCGACATCAGTGTCGGCACGGTGAAGTCCAGCATCTGGCGCTCCCTGCGCCGGCTGCGCGAGGACGAGGTCCTCAGCTTCGGACGTGACGAGCAGGAGTCCTTCGGCGAGCTGGTGGCCTGAGGCAGGGCCCTTCGCTTCGGGGGAGGCGGGGGCCACGGGGGAAGTGCGGGGGAGCAACGGGGGAGCAGTGAGAACGGGGACCGAGGGGACCCGGGGGAACACGGGGGAACGGCCCATCGCTTCGGGGGAGGCGCGGGTCACGGGGGAAACACAGCGGGGTCGCACGGGCCGGGGGGTCCTGTACGGCCCCGCTTCCGTGCGCCCTGAGCGCTACGGTGTGGGCGGCGCCCCCACGCCGGCCCGCCGGCACCGCCCCGCCGCCGCGGCGGCGAACCGCCCCAGCGCCTCCTCCTTGCCGCAGGGGAACGCCCCCAGGGCCGTCTGGCGGGCCACGATGCGCCGCTCGGCCCGCATCAGCCGCCAGCCCCGCCGCAGCAGGAACGGGACCGACTTGCGGCCCTCGCGCAGGTCCCGCAGCAGTCGGCGGCGGAACGTCGTGGACGGGCGGCCGCGCAGGCACAGTGCGTCCGCGAGCAGCCCCAGCTCCTGGCAGCGCTCCACGATGTCCGCCGCGAAGATGCCCTCCGCCACGAACAGCGGTGACCGCTCGATGTGGAAGGTCTCGTGGTCCGTACGGGAGCTGGTGGCGATGTCGTACACCGGAACGTCCGTACGGCCGCACCGGCACAGCTCGGTGATGGCGGCCACCGCCGCCTCCGCGTCCCAGGACCCGGCGGAGTCCCAGTCGACGTCCGTGGAGCCGGGGACCGTGGGCAGCGTCGGGTCGTCGTGCTCCTTGTAGAAGTCGTCCAGGCGCAGCACCGGCAGACCGGTGCGGGCGGCGAGGGACGACTTGCCGGAGCCGGAGGGGCCCGCGAGCAGCACGACGCGGGTCGGGATCGGTTGGGAACTCACAGAACAGAAGTGTGAGGCATTGACCCGCGCAGGGGACCCATCGGGCCTCCTGTTGGTATCCAGCATCACACCTCAACTACTCTGCGCGCACAGACGATTACCCGACCAGGCTCGATCAGGTGGAAAACATGGCACTTCATGCACGTAAGCCCGAACGTCGCGCCCTGCTGCGCGCCGGTCTGACCTTCACCGCGCTGGGAGCCGCCCTGGGGGCCGGCGCGGGCGCCGCCCAGGCCGTCCAGCTGCCCGCCGCCGCCGAGGTCCCGGAGCAGGGCGTCTCCGCCCTCCAGGCGGTCGGCGAGACAGCCGGGCCGGCGGTGACCAGCGCGCTCGGGACCTCGCTGGCCAGCAGCGTCGCCCCGATCACCGACCTTCAGCTGGACCCGCTGGCCAATACCGGGGTGGATCCGCTGGACAATGCCGTGGGCACTCAGATCGCCGACTTCAAGCCGCTGACCACGGCCGTCGTCACCGATCCGATCACCAGCGGCGGCGCGCTGAGCGACCTGCCCGTGGTGGGTACGGTGACCGGGCTCGTCACCGGCTGACGCGGACGGGACGAACGGCGGACGGGGCCGCCCCGGGGTGGGAGGGCGGCCCCGTCCGGGCACCTGGCGGGCGTCAGTACGAGGAGCCCGCGGCTCCCAGCGCCCCGGTCGGGTGCCACACCGTCTTGGTCTCCAGGAAGGCCGTCAGGCGGTGCGTGCCGGGCGAGGCCAGCCAGTCCGTGGAGTCCGCCGCGCCGTCCGCGTCCACCGGCTGGGGGCGCAGGACCCGCTTCAGGTTGTCCGCCGCCGCGATCTCCAGCTCCTTCGCCAGCGCGGTGTCCGCGCCGGTGAGGTCGATCGCGTTGACGTCCTGGTGGGCGGCGAGCGGGGCGGCCAGCTCCGCCGTGGCGCCGGACAGGATGTTGACCACGCCGCCGGGGACGTCCGAGGTGGCCAGCACCTCGCCCAGCGACAGCGCGGGCAGCGGGGCGTCCGCCGAGGCGATGACGACCGCCGTGTTGCCGGTCGCGATCACCGGGGCGATCACCGAGACGAGCCCGAGGAACGACGACTTCCGCGGCGCGAGAACCGCGACGACGCCGGTCGGCTCGGGGGTGGAGAGGTTGAAGAAGGGGCCCGCGACCGGGTTCGCCCCGCCGGAGATCTGCCCGATCTTGTCGGTCCAGCCCGCATACCAGACCCAGCGGTCGATCGCCGCGTCCACGACGGCCGCCGCCTTGGACTTCGACAGCCCCTCGGCAGCGGCCACCTCGCGGACGAACTGGTCCTTGCGGCCCTCCAGAATCTCCGCGACGCGGTAGAGGACCTGGCCGCGGTTGTACGCGGTCGCGCCCGACCAGCCGCCGAACGCCTTGCGCGCGGCCACGACCGCGTCGCGCGCGTCCTTGCGGGAGGACTGCGGCGCGTTCGCCAGCCACTGGCCCTTGGAGTCCGTCACCTCGTACACCCGGCCGCTCTCGGAGCGGGGGAACTTGCCCCCGACGTACAGCTTGTAGGTCTTGAAGACGCCAAGACGGTTCTGGTCAGACATCGAGGTACGCCTCCAGGCCGTGGCGGCCGCCCTCGCGGCCGTAGCCCGACTCCTTGTAGCCGCCGAACGGCGACGTCGGGTCGAACTTGTTGAACGTGTTGGCCCAGACGACGCCCGCGCGGAGCTTGTTCGCCACCGCGAGGATGCGGGAGCCCTTCTCCGTCCAGATGCCGGCCGAGAGGCCGTACTGACTGTTGTTGGCCTTGGCGACCGCCTCGTCCGGGGTGCGGAACGTCAGGACGGAGAGCACCGGGCCGAAGATCTCGTCACGGGCCACCGCGTGCGCCTGGGTGACGTTCGTGAAGAGCGTCGGAGCGAACCAGTAACCGGACGACGGAAGTTCGCAGGGGGCGCTCCAGCGCTCCGCTCCCTCCGCCTCTCCGGTCTCCACCAGGGAGGTGATCCGGGCCAGCTGCTCGGCGGAGTTGATCGCACCGATGTCGGTGTTCTTGTCCAGCGGGTCGCCCAGCCGCAGCGTGGACAGCCGGCGCTTCAGCGCGTCCAGCACCTCGTCCTGGACCGACTCCTGGACCAGCAGCCGGGAGCCCGCGCAGCAGACCTGGCCCTGGTTGAAGAAGATCCCGGTGACGATGCCCTCGACGGCCTGGTCGATCGGGGCGTCGTCGAACACGATGTTCGCGCCCTTGCCGCCGAGCTCCAGGGTGACCTTCTTGTCCGTGCCCGCGACGGAGCGCGCGATGGCCTTGCCGACGGCGGTCGAACCGGTGAAGGCGACCTTGTTGACGTCCGCGTGCGTGACGAGGGCCTCGCCCGCGTCCCCGTAGCCGGTCAGGATGTTGACGACGCCCTTCGGGAGCCCTGCCTGGCGGCAGATGTCCGCGAAGAACAGGGCGCTCAGCGGGGTCGTCTCGGCGGGCTTCAGGACCACCGTGTTGCCCGTGGCGAGCGCCGGGGCGATCTTCCACGCGAGCATCAGCAGCGGGAAGTTCCACGGGATGACCTGGCCGGCCACGCCCAGCGGACGGGGGTTGCTCCCGTAGCCCGCGTGGTCGAGCTTGTCGGCCCAGCCCGCGTAGTAGAAGAAGTGCGCCGCGACCAGCGGGAGGTCCGCGTCGCGGGTCTCCTTGATCGGCTTGCCGTTGTCGAGCGTCTCCAGGACGGCCAGCTCACGGCTGCGCTCCTGGATGATCCGCGCGATCCGGAACAGGTACTTGGCGCGCTCGGAGCCGGGCAGCGCCGACCACTTCTCGAACGCCTTGCGTGCCGCCTTCACGGCCCGGTCCACGTCCGCCGCGCCTGCCCGAGCGACCTCGGAGAGGACTTCCTCGCTGCTCGGCGAGACGGTCTTGAAGACCTTGCCGTCGGCGGCCTCGGTGAACTCGCCGTCGATGAACAGCCCGTAGGAGGGGGCGATGTCGACGACGGCGCGGGACTCCGGCGCCGGTGCGTACTCGAATGCGGATGCCATGGCTATCAGTCCACCGTCACGTAATCGGGGCCGGAGTAACGGCCGGTGCTGAGCTTCTGGCGCTGCATCAGCAGGTCGTTGAGCAGGCTGGACGCACCGAACCGGAACCAGTGCGGGTCCAGCCAGTCCTCACCCGCGGTCTCGTTCACCAGCACCAGGAACTTGACCGCGTCCTTGGTGGTGCGGATGCCGCCGGCCGGTTTCACGCCGATCTGCACGCCGGTCTGCGCCCGGAAGTCGCGGACGGCCTCCAGCATGAGGAGCGTGTTGGCGGGGGTGGCGTTGGTGGCCACCTTGCCGGTCGAGGTCTTGATGAAGTCCGCGCCCGCGAGCATCCCGATCCAGGAGGCCCGGCGGATGTTGTCGTACGTGGACAGCTCGCCGGTCTCGAAGATCACCTTGAGGCGGGCGGTCCCGCACTCGGCCTTCACGGCGAGGATCTCCTCGTACACCTTCAGGAACCGGCCGGAGAGGAACGCCCCCCGGTCGATCACCATGTCGATCTCGTCGGCCCCGGCCGCCACGGCGTCGCGGACGTCCGCGAGCTTGACGTCCAGCGCGGCACGGCCCGCCGGGAAGGCGGTCGCCACGGACGCCACCCGCACGCCGGAGCCGGCCACCGCGGCGGCCGCGGTGGCCGCCATGTCGGGATAGACGCAGACCGCGGCGGTGCGCGGGGTGGTGCGGTCGGTGGGATCGGGGTTGACGGCCTTGGCGGCGAGAGCCCGGACCTTGCCCGGGGTGTCCGCGCCTTCCAGCGTCGTCAAGTCGATCATCGAGATGGCGAGATCGATGGCGTACGCCTTGGCCGTCGTCTTGATCGAACGGGTTCCGAGGGAGGCGGCGCGCGCTTCGAGGCCGACGGCGTCGACGCCGGGCAGACCGAACAGGAAGCGGCGCAGCGCACTGTCGGACGCCGTCGCGTCGGAGAATGCGGGAGCAGTGGTGGGCATGGTCACCAGAGGAGCATATCTACGCGCGTAGCGACCTGTACAGGGGGCCGGGCCATCCGTGCGTGCCGCACCCCGCCCCTCCGGCCCTGGCCCTCCGGGTGCCGCGGCCGGATACCGCGACGCGGGCGGCCGCTCCGCCGTCCTCGGCGCCCGTCAGGCAGAATCGGCGCCATGACGAGCCCCACACCTCCCGCAGAGCCGCCCCCCGCGACCCGGACCCACCGTTCCGTCGCCGCACTGGTCTGCGGGTGGCTGCTGCTCCTGCTGATCGCCTGGATCACCGGGGACGCCATGATCCGGGGCGAGGGACGGGTGCCGTGGCTCGCGGCGGCCGCGCTGCTCCTGGTGGTGCCGCTGGTCGTGGCGTTCACCCTGCGGCCCGCCGTCTTCGTGAGCGACGAGCGCATCCGGATCCGCAACCCGTTCCGGACGATCCAGCTCCCCTGGACCGAGGTCGCCGACGTACGGGCCTCGTACTCCTCCGAGCTGGTCGCCCGGGACGGCACGAAGTACCAGCTGTGGGCGATCCCCGTCTCCCTGCGCGCCCGTAAGCGCGTGGCGCGCACCGCAGCCCGCTCGGCGCACGACGACCCCTACGGCCGTACGTCGGTCAGCGCCGACGTCCGCGACTCCGCCGCGCGCACCGCCTCCGCCGACCAGACCGTCCGCGACCTGCGGGACCTGGCCGAGCGCGCCGGCGACACCACGGCCGAGGGCGCGGACCGGGGCTCCGTGCGCTGGGCGTACGAGGTGATCGCCCCGGCCGCCGCTGGTGCCGTCCTGCTCGTGGTGGTCGGAGCGATCGGCTGAGGCCGACGGCACGGAACGCCGAAGGGCCGGTCCCCCCGAGAGGGGGAAGCGGCCCTTTCGTGTGAAGCGGCGCGTTCGTGCGAGGGCGCCCTTCCGCGTGAAGCGGCGCGTCAGATGCCCGCGGCCGCCGCGAGGTCCCGCTTGATCCCGGAGAGCAGCTCGGCGCCCCGGGCCCGTGCGGCGGGCAGTCCGGCCGCGTCGGCCACCGGGACGACGACCTCCAGGTAGCACTTCAGCTTCGGCTCGGTGCCGCTCGGGCGGACGATCACCCGGGCGCCCTCCAGGTGGTAGCGCAGCCCGTCGGTGGGCGGCAGCCTGTCCGTGCCCTGCGACAGGTCCTCGGCCGAGGTGACGGCGAGGCCGGCCAGCGCGGTCGGCGGCTGCCCGCGGAGCCGGGCCATGGCGTCCGCGATGACCAACAGGTCCTCCACCCGCACCGAGAGCTGGTCGGTGGCGTGCAGACCGTGGGCCAGGGCCAGGTCGTCCAGCAGGTCAAGGAGTGTACGGCCCTGCTCCTTGAGTACGGAGGCGAGCTCGGCGACGAGCAGGGCGGCGGTGATGCCGTCCTTGTCGCGGACGCCCTCGGGGTCGACGCAGTAGCCGAGCGCCTCCTCGTAGCCGTACCGCAGGCCGTCCACCCGGGCGATCCACTTGAAGCCCGTCAGGGTCTCCTCGTAACCGAGGCCGGCCTGCTCGGCGATCCGGCCGAGCAGCGAGGACGACACGATCGACTCGGCGAACACGCCGCTGACGCCCCGCTCCACCAGGTGCGCGGCGAGCAGCGCGCCCACCTCGTCGCCGCGCAGCATCCGCCAGCCGCCGTCCGTGGCGGTGTCGGGCACGGCGACGGCGCAGCGGTCGGCGTCCGGGTCGTTGGCGATGATCAGGTCCGGCGCGGCCCGGCGCGCGGTGGCGAAGGCGAGATCCATCGCGCCGGGCTCCTCCGGGTTCGGGAAGGCCACCGTGGGGAACGCGGGGTCCGGCTCGGCCTGCTCGGTGACGAGCACCGGCGCGGGGAACCCGGCACGGGCGAACGCGGCGGTCAGCACCGAGGTGCCGACGCCGTGCATCGCGGTGTAGACGGTCCGTGCCGTACGGGGGCCGCCGTCGGCCAGGACCGCGTCCGTACGGGCGAGGTAGGCGTCCAGGACCTCCTCGCCGAGGGTCTCCCAGCCGTCCTCGGGACGTACGACACCCGCGAGCGGGCCGACCGCGGCGATGGCGGCCGCGATCTCGCCGTCGGCCGGGGACACGATCTGCGAGCCGTCGCCGAGGTAGACCTTGTAGCCGTTGTCGCGCGGCGGGTTGTGGCTGGCGGTGACCTCGACCCCGGCGACGGCTCCCAGATGCCGTATGGCGTACGCCAGTACGGGGGTGGGGAGCGGGCGGGGCAGCACGGCCGCGCGCAGCCCGGCGCCGGTCATCACGGCCGCGGTGTCGCGCGCGAAGTCCGCGGACTTGTAGCGGGCGTCGTAGCCGATGACGACGAGCCCGCCCTCCTCGCCCCGGGCCTTCAGGTAGGAGGCGAGGCCCGCCGCCGCCCGGATCACCACGGACCGGTTCATCCGCATCGGCCCGGCCCCGAGCTCCCCGCGCAGCCCGGCGGTGCCGAACTGGAGCGTGCCCGCGAAACGGGCGGCGAGCTCCTGGGTGTCACCCGACTCGATGATCGCGGCCAGTTCGTCGCGTGTCCCGGGGTCGGGATCCTCGGCCAGCCAGGTTCTGGCCTGCGCGATGAGGTCGTGCTGCACGGGGGCCGCCTTTCGGGGGTGCGGAAGGGGTACGGGGGTGGGGTGCGGGTGGGGTGGGCGCTGCGCGGGCTGGTCCCCTCCCCGCCCCTTCCC
>NZ_NEUE01000209.1:0-29578 GCF_002910905.1 Streptomyces sp. SM11 | reverse complement strand
CCTCAGACGCCGGACGGGCTGGAAGGGCGCCGGACGGGCCGAGGGGAGGGAGTGGCAGAGGGGGCGGGAGCGAGGAGGGCGGAGGAGGGGCGGGAGCCGAGAAGGGCCGGAGCCGAGGAGGGTCGGAGCCGAGTGGGACCGGAACAGGCAGAGCCGGTCCTCGACGGGCTCGGCTCAGACGCGGTCGAGCACCCTCGCCAGCAGCGCGCCCATCCGGGTCGCCGAGTCGCGCCCGGCCTGGAGGACCTCCTCGTGGTTGAGGGGTTCTCCGGACAGGCCCGCCGCCAGGTTGGTGACGAGGGAGAGGCCGAGCACCTCGGCGCCCGCCTCCCGGGCCGCGATGGCCTCCAGGACCGTGGACATGCCCACCAGGTCGCCGCCGAGCACCCGGACCATGTTGATCTCGGCCGGGGTCTCGTAGTGCGGGCCGGGGAACTGGACGTACACGCCCTCTTCGAGGGAGTCGTCGATCTCCTTGCACAGCGCGCGCAGCCGCGGCGAGTACAGGTCGGTCAGGTCGACGAAGTTGGCGCCGATGATCGGGGACGCGGCCGTGAGGTTGATGTGGTCGCTGATCAGGACCGGCTGTCCCGGGCGCATGCCCTCGCGCAGACCGCCGCAGCCGTTCGTCAGGATGACGGTCCCGCAGCCCGCGGCCACCGCCGTACGGACCCCGTGGGCGACGGCGGCGACGCCCCGGCCCTCGTAGAAGTGCGTGCGGCCGAGGAAGACCAGCGCGCGCTTCTCGCCGATCCTGTACGAGCGGACCGTGCCGCCGTGGCCCTCGACGGCGGGCGCCGGGAAGCCGGGCAGCTCGGTCACGGGGAACTCGGCCTCCGGGACGCCGAGTGCCTCGCCCGCGGGCGCCCAGCCGGAGCCCATGACCAGAGCGACGTCATGGGTCTCGGCGCCGGTCAGCTCGCGCAGGCGGGCGGCGGCCCCGGCGGCTGCTGCCTGCGGGTCGCCCTGGATGTTGTCCGGAATAACAGATGCGTTCACGCGGACGAGCGTAACCGCTGAATCCCTACGCGCGTAGATGCACTGGCGCAAAGGCGCGCCGGAGGTCTTTGTGCTTTCGCACGAAGGGGGCGTGGCCGGGCCCGGCCCGCCCCGGTCAGCAGGGGCGCTTGCGCAGTTCCATCACGTAGTCGTGAGGTGCGCCGGAGGATTCCGCGGCGTCCGCGATCTCCCCCAGGTAGCGCGCCGAGGGCAGCCCGCCCTCGTATCCGTTCAGCACGTACATCCAGGCCGGCTCCTCGCCGTCCAGGGTGTGCACCCGCACCCGCATCCGCCGGTATATGTCGAGCCCGACGCCCTCCCAGCGGTCCATGGAGTCCTCGTCCATCGGCGCCAGGTCGTACAGCGCGACGAAGACCTGGGAACGCGGCGCCTCCACCACGGTGGCCAGCGCCCCCTCCCAGCCCATCTGCTCCCCGCCGAAAGTCAGCCGCCAGCCGTTGAGCCAGCCGGTGCTGCGCATCGGTGAATGCGGGGCGCGGCGGGTCATGAGCCGCGCGTCGAGGTTGCCGGCGTACGCGGCGTAGAGCGACATGGGACCGAGGGTACGGGAGGTGGGCGCGGGAGCGGCGGTTCCTGTGACGAAGGCCCCGGTCGGGGGAGTGCGGGGTGGCGCGCGCCTCGGTGTGCGGGGCGCTCGTTCCCGTGCGGTGGACGCCTTCTTTCCCGTATGGAGGGCCCCGGGGCGAAGCACTTTGGCGCGTGCGGGACAATGGAGTACGTACTGCATTCCCCCGGGGCGATCCCCCGGACCCCCGGCCGGGGCGGCAGACGGCCGCGGGTTACCAACGCGAGGCGGACTTTTCGTGACCCGGATCGTGATCATCGGCGGCGGCCCCGGCGGCTACGAGGCAGCCCTGGTGGGCGCCCAGCTCGGCGCGGAGGTGACCGTCGTCGACTGCGACGGTCTGGGCGGGGCCTCGGTCCTCACCGACTGCGTGCCATCGAAGACCCTGATCGCGACGGCCGAGGTGATGACCACCTTCGACTCCTCGTACGAGGAGCTGGGCATCATCGTCGCCGACGACACGCCGCACATGGAGCAGGCCGCGAGGGTCGTCGGCGTGGACCTCGGCAAGGTCAACCGCCGGGTCAAGCGCCTCGCGCTCGCCCAGTCCCACGACATCACCGCCTCGGTCACCCGGGCCGGTGCCCGCGTGATGCGCGGCCGGGGCCGGCTCGACGGGCTCCAGGCGGCCGACGGGTCCCGCCAGGTCGTCGTCACCGCCGCCGACGGCACCGAGGAGCGGCTCACCGCCGACGCCGTGCTGATAGCGACCGGCGGCCACCCCAGGGAGATCCCGGACGCGCAGCCCGACGGCGAGCGCATCCTGAACTGGACCCAGGTCTACGACCTCGACGAGCTGCCCGAGGAGCTCATCGTCGTCGGATCCGGTGTCACCGGCGCCGAGTTCGCCGGGGCCTACCAGGCGCTCGGCTCCCGCGTCACCCTCGTCTCCTCACGCGACCGGGTGCTGCCCGGCGAGGACCCGGACGCCGCCGCCGTCCTGGAGGACGTCTTCCGCCGCCGCGGGATGAACGTCATGGCCCGCTCCCGCGCCCAGTCCGCCAAGCGCGTCGGCGACCGGGTCGAGGTGACGCTGGCCGACGGCCGGGTCATCACCGGCTCGCACTGCCTGATGGCGGTCGGCGCGATCCCGAACACCGCGGGCATGGGCCTGGAAGAGGCCGGCGTACGGCTCAAGGACTCCGGGCACGTCCTCACCGACCGGGTCTCGCGCACCAGCGCCCCCGGCGTCTACGCGGCCGGTGACGTCACCGGTATCTTCGCGCTGGCCTCGGTCGCCGCGATGCAGGGCCGGATCGCGATGTACCACTTCCTCGGCGACGCGGTCGCCCCGCTGAACCTCAAGGCGGTCTCCGCCAACGTCTTCACCGACCCGGAGATCGCCACCGTCGGCTACAGCCAGGCCGAGGTCGACGCGGGCAAGATCGAGGCCCGGGTGGTGAAGCTGCCGCTGCTGCGCAACCCGCGCGCCAAGATGCAGGGCATCCGCGACGGCTTCGTCAAGATCTTCTGCCGGCCCGGTACGGGGATCGTGGTCGGCGGCTGCGTGGTCGCGCCGCGCGCCAGCGAGCTGATCCACCCCATCTCGCTCGCGGTCGACAACAACCTGACGGTGGAGCAGATCGCCAACGCCTTCACGGTGTATCCGTCCCTGTCCGGATCGATCGCGGAAGTGGCCCGGCAGTTGCACACCCGCAAGCTCACGGGTGAGGGCTGAGGGGTCAGGAAACCGGACATTTCCCGGCAACTCCCGGCAGTCCGGTCGGCACTGTGACCGCTTGACGATCACCTCCGAACAGTAAAGGGGCCTCCTATACCACTTGGAGGCCCCTTTGAAGTACAACTTCCGTTATTCGGCGCAAACCGCTGAAACTCACCGGCGGTCAGGTTACTGTCAGTTCCGTGTTCGCTGCAGAACGTCGTCAGTTGATCCTCGAAATGGTGCGCGCCAACGGGGCGGTATCGCTCCGTGAGCTCGCCCGCGTCGTCCAGACCTCCGAAGTGACCGTACGGCGGGACGTGCGGGCACTGGAGGCAGAAGGACTCCTCGACCGCCGGCACGGCGGTGCGGTCTTGCCGGGCGGTTTTACGCGGGAGTCCGGCTTTCCGCAGAAATCCCATCTCTCCACCGCGGAGAAGACAGCTATCGCCGACCTGGCCGCGAGTCTCGTCGGCGAGGGCGAGGCCATCGTGGTCGGCGCCGGCACGACCACGCAGGAGCTGGCCCGCCGACTCGCGCGGGTCCCCGGCCTGACCGTCGTCACCAACTCCCTGCTGGTGGCCCAGGCCCTGGCCCACGCCAACCGGGTCGAAGTCGTCATGACCGGCGGCACCCTGCGCGGGAGCAACTACGCGCTGGTGGGCAGCGGGGCCGAGCAGTCACTCCAGGGGCTGCGGGTCTCCCGGGCCTTCCTCTCCGGGAGCGGCCTCACGGCGGAGCGTGGCCTGTCCACCTCCAACATGCTCTCGGCCAGCGTCGACCGGGCTCTCGTGCAGGCCGCCGCTGAGGTGGTCGTCCTCGCGGACCACACCAAGCTCGGCTCGGACACCATGTTCCAGACGGTGCCGACCGAGCTGATCACCCGCCTGGTCACGGACGCGCCCCCGCTCCACGACGAGCGGGCCGCCGCCGAGCTCCAGGCCCTGGCGGATCAGGGCGTGGAGATCACGGTGACCGGTCCGGAGGCGGACGCGTCCGGCGGGGACGGCCCCCCACCGGGGCGTCAGCCCCGCCGGGACATGCCGCTCCCCGGTCAGCGGCGCACGCAGAACGGCGGCCTCGGGCCGCAGCTCCGCAGCGCCTCCGCGCTGGCGGACGTCCCGGGCGAGCGGGCGCGAGTGGCGGACCTGCGGCGGCGGTAGGGCACGTTCAGCCCCTCCGCGCCTGTTCAGCTCCTCCAGCCCTGTTTCGGCCCCTCCGGCGCTTGAGGGGCGGGGTCCGGGGCAGAGCCCCGGTTACGGGAAGGGGCGGGGCGGGGAGAAGCCCCGTGCAGTGGCCGACCACGCCGGGCCCAGGGAGCGGAGCCCCGGAAGGCCGGCTACTTCAGCCCCCGCAGGGTCAGCCGCAGCAGCCGCTCCGCCAGCTCCGGGTCGTCGGGCGACTGCTCGGCCGCCAGCGCGATCGCGTTGGTGAGCTGGAGCAGATCGTCGATCGAGACGTCGGCCCGCACCGACCCGCTCTCCTGGGCCCGGCGCAGCAGCCCCGCGCCCGCCTCCCGGAGCGGCAGGTGGCACTGCACGAGCGCCGACGTCTCGTCGCGCGAGGCGGACATCAGGGCGTGGGCCAGGCCGCGGTACTCACCCGCATGAGTGATGATCGCGCCCAGCCAGTCCACCAGCGCCCGGCACGGCGCTTCCGCCGCCGCCAGCTCCCGGGAGCGGTCCAGGAGTGAGCACAGGGCGTTCTGGAAGACCGCGTTCATCAGGGCGTCCCGGTTCGGGAAGTGCCGGTAGAGGGTGCCGATGCCCACGCCCGCCCGCCGGGCGATGTCCTCCAGCGAGGCGTCCGTGCCGTGCTCGGCGAACGACCTGCGCGCCTCGCCCACCAGCCGGTCGTGGTTCCGGCGCGCGTCCGCGCGCATCGGCCGGGCCGGCGGCTGCGCCGTGCTCGTCTCCATCGGGATCGCCCCTGCCATGGCTTCCGCCCCTCCCTCGGTCCTCGGGCCCTCGTGGGTTCCAGGATGCCACTGGTGACGAAGGGGCCCGGTCCGCGCCTCACGACGCGGGCCGGGCCCCTTCGGAGTGTGCGGAGCGGTCAGTCCTTGATCTCGCAGATCATGGCGCCGGAGGAGACGGAGGCGCCGACCTCGGCGGTGAGGCCCTTGACGGTGCCGGAGCGGTGCGCGTTGAGCGGCTGCTCCATCTTCATGGCCTCCAGGACGACGACGAGGTCGCCCTCCTTGACCTCCTGGCCCTCCTCCACCGCGATCTTGACGATGGTGCCCTGCATGGGCGAGGCGAGGGTGTCGCCGGAGGCGGCCGAGCCGGCCTTCTTCGCGGCGCGGCGCTTGGGCTTGGCGCCGGCGGCGAGGCCGGTGCGGGCCAGGGACATGCCCAGCGAGGACGGCAGCGACACTTCCAGGCGCTTGCCGCCGACCTCGACGACGACGGTCTCGCGTCCGGCCTCGTCCTCCGCGTCCGTGTCGGCGGGTGCGGCGAAGGGCTTGATCTCGTTGACGAACTCGGTCTCGATCCACCGGGTGTGGACGGTGAACGGGTCCGCGGTGAAGGCGGGGTCGGCGACGACGGCCCGGTGGAAGGGGATGGCGGTGGCCATGCCCTCGACCGTGAACTCCGCCAGCGCGCGGGCGGCGCGCTGAAGCGCCTGCTCACGCGTCGCGCCGGTGACGATCAACTTGGCCAGGAGGGAGTCCCAGGCCGGGCCGATCACGCTGCCGGACTCGACGCCCGCGTCGAGGCGGACACCCGGGCCGGTCGGCGGGGCGAACGTCGTCACGGTGCCGGGGGCGGGGAGGAACCCACGCCCCGGGTCCTCGCCGTTGATACGGAACTCGAAGGAGTGGCCGCGCACGACGGGGTCGTCGTAGCCGAGTGCTTCGCCGTCCGCGATGCGGAACATCTCGCGTACGAGGTCGATACCGGTGACCTCTTCGGTGACGGGGTGCTCGACCTGGAGGCGGGTGTTGACCTCCAGGAACGAGATGGTCCCGTCGACGCCGACGAGGAACTCGACCGTGCCGGCGCCGACGTAGCCGGCTTCCTTCAGGATCGCCTTCGAGGCGGCGTACAGCTCGTCGTTCTGCGCCTGGGTCAGGAAGGGGGCCGGGGCCTCCTCCACCAGCTTCTGGTGGCGGCGCTGGAGCGAGCAGTCACGGGTGGAGACGACGACCACGTTGCCGTGGCTGTCGGCCAGACACTGGGTCTCCACGTGCCGCGGCTTGTCCAGATACCGCTCGACGAAGCACTCGCCCCGGCCGAACGCGGCCACGGCCTCGCGGACCGCGGAGTCGTACAGCTCCGGGATCTCCTCCAGCGTGCGGGCCACCTTCAGACCGCGCCCGCCGCCACCGAAGGCCGCCTTGATCGCGATGGGCAGCCCGTTCTGCTCGGCGAACGCGACGACCTCGTCGGACCCGGAGACCGGGTCCGGGGTGCCGGCCACCAGCGGGGCACCCGCGCGCTGGGCGATGTGCCGGGCCGCGACCTTGTCGCCGAGGTCACGGATGGCCTGCGGCGGCGGACCGATCCAGGTCAGCCCGGCGTCCAGGACGGCCTGGGCGAACTCCGCGTTCTCCGACAGGAATCCGTAACCGGGGTGGATCGCGTCCGCCCCCGAGTCAGCGGCGGCCCGCAGCACCTTGGCCATGTCCAGATAGCTGGTGGCCGGGGTGTCACCGCCCAGAGCGAACGCCTCGTCGGCGGCCCGGACATGCAACGCGTCCCGGTCCGGCTCGGCGTAGACCGCGACGCTCGCGATCCCCGCGTCCCGGCACGCCCGAGCAACGCGGACTGCGATTTCGCCACGGTTGGCGATGAGCACCTTGCGCACGATGACTCCCTCCTCGAAACAAGCTGAGTTTAGGGACTACCGACACGGCCGTACGACCCGTCCCCAATGGTGAGCTTGCCCACACGGAGTGTGATCCGAGGCTTGCCCCAGTAGTGAAATCCCTTGTGGCACCACGGTACGCCGCGATCCTCAACCGCACAGTAACCAGCCGGTGTGGTGCAGGTCTCTGTCTTTAAGGTCAACGCCTCACGGCGTTTCTTTGTGGAGTCCCTACGAACGGCCGATGGATTCTTTGCCCAGCGCCCGAACCCGGCCGACCCCTTGTCCGAAGGAATACCGATGAGTAGGGTCCGCGCTACGCACGTACCAGAGGTAACAGGGGTGGGACGCTGATGCGCAGACCGGTGGCGATCGTGACCGCGCTCGTGCTGTTCGGGGAGGCGGTGGGCATCGTGCTCATCAACGCCGTCCTGGCCACGGTCGCCGAGAACCAGAACATGTCGCTCGCCGGCCTGGACCCGGACGCCATGTCCACCGGAACCTGGGTGATGGGCGGTGTCTCCGGGCTGCTGCTGCTCCTGTGCGGGCTGATGGCACTGATCGCCGGGATACGGGACCGGGCTCCGGGACGCGCCGGACGGCTGGTCCTGATCGGCTGCGCGGTCGTGCACGGCGTGCTCGGCGCGGTCACCGTCGGCCTGGTGGGGTGGTGGGCCTTCGCGTTCATGATGACCGTGCTGGCCCTGCTGGTGTTCACCCTGCTGGCGTACGGGCCCGGGACCCGGGCCGACGACGGGGTGGGCGAGGAGGCGGCCCCGGCGGCGGCCTAGGGCCCGCCGGGGCTGTCGCCGGTCTCAGACCCACAGCTCCGTGACGGAGACGTCCAGCTCGCCCAGCAGCCGGCGCAGCAGCGGCAGCGAGAGCCCGATGACAGTGCCGTGGTCGCCCTCGATGGAGTCGACGAACGGCGCCGAGCGGCCGTCCAGGGTGAACGCCCCCGCGACATGGAGCGGTTCGCCCGAGGCCACATAGGCGGCGACCTCGGCGTCGCTCGGCTCGCCGAACCGTACGACCGTGGACGCCGTCGCCGATGCCGTACGCCCGGTGGCGGTGTCGATCACGCTGTGCCCGGTCCGCAGGATCCCCGACCGGCCGCGCATCGCCTTCCAGCGGGCGGTGGCCTCCTCGGCGTCGGCGGGCTTGCCCAGCGCCTCGCCGTCCAGCTCCAGCACCGAGTCGCAGCCGATGACCAGGGCGCCCGCCGCCTCGGGGCGTTCCGCGACCGCCGCGGCCTTGGCCCGGGCCAGGACGAGCGCCAGCTCGGCGGGGTTCGGCGCGCTCAGGGCGTCCTCGTCCACACCGCTGACGATCACCTCGGGGGCGAAACCGGCCTGGCGCAGCAGACCGAGACGGGCGGGGGAGGCGGAGGCGAGCACGAGGCGGCGCTGATCAGTCATACGAGCCATCGTAGAAGGGGCCGGAGGGGCCGTGGTCCCGGCAGTGCGTGCTCAAGGGGCCGCAGGCCGCGGGCTCGCCGCTCAGCGGATGCCGAGCACGAACATCGCCACCAGCATCGCCAGCGCCAGCAGGACGCCTGCGCGGCGCATCATGGCCTGGGCGTCGCGCAGTTCCTTCGGCGGCTTGTTCTCGGGGTCGGACCAGAGCATGCCTCCGATCCTGCTGCGCCGCCCGTTCCCACGCCTGAGTACAGGTACTCAAAGCCGCCCCCGTGCGGAACGGAGACGGGGGCGGCTCGCGGGTGGGCCGGCGGCTCAGGCCGGCCAGTACGTCCGGGCCCAGGCCCGGGGGCCCGGCTGCGGGCGGCCGGTCCGCGCGATGCGCCCCGGGTCCGACCACTGCTCGGGCGGCAGCGGCGCGCCGGACGACACGGCGGACGTCGCCGCGGCGCGCGCCCGGACCACCGCCAGTGCGGCGGCCAGCTCCTCCGGGGTGGGGTTGCCCCGTACGACCTTGATCATGGGCAGGCCTCTCTGGGAAAGGGCGGGCGGGCGGCTAGAGCGGAATGTTGCCGTGCTTCTTCGGAGGCAGCGATTCTCGCTTCGTACGCAGCTGACGCAGCCCCTTGACGATGTGGGCGCGGGTGTCGGACGGCATGATCACCGCGTCGACGTAGCCGCGCTCGGCCGCCACGTACGGGTTGAGCAGCGCGTCCTCGTAGTCCGTCATCAGCTCGGCGCGCTTCGCGTCCGGGTCGTCGGCGGCGGCGATGGTGCGGCGGTGCAGGATGTTCACCGCGCCCTGCGCCCCCATGACGGCGATCTGCGCGGTCGGCCAGGCCACGTTCAGGTCGGCGCCCAGGTGCTTGGAGCCCATCACGTCGTACGCGCCGCCGAACGCCTTGCGGGTGATGACGGTGATCAGCGGGACCGTCGCCTCCGCGTAGGCGTAGATCAGCTTCGCGCCGCGCCGGATGATGCCGCCGTACTCCTGGTCCACGCCCGGCAGGAAGCCCGGCACGTCCACGAAGGTGATGACGGGGACGTTGAACGCGTCGCAGGTGCGGACGAAGCGGGCCGCCTTCTCGCTGGCGTCGATGTCCAGGCAGCCGGCGAACTGCATCGGCTGGTTGGCGACGATGCCGACCGGGTGGCCCTCGACCCGGCCGAAGCCGGTGATGATGTTCGGCGCGAACAGGGCCTGGGTCTCCAGGAACTCGGCGTCGTCCAGCACGTGCTCGATCGCGGTGTGCATGTCGTACGGCTGGTTCGCCGAGTCCGGGATGAGCGTGTCCAGCTCGCGGTCCTCGTCGGTGGTGGCGAGGTCGGTCTCCTCCGGGAAGGCCGGGGCCTCGGAGAGGTTGTTCGAAGGCAGGTACGACAGCAGCGACTTGACGTACTCGATGGCGTCCTTCTCGTCGCCCGCCATGTGGTGCGCCACCCCGGAGGTGGTGTTGTGCGTACGGGCGCCGCCCAGCTCCTCGAAGCCGACGTCCTCGCCGGTGACCGTCTTGATGACGTCGGGACCGGTGATGAACATGTGCGAGGTCTGGTCGACCATCACCGTGAAGTCGGTGATCGCGGGGGAGTAGACCGCGCCGCCCGCGCACGGGCCGACGATCAGCGAGATCTGCGGGATCACCCCGGAGGCGTGCACGTTGCGGCGGAAGATCTCGGCGAACAGGCCGAGCGCGGCCACCCCCTCCTGGATCCGCGCGCCGCCGCCGTCGTTGATGCCGATGACCGGACAGCCGGTCTTCAGCGCGAAGTCCATGACCTTGACGATCTTCTCGCCGTATACCTCGCCGAGCGAACCGCCGAAGATCGTGAAGTCCTGCGAGTACACGCAGACCGGGCGGCCGTCGACCGTGCCGTAACCGGTGACGACACCGTCCCCGTACGGGCGGTTCTTCTCGATTCCGAAGTTGGTGGAGCGGTGCCGGGCGAACTCGTCGAGCTCCACGAAGGAGCCCTCGTCCAGCAGCAGCTCGACCCGCTCACGGGCCGTCAGCTTGCCCTTGGCGTGCTGCTTCTCGACCGCGCGGGCCGACCCGGCGTGCGTCGCTTCGTCGATGCGGCGCGTCAGGTCCGCGAGCTTGCCCGCGGTGGTGTGGATGTCGCTTAGCGGCTCGGACATCGGGGGGCGGCTCCCTGCCTGGTCACGGGGACGACGTCTGGCACCGGTCACGGGGGGACGGCCAGCCGTCAGTCCGGCTCTGGCTACTGACTCGTAGGGTATCGGCGCGCATCCGGAAAGGCAGTGCGTCCTTTGCCACACCTAGGCTGGGTTGCATGACACCACCGGATGCGCCACACAACCGCTGGTCGGACCTCGACCGTCCGCCCCTCAACGTGACCGCGCTGCGCCGCGGGCTGCTGCGGCCGGACGCGCTGTGGACGTCGCTGGAGGTCGTGGAGTCCACCGGGTCCACCAACACCGACCTCGCCGGGCAGGCCCGTACCGGTGCGGCGGACGAGGGTGCGGTGCTGGTCGCCGAGGAGCAGACGGCCGGGCGCGGGCGGCTGGAGCGGACCTGGACCGCACCGCCCCGCTCCGGGCTGTTCCTCTCGGTGTACCTGGAGCCCGGTGACATCCCCGTGGAGCGGTGGGGGTGGGTGCCGCTGCTGGCCGGGGTCGCCGCCGCGACCGGGCTCGCGAAGTCGGCGGGTGTCGACATGTCGCTGAAGTGGCCCAACGACCTGCTGGTCGCGGTGGAGGGGGAGGAACGCAAGGCCGGGGGCATCCTCGGCGAGTTCGCCGGGCGCGGGATCGTCGTCGGCCTGGGCGTCAACGTCTCGCTCCGCGCCGACGAGCTGCCCGCTCCCACCGCCGGGTCGCTGGCGCTCGCCGGAGCGGTCTCCACCGACCGGGAGACCCTGCTGCGCGCCGTCCTGCGCTCGCTGGAGGACTGGTACGGCCGGTGGAGGGCGGCCGACGGCGACGCGGCCGTGAGCGGGCTCCAGGCCGCCTACGCGGCGGGCTGCGCGACGCTGGACCGGACCGTGCGGGCCGAGCTCCCGGGCGGGAAGTCCCTGGTCGGCGAGGCCGTCGCGATCGACGGGGACGGGCGTCTGGTCCTCTCCACCGAGGGCGGGCTCCAGCAGCCGGTGTCGGCCGGTGACATCGTCCACCTGCGGGGCGCGACGGGCGGCCTGACCTGAGACGGCCGCCGGCCCCGGACGGGCGTACCGGCGTACGGGCGGATACCGCGTATGCCTGAGATGTCACGCGCGACCCACCGATGACGGACAACCAAGGACGTGAGCTGGGGCACACCTGCCGTATCGTTGAGGCGATCCAGCGACAGATCGGCAGGGCAGTGCGCAGGGAACGGGCAGGAGGCGGCTGGTGACCGTCGGCGACACGACGTCCGGCGCGGGTGAGGAGCCCGGGTCGGACTCCTCCTCGGTCCACGCCACACCCCACCACGAGGTCGACCACACGGTGGAACCGACCGACGACCCCCTCGCCATCCGCCTCGAAGCGCTGATCCTGGGGGCCGACCGGCGCTACACGCCCTTCCAGGCGGCCCGCACCGCCGGGGTCTCCATGGACCTGGCCTCCCGGTTCTGGCGGGCCATGGGCTTCGCCGACATCGGCCAGGCCAAGGCGCTCACCGAGGCCGACGTGCTCGCCCTGCGACGGCTCGCCGGTCTCGTCGAGGCCGGGCTGCTCAGCGAGCCGATGGCGATCCAGGTCGCCCGTTCCACCGGGCAGACCACCGCCCGGCTCGCCGAGTGGCAGATCGACTCGTTCCTGGAGGGCCTGACCGAGCCCCCCGAGCCCGGCATGACCCGCACCGAGGTCACGTACCCGCTGGTCGAGCTGCTGCTCCCGGAGCTCCAGGAGTTCCTCGTCTACGTGTGGCGGCGCCAGCTGGCCGCCGCCACCGGCCGGGTCGTGCAGGCCGCGGACGACGAGGAGATGGTCGACCGTCGGCTCGCCGTCGGCTTCGCGGACCTGGTCGGCTTCACCCGGCTGACCCGGCGGCTGGAGGAGGAGGAGCTCGGCGAACTGGTCGAGTCCTTCGAGACGACCGCCGCCGACCTGGTCGCCGCGCACGGCGGCCGGCTCATCAAGACCCTCGGCGACGAGGTCCTCTTCGCCGCCGACGACGCGGGCACGGCCGCCGAGATAGCGCTCCGGCTCATCGAGGCGATGTCCCAGGACGAGACGATGCCCGCCCTGCGCGTCGGTATCGCCTTCGGCACGGTCACCACCCGGATGGGCGATGTCTTCGGCACCACGGTGAACCTCGCCAGCCGGCTCACCTCGATAGCTCCGAAGGACGCCGTCCTGGTCGACGGGGCGTTCGCCAAGGAGCTGGTCCGCCACGGCGATGCCCCCGAGTCCGAGGCGCAGGCCGCCGAGGCCGTCGCCGCCGCCGCCGAACGGGCCCGGGGCGCCGAGAAGGAGGGCCGCGAGCCCGACGGCGAGCCGCCGCTGCCCACGTACCGCTTCGGACTCCAGCCGATGTGGCAGCGCCCCGTGCGCGGGCTCGGCGTGGTGGAACCGTGGCTGCTGGCCCGGCGCGGGAAGACCGGCTCCTGAGGACCCGTCGTGGCGCGGCTCGCCCGCTTCGTCACGTCTCCGTCCCCGGTCGTTACGACTCCGTCCCCGGCTCGCCCTGTCGGGGGCGGTGCCGGCCTGTCTAGGATCCGTGACGGTAACGCTCGTTAACAGGCCGTCCACCGACAGGGGTTCAGTCATGACCGTCACGTCCGAGCAGTGGTACGGGGATTTCGTCGTCGTGCGGCGGCACGAGGGGCAGGACCATGTCGCCGAGCTGGTCCTCGACCGGCCCAAGGCCATGAACGCCGTCTCCACCGACATGGCCCGCTCCATCGCCGCCGCCTGTGAGGCGCTCGGCGCCGACCGGGACGTCCGGGCCACCGTCCTCACCTCCAGCCACGACCGGGCCTTCTGCGTGGGCGCGGACCTCAAGGAGCGCAACTCCTTCACCGACGCCGACCTCGTGCGCCAGCGGCCCACCGCCCGCGCCGCCTACACGGGGGTCCTGGAGCTGCCGATGCCGGTGATCGCCGCCGTGCACGGCTTCGCCCTCGGCGGCGGCTTCGAACTCGCCCTCGCCTGCGATGTGATCGTCGCCGACGCCACCGCCGTGGTCGGGCTGCCCGAAGTGTCCGTCGGTGTCATCCCGGGCGGCGGCGGTACTCAGCTGCTGCCGCGCCGGGTGGGTGCGGCGCGCGCCGCCGAGCTGGTGTTCAGCGCCCGTCGCGTCGAGGCCGCCGAGGCGCGCGATCTGGGTCTGGTGGACGAGCTGGTCGAGGCGGGCCAGGACCGTGCGGAGGCCCTTGCGCTGGGCGGCCGGATCGCCGCCAACTCGCCGGTCGGGCTGCGCGCCGCCAAGAAGGCGCTCCGGCTGGGCCACGGGCTCGACCTGCGGGCGGGCCTGGAGGTGGAGGACGCGGCCTGGCGGTCGGTGGCCTTCTCCGGGGACCGGGCGGAGGGGGTGGCCGCGTTCAACGAGAAGCGGCGCCCCGACTGGCCCGGTGAGTGACGATGTGTGCGCATTACGCAGAGTGAGTGCGGCGTGGAGAAATAGTTGAAATTAGTTACGCATCAAGCTGATGAAAAGGGGACAAATCTACATAGGCTGTAGAAATGGGTGGTGACGATGAACGGCTTCGGGCCGTGGTTTCGCTGGCGCAGACCATGGCCGCGGCCTACACGCCGCGTGAATCGTGGCGGGCGGCGGCGCTGGGCGCCTGCGAGGCGCTGAGCGGCAGTTTCGCCGCGCTCTCCGTGTGGGAGCGGGAACGGGGCAGGCTGCGGGTGCTGGTGAACGCGGGGCAGCGGACCGAGGGGGAGGAGGAGTTCCCCGAGGAGGAGGCCTACCCGGTCCACGAGTTCCCGGAGATCACCGAGTTCCTGCACGAGCGGTGGGCCGGTGGTGGCGAGCCCGACGCCTGGGTGGAGACCGCCGACGGGCTGCCCGGCGCGGGCGGCCCGGCGCGTGGTGCCCGTCCGTACTGCCACCAGCGGGTCGCCGCGCTCCGGCGGCGCGGCCGGGGCTGCTGCGTGGTCGCGCCGATCGTGCTGCATGGCCGGGCGTGGGGCGAGCTGTACGTGGCGCGGCCGGCCGGGCGGCCCGTCTTCGACCGCGCCGACGCGGACTTCGCGACCGTGCTCGCCGCCGTCGTGGCCTCCGGGATCGCCCAGACCGAGCGCCTTGAGGAGGTCCGCAAACTGGCCTTCACCGACCCGCTGACCGGCCTGGCCAACCGCCGCGCGGTCGACATCCGGCTCGACGAGGCCGTCGAGCGGCACCGTGTCGACGACACCGTGGTCAGCCTCGTCGTCTGCGACCTGAACGGCCTCAAGGCAGTGAACGACACCCACGGCCACGCCGTCGGCGACCGACTGCTGGAACGTTTCGGCTCGGTGCTGTCGCTGTGCGGGGCGATGCTGCCGGAGGCGCTGGCGGCCCGGCTGGGCGGCGACGAGTTCTGCCTGCTCGCGGCGGGTCCCCCGGCCGACGCGGTGGTCGGCGTCGCCACCGAGCTCTGTGGCCGGGCGGCGGTGATCGAGCTGGGCGACGGGGTCGCCTGCGGGGTCGCCTCCACCGGCGACCCGATCGGCCCGGTGCGCTCGGCCCGCCGGCTGTTCCGGCTCGCGGACGCCGCCCAGTACCGGGCCAAGGCGGCCCGCTCGCCGGGGCCCGTGGTGGCCGGGCGGGACGGTGAGGTCATCCGGCTCGCGGACTCCCCGCCGAAGTCCGCGCACGACCGGCGCAGGCTGCGCGGCAACAGGCCGTGAGCGCGGGCGGTCGCCGTTCGGGCCGAGCACGGTCGCACGGCGGAGGTTGGACGCGGGTGCACGGTTCGCGCTGGGCACGGGTGCGCGGCGGGCGACCCGCTCACGCACTCGGTCAGTGCCGTAAGGGGCCCTGTGCCGAACCGCTAGTGACATGAAGGGTTTCAGTCCGTACGCTGCTGAATATGGATATGCACACTGTTGTGGTGGGGACGTCCGGAACCACCGCCGAGGACGTCGTCGCCGTGGCCCGCCACGGCGCCCGGGTCGAGCTCTCCGCCGCCGCCGTGGAAGCCCTGGCCGCCGCCCGTCTCATCGTGGACGCGCTCGCCGCCAAGCCCGAGCCGGTCTACGGCGTCTCGACCGGCTTCGGTGCCCTCGCCAGCCGCCACATCAGCCCGGAACTGCGGGCGCAGCTCCAGCGCAACATCGTCCGCTCGCACGCGGCGGGCATGGGCCCCCGCGTCGAGCGCGAGGTCGTCCGCGCGCTGATGTTCCTCCGGCTCAAGACGGTCGCCTCCGGCCACACCGGCGTACGCCCCGAAGTCGCCCGGACCATGGCGGACGTGCTGAACGCGGGCATCACACCCGTCGTCCACGAGTACGGCTCGCTCGGCTGCTCCGGCGACCTCGCCCCGCTCTCGCACTGCGCGCTCACCCTGATGGGCGAGGGTGACGCGGAGGGCCCCGACGGCACGGTCCGGCCCGCGGGCGAGCTGCTCGCCGCGCACGGCATCGCCCCGGTCGAACTCCGCGAGAAGGAGGGCCTGGCACTCCTCAACGGCACCGACGGCATGCTCGGCATGCTGGTCATGGCCCTCGCCGACCTGAAGAACCTCTACACCTCGGCCGACATCACCGCCGCCCTCTCCCTGGAAGCGCTGCTCGGCACGGACAAGGTCCTCGCCCCCGAACTGCACGCCATCCGCCCGCACCCCGGCCAGGGCGTCAGCGCGGACAACATGCTGCGGGTGCTCGCCGGTTCGGGCCTGACGGGCCATCACCAGGACGACGCGCCCCGGGTCCAGGACGCCTACTCCGTACGCTGCGCCCCCCAGGTCAACGGCGCCGGCCGCGACACCATGGACTACGCGGCAGTGGTCGCGGGCCGCGAACTGGCCTCATCGGTCGACAACCCGGTCGTGCTTCGAGGGGGCACCTCCCGTTCGAGCGAAGCCGAGAATGAGGGAGGCCGGGTGGAGTCCAACGGCAACTTCCACGGCGCGCCCGTCGCGTACGTCCTGGACTTCCTCGCGATCGTCGCCGCCGACCTCGGCTCGATCTGCGAACGCCGCACCGACCGGCTGCTCGACAAGAACCGCTCGCACGGCCTGCCGCCGTTCCTCGCGGACGACGCCGGGGTCGACTCGGGCCTGATGATCGCCCAGTACACGCAGGCCGCCCTGGTCAGCGAGATGAAGCGGCTCGCGGTCCCCGCCTCCGCCGACTCCATCCCGTCCTCCGCGATGCAGGAGGACCACGTCTCCATGGGCTGGTCCGCCGCGCGCAAGCTCCGTACCGCCGTGGACAACCTGGCCCGGATCGTCGCCGTCGAGCTGTACGCGGCGACCCGCGCGGTCGAGATCCGCGCCGCCCAGGGCCTCACCCCCGCCCCCGCCTCACGGGCCGCCGTGGACGCGCTGCGGGCCGCCGGCGCCGAGGGGCCGGGCCCGGACCGCTTCCTCGCGCCGGACCTGGCCGCCGCCGACACGTTCGTACGGGAAGGGCGCCTGGTCGCGGCCGTGGAACCGGTCACGGGGCCGCTGGCCTGAGCCGGGCCCCGTAGACACGGAGGGCGTACGGAAGAGGGCTGCCGCACCGGGGGGTTCGGCAGCCCTCCTCACGTACGTACGGGATCAGAGCGCCGGGCGCGTCCCGGTCACGGAGCGGCGCACCGAATAGGTGACGAAGGCCGTGCCGAGCCCCAACAGGGCTGTGCCGCCCACGAGATACGGGGTGGTGTCCCCGCCCGGCCCGGTGTCGGCGAGCCGCGCCCCGGAGGCGTCGCCAGGGGCGCCGGCGGGCTGCTCGGCGGTCACCCGGTCGGCAGGGGCGGCCGGGGTGGCCTGCGGGCGGTTCTCCCCGGTCGCGTTGGCCGACGGGACGAACCAGAGAGCGGCCAGCAGCGTGCCTGCGGCGGTGGTGGTCAGCAGTGTGCGACGAGCGACGGACACAGATTCGATCCCCTTGCGACAACCATGAGTTAGCCCCGTGGGCCGATGCTAAGCAACGCAGCGGGTCGCTGGAAAGTCGTGGCCCCGCCGAGCCTTACGCTCCGGGCTATGAGTACAGAAGAGACATCCAGGTTTGTTCGACTTCGCGTGGAGATGGTGCTGGAGGTCACCGACCTCGACGCCCTGACCGGCACCGCGCTCGAATCCATCGCCGCCGAGTACGGGGAGCCCGTCGCGGCGGTCGCCGGAACCGACACCGCCGAGGAGCGGATGCATGCCGAGGCCACGGTCCGGGCAGACGGAGCGGAGGCCCTCGCCTCGCTGGTCGACCCCTTCGACCTGGTCAGCGAGGTGCCCGGGGTCGAGCTCGCCCAGGCCTCCTGGAGCAGCGAGGGCATCGAGTACGACCCCGACGCGGAGGGCTGGGACGGCGCGGACGACGGTGACGAGGACCTCTTCCTGCCGCGGGACGGAGGCGACGAGGAGGGGTACGGCGACGCGGTCGCGCACAATGGGAAGAACGACGGCGAGGACGGTGACCCCGCGCAGCGGGTGTGACATGTGAGAACACCGGCCCCGGCCCCGGCCCCGCTCACCCGCGGACCGGGGCCGCGTTGTGCGGCGGCGGAAACCAGGGCCCGGCCTCGGGAACCACCGCTGCCGGGGGTGCGTCGATGAGTGGTGTTCCCCACATCTGTCGCGGATGTGGAACGGAGCACCCTTTCCGGGTGTTCTTGGAACATTGACGGGGAATAGCGGCCTGGCGGCCCCGTCCAGGGATTCTGGGGAATCGGCAACGATGGAGAAGCGTGTGATGACGGACAGCAAGCGGCGCAGGGGCCTCATGGCCATGTCCGCACTGCTCGGCGGCGTGCTGGTGCTTTCGGCCTGTAGCGACGACGGCGACAAGGGCGGAAAGGCGAGCGCCGGGAGTTCGGAGTCGTCGCAGCAGGAGGTGGACAAGGCGGCAGCCGCGGACGCCTCCGAGGCGCAGATAGCGATCGAGCCGAAGGACCGCGCGACCAACGCCAGCATCAACAACGCGGCCCAGGTCACCGTCGCCAAGGGCAAGCTGACCGAGGTCATCATGACCACGGCGGACGGCACCCCGGTCGAGGGCACCCTGGCGGCCGACGGGTCCAGCTGGAAGCCCGCGGACCAGCTGGAGCGGTCCACCACGTACAAGATCGACGCCACGGCTGAGGACTCGAAGGGCCGTAAGGCCCACGAGAACAGCTCCTTCACCACCGTCTCGCCCGACAACAGCTTCATCGGGAACTTCACCCCCGAGGACGGCTCCACGGTCGGCGTCGGGATGCCCGTCTCGATCAACTTCAACAAGGCGATCACGGACAAGAAGGCCGTCCAGGACGGCATCACCGTGACCTCCAGCAGCGGCCAGGAGGTCGTCGGCCACTGGTTCAACTCCCAGCGCCTGGACCTGCGCCCGGAGGACTACTGGCAGGGCGGCTCCACCGTCACCCTGAAGCTGGCCCTCGACGGCGTCGAGGGTGCGGACGGCGTCTTCGGCGTCCAGCAGAAGACCGTGACCTTCAAGGTCGGCCGCAACCAGGTCTCCACCGTCGACGTGAAGACCAAGACGATGACGGTCACCCGCGACGGCAAGACGATCAAGACGATCCCGATCTCCGCGGGCTCCCCCGAGAACCCCACGTACAACGGTCAGATGGTGATCTCCGAGAAGCACAAGGAGACCCGGATGAACGGCGCCACCGTCGGCTTCACCGATGACGACGGCAAGGGCGAGTACGACATCAAGGACGTGCCGCACGCCATGCGCCTGTCCACGTCGGGCACCTTCATCCACGGCAACTACTGGGGCAAGGGCATCTTCGGCAACGCCAACACCAGCCACGGCTGCGTGGGCCTCGCCGACGTGAAGGGCGCGAACGACTCCAACGCACCCGGCGCCTGGTTCTACGACAACTCGCTCGTCGGCGACGTGGTCATCGTCAAGAACTCCCCGGACAAGACCATCACCCCGGACAACGGCCTCAACGGCTGGAACATGAACTGGGCCGAGTGGACGGCCGGCTCCCAGGCCTGATCCACCAGCCGTTCCCCCTCGCACCACCCCCGTCCCCGCCCGAAGGCGGCGGCCCCGGAACGCTCCGGGACCGCCGCCTTCGGCGTTGGGGGAGGGATGACCTCCGAGGTAATCGACGCCCTTCGCCCCGCACGGCAGCATGGCGGATGTCCCGAAGAGAGCCGCCCCGACCGCACGGAGGACCGGATCATGACCGCGTACGCCATCGCCCACCTGCACCCCACCGACGGCCCCGTCGAGGACGAGGTGCTGAGCTACATCGAGCGGATCCAGGCCACCATGAAGCCCTACGGAGGCCGCTTCCTGGTGCACGGCGCCGAGGCGGAGGTGGTGGAGGGGGCCTGGCCGGGCGCGTTGGTCATCATCGGCTTTCCCGGCGTCGAGGAGGCCCACGCCTGGTACGCGTCCCCCGCGTACCAGGAGATCCTGCCGCTGCGCACCCGGCATCTCGACGGTGACGTGGTGATCGTTCCCGGTGTCGGTCCGGAGTACGACGCATCGGCCACCGCTGCGGCGATGCGGGCGGCGCGGGAGCGGGTGGCGAGCTAGGGGGTGTCCGTACGCTCCTCCACCGCTGCCCGGTAGTTCCGCGGGTCCCGGGACCGGTACGGAGGCTCCTGGCGCGTCATGAGCAGTCGTCCAAGCTGATGACACTCACCCCGGCTAAGGGGTCCGGTCATCCGGGCCAGGCGGGTGGGCGCGGTACTCGACAGGCCAGCGCCAGAGAACCAGCACAAACGATATGAACGCGGCCGTCCCCAGCGCCCAGGCCCAGACAACGGCGGTCGCGGTCCCGTCGCCCGGGCCCCGTTCGCTGTTCGCTGCGACGATCAGGGCGATGACCGAGCCGGTGAACACGGCGAGTCCGAGGTACAGCTGGCCAATGACCTCGTCACGGGCCCGTGTCCACGTGCACCGGTAGCGGGTGTATGTCACGGGGCCGGACTGTTCACTGCGACGAGGGGCGATGAACTCCTCGCTGGTCTTTTCGTGTTCTGGCTTGGTGGTCATGGGGGATCACGGTACCGGGCTCCTCGACTCCCGCCCGGAGAGACCACATGCACGGGAAGGGCGGGCCCGGCCTCCGTCGGCCGGACCCGCCCCGCTACCACCCCGCTACCGCCCGCTGAGCTGCGGTACGGCCTTGCATGTGGTCGTGCAGGGGCTGTTGACGCTGGGAGGCGAGGCCTTGGGCCCCGGATCGCGTGCCTCTGGGCTCACGCCCTGTGCGGAGGGTATGAGGGTGAACGATACGAACCGGGGCTTGTAGATACTGGGGTCCCTGTAGTGGGCCCCGTTCTCCCCTACGGTGGCATCGAAGCTGTTGACATTGTAGGAGAGGGTCCACCGGTCACCGGATGACAGGTCGCTGTGCACATGGGCGTTGTAGGCGAATATGTTCTCGTCGCCGTAGCTTCCCCACAAACCGACCTCGGGCATCATGTAGACGACATCCCGGCCGGGGTTGTGCCTGAACCCGGTATAGGGGTTGCAGGACGCCCACAGGCGAATTTTCTGACTGAAGGCCTGTGTGCTGTCCTGGCTGACGAGCACGAACGAGTTCCCCCATTTGGTGACACTGAACTCATTGGCCACACCGGTCAGGTTGGTCGTGCCCAGTGACTCCTTGCCCAGCCACGCCTTCCTGCCGTCGTTCAGGAACTCCCACTTGTAGTCCTTGTTGAGGTCGGTCCCCTTGATGCGCGCTACCCTCATACGCTTGTTGATCGGGGCGTCATCTATCCCGTAGACGTAGGTGTACCCGTCTCCGCTCTCCCTTGCGGGAACAATGGCCGCCCCCCACTGCGTGGGGCTCAGTCTCGGTGCGACGGTGGGAGACGGGATGTCCTTCACGAGGGCCGGCCTGGTGAGATCGTTGAGGTCGAAGGTGGCTACGACCGTCTTCTCCAGCCTGAATCCCCAGATGTCGTCGGGGTCATACCGGTGCCACTGGTGGAAGATGATCTGCAGGCGTTTTGTCGGGCGTAGCTCCCCCTCGAGCTGCACATCCGAGATCATCCCGTCACCGAGCCAGTACCACCTGGTGGGATCGTTGTCCAGGTCCGTCATGAGGGAGCGCGGATTCTCCTTTGTCCCGCCGGTGACGGTCTTCAGGCTGTTTCCGTCCTTTATGACAAAGGAGTTGTTCACGAACGGGGCGCTTACCGGTCTGGTGCCGTCCTTGTTGAGCGGCCCCAGGAACGTATCGGAGAATATGTACAGCAGCCGCCCGTCCGGAAGGCGCACCGAGTAGGTGGAGTCGCCACCGGTCCAACCGTCCGGGGTGTTCTTCGCGTAGTCGATGAACTGCTGCTCCGGCGGGGCCTTCGACTCGACCTGCTTGGCTTCTGGTATGTCCACGTTGAGGCACGTTCCGGAGGGGGCGACCTTGGCGTACTGCGCGATCTTGCTGGCGAATCCCGGCTTCTCGTCCATGCCGCAGAGCCTGTCGACGTCCTTGGTCATGTTGTAGGTGACCTTGGACGAGGTGGACCATTCCCGCGATACGCCGAGTTCTATGCCGATCTCCAGCTGATTCTTTGCACCAGCCGTGAGCTTGCCCTCCCAGCCAAGGCTTTCGGAGCCACCGGCCGAATTGTCCCGGTGCCATTGATCGACGGTCGACTTCGTGCAGTGGTCTTCCTCGTTTGTTCCTACCCAGTCCGGCCGCGGAACCCGCTCCGTGTAGTCGTCATATTCGTCTCCACCTACGTGGTCGGAGCCGCCGGTATGCCCGCTGGGTTCCCATACCGTCCAGATGGCGGCCTGGTCTTTGCTCTGGTACACGCACCGGTACTTCTTGTACCTGATCTCCACCAGGTACTTTCGTGGCCATCCGACGGGTTCCCATACCCCTTCGAGGCCGCTCTTGATATCAACCGCCTTGGATGCCGACCAGCCTCCGAAGCTGACCGCTCCCTCATACTTGGCGCTTGCCTCCGAGGTGAACGTCATGCCACCTTTGCCGTCACCTACCGGGTAGGTTTCGCCGATGTTCGACCACACATCGGTGCTCTTGATGAAGGTCTTCGTCGAGCAGTGCGGAGGAGTCTCAGCAGCAGCACGCGCAACTCTGGGCGATGCCGTACGGGACATCAGGTTCTCCGGTGAGGGAGCCTGCGGGGTGACCTCGATGAACTCGGGGCGGACCTCTTCGCCCGGTTGTATCTTTTCTCCGCCGTGCCCTGGTGTTGTTTGTGTATCCGCCCACGGGATCACGTCGGGGTTGGAGCCCGTGTACTCTACGGATGCCCCGGTGTAGGCATACTTATCGGTACCGTTCTTTCCCGGTATCCTGATGGTCAATGACAGGGTCACGATGTTTCTGTCATTGATGTAGTCCGGGTCGGTTATGTCGTCGATGTCGAGTTTTACCGCGAACTCGTTCTTGTGTGTTTCGAACTCGGCATCGGGGAAGGGTAGTTGGCTTACCGTGTCTCCTGGCTTGAGTTCCCCGACGGTTTCGGGGTCGGGGTCGGCGGAGAGCTGGAACTCGGCGTCCTTGAGGGTCTCCTCGCCGATGACCCGTCCCGTGAGGGCGACCGGCCCGTCAGGTTTGAAGGAGACCGAGTCCGGTTTGTCTTTGCCGGTCTTCCCCGCTGTAGCCGTCTTCGACGATGCCGAGGGCGATGCCGAGGCCTGTCCGGCCCCTGCGTTCGCCGTTCCCGTTCCGCCGGCGGTGAGGGAGAGGGTGGCGGCAATGCCCAGAGTTATAGGCATGCGGAGCCGCCGCATGGAAGATTTCACTTTTCCCCGTCTGGTGCTGTTTGGTGCCCGTTTGGCCCAGGTGCATTTACGGGGGCAATGGAACGCTCGACGGGTGGTGAGCGTAATGATCAAACCAGCCAACATCTGGCCTGTTTGGTGGTGTTGATGCATCTGGCAGACCCGCGGATGCAGGGTGGCGCTCAGCGTGATCGCCACCGCGAGGTCGTCCACGCCCTACCCCCCCGGCCGTGGGTCCTCGCGTTGATTCCACCCGTGCGGTGACCACAACTGTGCCTGGATGAAGACAAGTTGCGGGGACTGCCGCAACCTCGCCCGGCCGGGCCTCGCCGCGTCCCGGGCCCTCGGAGAGTGGGCAGGGCCGCAGCCGTTCCCTCTCAGGGGTGAACCCCGCGGAACACGGAGGCCTTTCCGGCGCCTTCAGCCGGATGGCCCGCGAGGGGTCGGGCAGGGCGTCACCTACGACTTCGTCGCCACCGACGCGATCGTCGCGTGCGACCCGTACCCGCTCCACCCCCGCCTGGCGGCCCGGGGTGACCGGCGACCGGCGCTGAAGGCCCCCGGTCCGCCTCACCCGCGGGAGGCCGAGGAGCAGGCTCGGCCCGTACGCCCCTCCACCGTCGCCCGGTAGTGCCGCAGGTCGCTGCGCCGGACCTGGCGCACCCCCGCGAGGTCCTCGTGCGCCTCGGCCGGGCGGCCGGGGGGTCGCTCAGCGGGGCTCGGAGCCGCTGGGCCCCGGAGCCGGCGCCAGGGCTGGCGCGGCAGCCAGAGGAGCCCGTACAGCCAGCGCAGCACCAGCCGACGGAATCCCGGACGGCCCGCGTCGGGCAGCCGGATCACCCGGACGCCCATGATCAGCTTTCCGGCGCTCGCCCGGACGGCCATCGTCAGCAGCACCTGGTTGGCGAACGACAGCGCGATCAGGTGGACGATCAGCAGGGCGACCGCGTGCCCTGCCCCGTCGGCGTCCAGGCAGGACCGCACCAGCAGACCGACGGCCAGCAGGCACAGATAGGCGTCGAGGCCGACCGCCAGATAGCGCCGCATGTCACCCGTGCCCTTGGGGAAGCGCGGCTGACCCCGGGGCGCCGGGGCGGGATACGCCGAGGGGCGGGCGTACGCCGGATACGCCGCCCGCGGGAGCGCGTGCCCGTACGGCGGCGGGGGCGGTGCGGAGGGCGGGTCCGGCCGGGACCGAGCGGTACCGTTCCCGGCCCGGCGCACTCCGTGCGGTGCCCGCAACTTGTCAGGAGGCTGCCCTCTCCGACGCCCTCGCGGCTTCGTCATGGGGGCATCATGGCTGATCGTCAGGCGGGGTGTCCCTGTTCCTGACGGGTAACTCCGGTGCCCCGGCGTTGTATTCACGGGACCGTTACGGTTGCCTTCCGCCGGCTGCGCGGGTGCGTCGTTTCCGGTCGGCCGCCGGTTGGGGTGAAGCCCGCTGTACCCCGATACGGGAGCACCCTCCCTCCTCGCGGCGCGCGCCGCCCGGCAGGCTTGGGGCATCACCGACCACGGAGGAATCGCCGTCATGAAACCCCTGCTCTGGATCATCCTGTCGGCCGCGCTCGCCGCCAACGCCTTCCTCGGTCTCGCGGTCGAGGAAAGCGGCCTCCAGGTCGCCCTGAGCGTCGTCGCGGGCTTCACCGCACTGGCCTGCGGGGTCGGGCTCTGGGTGCTGCGCGACCCGCACGAGAGCCGATCCGGAACGTGACCTTCGCCACTCGGCTCCCCGGGGCCGGGGAGCGGGCCCGGGCCGCAGGGGTAACCCGGAGCAGCGGACCGGGGGTGGCGGAGTGCCCGGGCAAGGGGTCCGGACGCTGATCAAAACGGCTGATCATGGTCAATATGTGGATGGCCCTCGAAGATCATCGGGCCGCACTGGAGAATCGGACCGTACGACGGTCCTGCGCATCGCCCGGCCGGGCGACGGCCGCGCGGTCCTCCCGAACGGGAGTCCGCGGGGCTCCGGCGGGGGAGGCGGGCCGGTGGCGCTCCCCGGGACGGGGCGCCGACGCGCACGAGCCCGACCACGGAAGGTCTTGATCAGATGCCGGTCATCCCCGACTCGCACGACTCCGCCCGCACGACCGACGCCGCGGCCCGCGTCATCGAGCCGCTCTACGCCGAGATCCTGCGCCGCAACCAGGGCGAGCAGGAGTTCCACCAGGCGGTCCGCGAGGTCCTGGAAACGCTCGGACCGGTGCTGACCCAGCGGCCCGAGTTCGTCGACGCGCGCATCATCGAGCGGATATGCGAGCCCGAGCGCCAGCTGATCTTCCGGGTGCCGTGGTCGGACGACTCCGGCGACATCCACGTCAACCGCGGCTTCCGGGTGGAGTTCTCCAGCTCGCTCGGACCCTACAAGGGCGGGCTGCGCTTCCACCCCTCGGTCAACCTCGGCATCGTGAAGTTCCTCGGCTTCGAGCAGATCTTCAAGAACGCCCTCACCGGCATGCCCATCGGCGGCGGCAAGGGCGGCGCGGACTTCGATCCCAAGGGCCGGTCCGACGCCGAGATCATGCGGTTCTGCCAGTCCTTCATGACCGAACTCCACCGCCACCTGGGGGAGTACACCGACGTCCCGGCCGGTGACATCGGCGTCGGCGGCCGCGAGATCGGCTACCTCTTCGGCCAGTACAAGCGGATCACCAACCGCTACGAGTCCGGCGTCCTGACCGGCAAGGGCCTCGGCTGGGGCGGCGCACAGGCCCGTACGGAGGCCACCGGCTACGGCACGGTCCTGTTCACCGCCGAGATGCTGCGCAGCCGGGGCGAGTCGCTGGAGGGCCAGACCGTCGCGGTCTCCGGCTCCGGCAACGTGGCCATCTACGCCATCGAGAAGGCGCAGCAGCTCGGCGCGACCGTGGTGACCTGCTCGGACTCCGGCGGCTATGTCGTCGACGAGAAGGGCATCGACCTCGACCTCCTCAAGGAGATCAAGGAGGCCGGCCGGGGCCGGGTCTCGGAGTACGCCGAACGACGCGGCGCACAAGCCCGGTTCGTGGCCGGTGCGGGGGTGTGGTCGGTCCCCGTGGACGTGGCCCTGCCCTGCGCCACCCAGAACGAACTCCACGAGGCCGACGCGCTGGACCTCGTACGCAACGGGGTCAAGGCCGTCGCGGAGGGCGCCAACATGCCCACCACCCCGGAGGCGGTCCGGGTGCTCCAGGAGGCGGGCGTCGCCTTCGCCCCCGGCAAGGCGGCCAACGCGGGCGGGGTCGCCACGAGCGCGCTGGAGATGCAGCAGAACGCGTCCCGGGACTCGTGGACCTTCGCCCACACCGAGGAGCGCCTCGCCGAGATCATGCGACACATCCACGACTCCTGCCACACGACCGCCGAACGCTACGGGAGCCCCGGCAACTACGTGGTGGGCGCGAACATCGCGGGCTTCGAGCTGGTCGCGGACGCGATGCTGGCGCAGGGTCTGATCTGACCGTACGTGGGGGAGGCACCGGCGCCTCCCCCACGTACGGGAGACGTCGCCCGTACGGGAGATGTCGGCACCGGTGTTGTGCGGCCGCCGGCACTGCCTACCCCGCGCGGGGGACCCCGCGTCGTGTCTGCTTCGCGAGGGTGGAGGCATGACGCTGAAGATCCTTCACCGTCCCCGTCCGTCGGTGACACCGAGCGGCCCGTTCCTCGCTGGGCGATCCGCCTGGCCTACGCACTGCCGCTGCTTCTGCTGCCGGCGTGCCTGTGGCGGCTGCCCTTCGCTCTGCACTTCACGATGGGGCAGGAGGTTCAGGAGGGCGGTTTACCCGCCTACTGGGTGAGCGTCCCGTACGTTCTCGGGCTCAGCGTGTTGACGGAAGTGGTCGCGATCCTGACCATCGGGCTGGTCCGGGGCTGGGGAGAGGTGGCGCCCGCCTGGATACCGGTCATCGGCGGCAGACGCGTCCGGCCGCTGGCGGCCGTCGTCCCCGCCGTGCTCGGAGGCCTGATCCTCACCTTCCTGTTCACCGGTGTCCCGCTGGGCGGAGATCGCGAACTCGCCCTGTACGGCGTCATCGACACGGTCGAGTACACCAACGGCGTCTGGGACGCGCTGGCGATGGTGTGTGGCACCCCCCTCGCCGCTTGGGGACCCATCACCATCGCTCTCGCGATCGCCTACTACCGGCGTCGGGTCCGCGGCGTAGCCGCCGGGTGAGGATCCGGAGCAACCTGTTCCCGCGAACACGGCCGTCTGTCACGCGACTTCGCCAGCAGCGAATCCGCCCGGCGCGCAACGCCCGACCCGTGCCGCGACGGCGCGGTCCTCCTAGGCTGGAGTGGTGAGTATCCGAGCGACGAACCAGGCCGACGTGATCCCCCTGCGCCCGCTCCCGGCGCCGGCGCCGACCCCGACCCCGACCCCGATCCCGACCGGCACCCTGCCCCGGGAGCCGCTCTGGCGTGACCTGGTCGGGGAGGTGCTGCGCCGCGAACGCCGGGCGCAGGGACGGACGTTGAAGGATGTGTCCGAGGCGTCCCGGATCTCCATGGCGTATCTCTCCGAGGTGGAGCGCGGCCGCAAGGAGGCCTCCTCCGAGGTGCTGGCCGCCGCCGCCCAGGCGCTCGGCCTGAGCCTGGCCGACATCCTGGCGCTGGCCGGCGAGCGGCTGGTCAGCCTCGCCGCGGCCCGCTCCCGCTCCCGCTCCCGGTCGCTGTCCCGTTCGGTCGGATCGGGGGCGGCCGGCGGTCACGGGTCCGTACGGACGGCAGGTCCGGCCGGTCCGATGGGCGGCTTGCTGCTGGCCGCCTGACCGGAGGGTGTTGCGCGCGGCCGTCCGGCTCGGGGACGGGTGCCAGGCGCGGCCGTCGACCCGGGAGTGGGCGCTACGCGCGGCCGTCGACCCGGGATGCCCGGTCCGCGAGGGCCCGCACCTCGGCGGCGACGGCGGTGTGCCGTTCGCGCGGGATGTCGTGGCCGACGCCCGGCTGGAGGACGAGTCGGGCGTCGCGGATCGCGGCGGCGGTGGCCCGGCCCGCGGAGGGCCTGAGCAGCGGGTCGTCCGTGCCGTGCAGCACCAGCGCGGGGAGGCGCAGTTCGGCCAGGGGCGGGCCGTGCCAGGGCGCGCCGATCTGGCGGGACTGGGCGTCCGGGTCGGCGATGCCGGTGTCCACGTCGGCGATGATCCGTTCCAGGGCCTCCGCCTCGTCGAACGGGTAGCCGGGCGACGCGCAGAGCCGCGCCACCGCGAGCCCGGTCGCGATCCTCCCCCCCCGGTCCCGGGCGGGCTTGATGCGGGCGAACTTCGCGAGGGTGCCGAGCCGCAGATGACGGAAGGCACTCAGCCCGCCGACGTCGCTGGGCAGCGCTGCGGACGAGGGGAGCGTGCGCACCCGGTCCGGATGGCGCAGGGCGACGCCCTGGGCGACGACCCCGCCGAGTGAGTGGCCGAAGAGGTGTGCAGACTTCCAGCCGAGTGCGTCCATGACGGCGACCGCGTCGTCGGCCATGTCCTCGGCGGTGTACGCGGCGCCGCGGCCGGCGGCCAGCGCGGCGAAGGGGTTGCCCCGGGCGGCGGGCTTCGGCAGCCGGGTGGACTCGCCCGCGTCCCGCTGGTCGTGGCGGGCGACGGCGAACCCGGCGTCGGCGAAGGCCGCGCACAGCTCCCCGGGCCACCAGTGCCGGGAGACCGCCAGCCCCGTCACCAGGAGCAGCGGTTCGCCGTCCGCGCCTTCCTGGAGCCGGTCGTGGGCGAGCTCGACCGCGCTGTTGCGGGCGAAGCGGCGTTCGGTCCAGGTCATGGCGGGCTCCTCTGGTGGCGAGACTACTGCGAACGGTGTTCGCGGTATTGGAGTACAGCCAGATCCGGACCCCGGACGGGGACCTGAAGGGAAGGTGGCGGACCGTGGCCGATCGCGAGACCCGGCCGGCGACCGTCTGGTCACGCCCCGAGCGGGGCGCGCGCGGACCCGCCCCCGAACGCAGCCGCACCCAGATCACGACGGCAGCCCTCGCCCCCGCCGACGCGGAGGGCCTGGCGGCCGTGTCGATGCGCGCGCTCGCGCAGCGACTGGGCACGGGGCCCGCCTCGCTCTACCGCTACGTGGGCAGCCGGGACGAGCTGCTGGACCTCATGGCGGACGCGGTCGCGGGCGAGCTGGACCTCTCCGGGCCCCCGGCGGCGACTGGCTGGGGGAACTCGTCGGCCTCGCCCTCCAGTCCAAAGCCGCACACGTCCGGCACCCGTGGCTGGCCGATCTGAACGACCGGCGCGGCGAGGTGCTGGGCCCGCACGCGATCGACTACCTCGACCACGCGCTCGGAATCCTGGCCCCCGCGCCCGGCACCGCCGGTCAGAAGCTGGAGGCCATCGGTCTCATCGGCGGCCTGGCCACCCTCTTCGCCCGCCGGGAGGCCCGCG
>NZ_NEUE01000208.1 GCF_002910905.1 Streptomyces sp. SM11 | reverse complement strand
CGGCAGATCGCCGCCAAGAGCAACGAGATCCCCGCCTTCGCCCTGCTGCTGGAAGGGCTCGACCTGCGCAGATACGTCATCACCGCCGATGCGATGCACACCCGGACCGGCCACGCCGAACACGTCATCACGCGGGGCGGGCACTACATCCTGGTCGTCAAGGGCAACCAGAAGAACCTCCGCCGACAGCTGCGGCGCCTGCCCTGGCGCGAGGTCCCGCTCCAGCACCGCACCCGCGAACAGGGCCACGGCCGACGCGAGATCCGGCGCCTCAAGGTCTGCACCGTCCAGCCCGGACTCCCTTTCCCGCACGCCGTGCAGGCCATCAAGGTCAAGCGCCGCCGAACCAACCGCACCACCGGCAAGACGACCATCACGACGATCTACGCGGTCACCAGCCTCGCTCCCGAACAAGCCGCCGCGGACCGAATCGCCGAACTCATCCGCGGACACTGGCAGGTCGAAGCCCTGCACCATGTGAGAGACGTGACCTTCGCCGAGGACGCTTCCCACGTCCGCACCGGCACCGCACCCCGCGCGATGGCCACCCTCCGCAATCTCGCCATCGGCCTCATCCGCCAGGCCGGCTGGACGAACACCGCCGCCGCCACCGACCACTACCGGTCCCGAACCGACCACACCCTCCAACTACTCGATCTTGAAAGCTGAGAACGCACCAGCCCTGGCCGCTGCGCGAGCACGAACCGGGCTTCGTCACGCTCGACGGCACACTGGCCGAGTGCGACCGCGTCGGCGACAGCCGGACGGGCTACCTCGCTTCGTGCAACAGAGACGGCCAGCAACGCGGGGCCCACATCACCGGGCTGGCGCGCCGCGTTTTAGGTCCGGTCAGATTGTTCGTGCGGAGTGTAAAAAATCTCATGGATGAGCACGAACTCAGCGTAGAATCTGCATCGAATGATCGACTCGGCGGCCGTCGTTCGCGTTGCCGTTCCCGAGTATTTCGAAGCCGAGGGATCTGCGGCCTACGGTAATCAACATTGCGCAGGGAGAGCATCGTGAGTGAAATCGATTCCGCCGCGAGCAGCCCGGGTTCTTCTGATGAATCACAAGTCAGAGTTGACTCGCCAGACACGGAAGCTATTACTTATCGGCATGATCCTTCCTTGGTGCCCGCTCTGGCACGACTCGTAGATGCGGCATGTGAAGAGGCGGACGACTTGATGACTGCAAGTCTACGCATTCGACAAATTGCGCAGGATATTGAAACTTCGCTTCCTCCCGCCGCACTACAGGTTCTGACCACAACCTTCACGTACCATCTTGCGATCCATCCATTCATGTCTTCCCAGCCAGGCGCCTCCCTGGTCCCGTTTGATGGACCATCCATCTTTCCGGTGGCATTGCGTGATGCCGACAGTGATACGCGAGCACTTTGGCTCGCTCTCTATTCATCCGTTACGCATCCTGCAGCGAAGGCCCGTTGTTCGGATATCGTCTTCAGTCTTCGCATGACAAATGGTCGTGACGCTGCGGACGGGGCAGCCCGAGCTTATCTGGATACGATCGGAGGCAGCCTTTCTTCCACTGAGCAAGGAACGGGCTTGTTGCGCGCGTGGGAGATTACGCGTTCAGTAAATCTCTTGTCGCGAATGCAACAGGTAAAGACCGTCATGCTGGATATGGCGGAGAGGCTATTGAGCGACAGTGAAGATGGACACATCTTCACCAATCTGCTCGATGCCCTGAGTCCGCCACAACGTAAGAAAAACGCACAACCGCTAGATCCCAGGGTCGACGATCTGCTCGACAGGGCGCTTTTGTCCTACTCGGGAACGCTTGTCGTAGGCCAAATAGCTGCGCTTGTTCGGCGTAGAGCTGTCGCTACAGGCGACGATGCCCGTGCTCGGCACGCCAGCGAGGTGGAGGTCAAGGCTCATTTGAGTGATGCCGATGGAGCCGTCGATGCGCTAGTTATTAGGGCACATCTAAATGAAGCCGCTTCACTAGCTCGCCGCCTCAGCATTCCAGAACTGGAAAATTTGGCAATCTCTCGCTTGCAGTCTGCTCCTCCTGTAAAGTGGCAGACCCTAGCAACCGAGGCCAGCATTCCGAATTTTTATATTCGCGGCTACCTGCGACCATACAAGAGAGCAAAAACGTGGCGCAAAGCTCTGGGCGCATGGTTTGATAGTGAGGCACCCAGCGGTACCCTGGCCAGCAATGAGGCGGTGGCACGCAACGTGCTAACGCATTCGGTGTTGACTAGGATCGTCACGACAATTGAGTTTGGCCCGGGGGATCTCCCTAGGCGAGTTCTTTCGAAAGACGACGCAAAGTTCCAGAATGAGCTTGTCCGTGCAGAGACCTGGGGGATAAATTTTCACGGGATTCTCCTTGCTGACGCCCTAGATATCATCAAGGGCCGCTTTGGGATTCCCGATTTCAGGGATCTTGAGGAGTCTATTGCCACATCTGGAACTCATCCTGTGCCGGCTAGAACTCTCGCAAAAGGACTGATTCTGTATTGGGTCGGTGAATTTGATGCTTGCGTGCATCTTACTGTCCCCAAAGTCGAGGCATCGGTTCGGGCGCTCCTGCTGGAGCTGAATGAGCCTGTATATAAAACACAAGTCGGCGATGGGGCGGGGCAATTTCCGGGCCTTGGAGCGCTCCTCCCACACCTGATAGATAGTGGCTTTGACCCTGATTGGGAGCGTTTCCTGAGGACATTTCTCCTTGGGGACGGCATGGGTGTCCGCAACCTTGTTGCTCACGGTTTTATGGACACGGTGAGCCGTGAGAAGGCGGCTCTGGCGCTCCGGGCGTACTCCTTGCTCGTACTCATTACCTCCCACGAACACACCGAGAGGGACGCGGGGCTCGTAAAGGCAAGCTTGGTCAACCCGCTCGGAGTTCCGCCACGTCCGTGGTGGCGGCGCGTCGGCCGTGCTGTGCGAGCGGCCCGGAACGAGCTGCTTAGGTAGGCGCGGCAACCCCGCAGAGGCTCGCAGGATTCTCTGGAAATTCGCAGTCGCTAGCAAAATGACTCGAAAATCGCAGGGTTCACTTGCGCAGAACACGGACGATGTCTCCGGTGGACGGCTGTGCGTGATGCTTCGCGATCATCACTCGATCGGTGACCAACTCGAAGAGGCTGAATAGAGGGCGCTCGTGAGACGGATGCCACTGCACCCTTCTTACGCGTCGACCTAGGATGCGGCGGCCGAATAAGCTGGCGAGACCGGTTGCTGTGCTGCCCCGGCAGCCGTCAGGGAAAGGCATCACCGACTGGCCAAAGCTGGGGGAGGCCGAGGACATCCTGGATGGGGCAGGTTGGCATGTGCCTTTCGACCTGGGCGTCGGCGAGCTGTGCAGTAGCCCAGGAGGGCAGGACGGGGGCCGGAAGCGAGGCGGGATCCGAGCTGTGCCAAAGAACGGGGGTGTTCTTTGCCCAGGTCCACGGTGCTGGGTTGTCGACGGTGAGAACGCCGCTGACTTTTCCGTGGGCGTGATCATAGGTGGAGTTCCAATAGCCGTTGGATAGACGACCGACGACGGGAGTACCGGTGTGGACACACTCGACCGAGGCCCCGTATAGCGCTGTCTCGACATCTCGGTTCTCAGGAAAGAAAGCCGCGTGGCCCACCGCCACGATGAATGGCATCCCCAATTCACCATACCTGCTCCCCTTCTTCTTGACCGCGTCGAGCACCCGATCCGACCCGACATCGAGCCAGCTAATCGAGGGGTAAACCCCAATTGCCCTGGCTGCCGGGTCGTCTCGCTTTCCAGGACTTCGGGGTATCGCCTCGAATGACAGGCTCCAGTCGGCTTCCTGCCAGGTATGCCTTGGCAGTGGCACTTTGTGCTCGCAGTCTGCAATGACTTGGTCGGGGTCGAGGCTGCTGAGCCACTGCACCAAGCCGTTCTTCAACCGCTTCTGCGAAGGCGCTGCCGCACCCATCGCGTGAACGGAGTACGACAGGAAGAAGTTGGGACTGGGCACATTATCGATGGCGTCGATCAACGGGGGTGGGATTTGTTCACCCATGTCGGCCAGGCGCTGGGCCGACCAGATCGCCTCGACGACGAATCGTTCACCCTCTCGACTAACAAGGAAGTCGGGGTTCCTACCCGTAGTTCCGACACTATGCTCGATCGCCACCTTGCAGCCGGAGCCGATCAGCATTTCGTGCAGGTAGAGCTCCCACAATGCCGAGAAGACGTTCGTGCCAGAGTTACGGTCCAGCAGCCTACTACGCATGCCGGGGCGAGACTGGGCCGGAAGATGCGACCACCACTCATTGATCACATCCCTTATCTGATCCCAAAAAGGCCCGGCAATCCTCTCGAAGAACTCACTGTCCGGCTCCGCAGCCCGCTTTGGCGATGCATCCGTCCGATTCCGGCTTACATATACGGCCACTACGCGGTCGCCTCTCCATCGGCCAATCCGAACTCACCGAAAATGCTCGCCCCTGCCCGCAGCGATCACGAACTGTTAAAAAATGATGTCGTACGTGGGCGACTCTGTAGCGGAACTGCTCACGGGTGCAACCTCTTCACCATGACCGCGTAAACCGGGGAGTCGGCGAAGGGCTGCTGCTCGCCCGCCTTCTCGTAGCCCCACGTCTCGTACAGACCCTGAACCTTCGGGTGCGTCACGTCGACCAGGAGCACCGCAAGGTCTTCACCGCGTTCCTTCAGCAGGGCCTCGTGGAGCCGCTCCGAGATCCCCTGCCCCCGCCACTGCGGGCGCACCATGACTTCGGAGACGGCGTAGGTCGCGGTGTAGCCGTTGTTCGGCGCGAACGCAGTGGAACGCCACCACTCACGGCCCGGCTGGAGCGGGGCGCCGTACGCGAAGCCGGTCGGCTCGTCGCCGTCGAATGCGACGACGCAGGTGAAGCCGTCCATCCCTGACCAGTGATCGACGAACCACGGGAACCGCTGGTTGAACTCGTTGTCCATCGCGTCGGCGTAGGCGTCGGCGTGCACGTCGATCAGCATCTGCTTGAAGCCCTCGGGGAGGCTTCCCTGTCCGTAGTGCCGCAGGTCGATCACCCTGGTCACGTTCGGCTCCATTCATCTCGCATGCGGTCTGCCCAGTCGCGGGCGTACGTCGTCGACGGCGCCAGCCGGAACAGGTCTCGGTGGAAGTCTCCGATCAGGGTGCGCATGCGCCCCGGCAGTGGAGCGCCCTCCATGATCGTGAAGACGGTGCCCGCGGTCGCCGTAGCCTGCTCGGGCTCGCCCTGGCGGAGTTGCGCCAGGGCGAGCTGGCAGGTGGCCAGCGCGCGGTTGCGCTGGAACTCCGCCGGGATCTTGGCCAGGGACCGGTGAGCCATCGCCTCGGCTTCGGCGGGCTCCCCGTTGTGGTTGAGGATGATCGCCGCGAGGTGGTTGAGTTCCGCCGGCCCGTAGAACGCGGTCCATCGAGGACGCTCGTCCTCAGCCGCCTTCCGGTAGTTCTCCTGCGCTGCGCCCAGGGACCGGCGAGCGGCTCGCAGGTCTCCCAGCGACGAGTGGGCGAGCGCGAGGCGGACGCGGCCCATGGAGCCGAAGAACGGGTCTCGGCGGGCGGCTGGGGAGGCGTTGGCCGCCTGAGCTGCCGCGAGCTGTTCCGGCCAGTTCTTCCGCTGGTAGGCGAGCATGGCCATGTTGACCCACACGCGCATGGCCGTGGGCGGGTCCTGGGAGAGGCCGGCGAACGTGGACGACTCGTGCAGGTACGTCCGGGCCTTGTCCAGGTCACGTAGGTCGATGCATGACCAGGCAGCGACGGTGGTGAACTCGGCCGCGAGCGCGTACAGGGCACGGCGTACAAGTTCGCTGGCATTCCGCTGCTGAAGCTCCAGCACCTTTGCGCGAGCTTCGAGGGCTGCGGTCGCCAGGGAGGCGTGCCCGCCTTGACGGTCGTCGGCCTCCACGAGCTGGTTCATGCCGGCCGATGCTCGGGCCACGTCCGACATGCCCACCGACCGACGTTGCTTGACCACGGGAACGACTGCGGCTGCCGTCCCGGTAGTGGAAGCGATGAAGTCGCGACGCCGCACGGGGCCCTCCGGGGGATGTTGCATGGAGCTGGGTGCGCTGAACCCTAAGTCCGCCACGGGGCAGCCGAACACACGCTCAAGTGCAGCGCAAGTGCGTCCGATTGGGCGTCGGCTTGATCCGTTGAGCAGGTTGCGCACCGTCCGGGAGGAGATGTCGCCAGGCCGACCGGTGATCTCCTGTAGCGCGGCGTTCAGGCGTGCCGCCAACTCCTCCTGCGTCAGACCGAGTTGATCAAGTCGGTCCTGAAGAACGAGATTTCCTCCCATGCACCGAACGTAGCTCCACCGTCACGCTGACACCTAGAGCTCAGGTAATGGAAACGCAAAGTCTTCCGGTTGGTGGCGTGTACGGATCCGGGACTCTTCCTGTTGCGCTGCGCTCGTCGCTCGTTGACTGGTCATCGGTCGCCAAGCCGAGTTCGGTGCGGCGGCACGGAGGAAAGCCCGGTCCTGCCTTGCTTGTCCGCACCGGGAACCCCAGCCGGAGGGAAAGACCTCGTGACCATGACCGTCGCTCAACCGAATGCGATCGGCTCCCCGGGTTACGCCGCAGAGGTGTCCTGCGTACGTGAGTCCGTGAGCCTCGCCCGCGCTTTCATCTCCCAGGTGCTGGCGGTCTGGGGCATGGACGACGACGTGACCGGCTGGGGAAAGATCATCGTCACCGAACTGCTGGCCAACGCCGTCGAGCACACCGAGACCCCGGTGTCGCGAATCCACATCGAGCGACCGAGCAACGGTGCCGTCCGCATCGGAGTCTCCGACCGCTCGCACGACGCTCCCCATCTGAAAACGGCCGACCTGAACGCTGAGAGCGGCCGGGGTCTGAGTCTGGTCGCGGCGATGAGCGCCCGGTGGGGCTACGACACGCACCCGTGGGGCAAGGTCACCTGGGCTGTGGTCGAGACGCCGGCGGGGAGGGAGCAGTGAGCACGGCAGTGGCTCCGAAACCTCCAGCCCAGGAGTGGACGCCACCGCTCGACGCGGACGGTTTACGGCTCGTGCTGGAGCGGTTCCGGGCGTGGGAACCCCTCGATATCGAGGAGGTCTTCGACGACCTCGACGCGACGATCGGCAGTCAGCCGCCACCTGTTGCAACGGCTGTCGCCCTGCTCGGCCGCCTCCGCAGACACCTGAAGCAGCTCAGCGACATCACGGTGGCTGACGACAGCTTCCCGCCCAGTGCTGAGATGACCCGCCTTGTCGAGCGAGGAGTTCCTCTGCTGGAGGAGCCCACTCCGGCTGGCTATCGGCAGGCCGTCGGACTCGCCCGCCGTCTCGCCTTCGTGACCGCTGACCTGATCGAAGTGTTGATCGAGGCTCGCTACATCAAGGAGATCGAGTGACGCACGCCCCTTGCCACCCGCGAGCCACCCAGCGGGCTGGTCGACACGAACCGGCCCGCCGGGCAGCCCTCCGCGGGCGTGGACCTCCCAGCTCTCCGTCCAGCGCGGCCCTGTCGGTCAGCCGACGAGAACCGAGCGCGCTCTCCCCTGGATTACCCGACCCATCCGGCACGGACCGCCGGCCTGCATCCCCCATACGCACGACTGAAGGAAGTCCATGACGAACACGACCGTCGAGCCCGACGAAGCGACCCGTCTCCGGAACAAGGTGGTGGACGAGTTGCGCGCAGGCGGCGACATCTCCTCCTCGGAGATCGAAGCCGTCATGCGCAAGGTGCCTCGGCACGCGTTCATTCCCGACACCCCGCTGGACAAGGCGTACGACACGTACGCGGCAGTGATCACCAAAACGGACGAGCACGGTGTGCAGCTCAGCTCCGTCTCCGCCCCGCAGATCCAGGCGATGATGCTGGAGCAGGCCCAGGTGAAGCCCGGCATGCGCGTGTTGGAGATCGGTTCGGGCGGGCTGAACGCCGCCTACCTCGCCGAGCTCGTGGGCGAGCACGGCGAGGTCGTCACCGTGGACATCGACCCCGTAGTCACCGAGCGGGCGCACCGGCTCCTGGACGAGCACGGCTACGACCGGGTACGCGTCCTTACCGCCGACGCCGCCGAGCCCATTCCGGAGCTCGGCGAGGTCGACGTCGTCATGGTGACTGCCGGAGCCTGGGACATCGCTCCGGCGTGGACCGCGCAGCTCAAGCAGGGCGGTCGCCTTGTGGTGCCGCTGCGGATGCGTGGCCTGACCCGGTCGGTCGCCTTCACCCAGATCACGGGCGAACACGGCCCGTACCTGGAGAGCGTGTCGGCGCTCATCTGCGGCTTCGTCCCGATGCAGGGCTCGACAGCCCACCGGGAAGAACTTCTTCTCGTCAACGGCACACCGGAGATCGGGCTGAAGTTCGATGACGGGCTACCGGCCGACCCACACCGACTGGACAACGCGGTCACGTTCCCGCGCCACGAGCTGTGGACAGGCGTCGTCATCGGCCTCTCGGAACTCATCGACACCCTCCAGATGGCCATGGCCATCAGCCTGCCCGGCTTCTGCACGATGGCCGTCGACGAGGACCTGGACACGGGCCTGGTCGCCCCCGTGAACAAGCGGTTCGCCCTCGCCGCCGTCGAGGACGACACCTTCGCCTATCTCGTCACCCGCCGCACCGAGGACAACAAGCACATCGAATACGGCGTACACACCCTCGGCCCGAACGCGAAGCAGTTCGTCGACAAGGTCGCCGACGTGCTCCGCGACTGGGAGGCCAGCCGGCGCGGCGGCCCCAGCCCGGTCATCCGGGTCTATCCGGCCAACACCTCTGATGACCAGATCCCGGCCGACCGGGTCATCGACAAGGTGCACAGCCGGGTCTCGCTCTCCTGGCCCTCGGCGTAACGCCGGAAGCCAGGTTGTTCCACACCATCCGGACACCAAGAAGAAAGGCACGAACATGACGAGCGCCACTCTGGCCCCTCCCGCCCCGCTGGCTGGCCTGGACGACGACTTCGCGCCCCTGGACGTGAAGGTCGTCATCGCCGAGCACGCGTACGGCAAGCTCATGTGCTCCACGGGCGACGGCTGCGGCACCACGTGCGCGACCGGCGCCTCCGCCTGCGGCTCCTTCACGGAGGACCCGGCCTGATCCAGGCCGTTCCCTGCCGGTGGGCCGAGCGAATTGCTCCGCTCGGCCCACCGGCCCCTCACCCGCCCCGTCAGACGGAGGGCCCATGGTTTCCCGAGCAGTCGCCGACTACCAATGGCAGGGCGCCGCCATGCTGCGCGCCACCACCAGCACCGGACCGGCGGACATCCCCCGCACTCTCGACCTGGACAACGTGGCCGTCACTCGCGGGTGGCTGAACCACGTCTGGCGGTGCGATGGCTTCCGCAACGCGCTGGAGCTGGCTACCCCCGTCCTGTCCGACGCCGTCGAAGCAGTCGTCCAAGGCCGACGGACCGATCCCCGTCATATCCGCCGCACCGCGGTATCGACGGTCTCCTATCTCCTCCGGTGGCAGCACCGGCCGACCCCGCTGGGCCTGTTCGCCGGCACCGCTCCGGTGACGGTCGGGCCCAGGGCAAGCGCGCGGTGGCGCGACAAGCACCGCGTGCTGGTCCGGCCGGACTCCGAATGGGTCACCGACATGGTCCTCCGACTCCAGCGCATCCCCGCGTTACTGGCGCGGCTCCCGCTCGTCGCCAACAACGCCGCCCACACGCGGGGCGATCGGCTCGTGGCGCCGGGCCCGCCCTCCGACGGGCACGCCGTCCTGTTGGCCCCGGTCGAGGTATCCGTCCGTAATGCCAGGCCAGTGGCCGCCGCCATGGACGCCGCCCGCGCTCCCATCCCCTACGGCGCCCTGCACGGCCACCTGCGCGACAACTTCCCGCAGGCCACACTGGAACAGATCGACGCACTTCTCACCAGCCTGGTCGAGCAGCAGTTCCTCATCACCGGCCTGTGGGCGCCCATGACCACGGTGGACCCCCTCCAGCACCTGTGCCACGAACTGGAACAACACGACGCGGACAACATCCTCGACGTGCGGGACCTGGTCCACGAGCTGTACGCGCTATGCGACGAGGTATCCGCCCACCAGCCGACGCTCTCCGACGCCAGCGTGAGCGTCATCGTCGCGCGGATGCGCGCCCTCACCACCGTCACGCCGACACCGTTGCTCATTGACACCGCCCTCGACTGCGAGACCCAGCTTCCGCAGGCCGTGATCGCGGAAGCGCAGGCAGCCGTGTCAGCCCTCTACCGGACCACCCCGCAGCCCTACGGCTATCAGCACTGGCGCGACTACCATCGCCGGTTCCGGGCCCGGTACGGCGTCGGCGCCCTGGTGCCGGTAATGGACCTGGTCGCCGACAGCGGCCTCGGGCTGCCCGCCGGATACGTCGGCTCCGAACGCGGAGCCTCCCTGAAGGTGCGCACCGACCGCGACGAACTGCTGCTCTCGCTGATGCAGCAAGTCCTCCTCGACGGCCTCGACGAACTGCGGCTGACAGACGACATGGTCCACGCCCTGGAGAAGGCCGCCGGAACGGACGAGCGGCTGTTCGTGCCCCGAGTGGAGGCCGCCTTCGAGATCCACGCCTCCAGCACCCGGGCGCTGTCCAGCGGCACGTTCGACCTCCTTCTCACGGCGGCGCCCCGCCCCGGCAGCAGCATGGCGGGCCGGTTCGCCCACGTCCTGCCACCCGAGCACCAAGACGCCCTCGCCACCAGCTATCGCGAGGCACCGGACCGCCTCACCGCGCAGCTCGTGTTCCCACCGCGTCGGCACCGCAACGAGAACGTCACCCGCACATCGCGACTGCTGCCGCACATCATCGAGCTCTCCGGCCACCAGGAGCGCGACGAGATGACGATCCAGCTCGCCGACATCGCCGTCACCGCCGACCCGCGCAGTTTCCATCTCGTGCAGCTCTCCACCGGCCGGCGCATCGACGTGCGGGTCCTGCACGCCTTGGAAGGCGGAACCCAGACCCCGCCGCTGGCCCGGTTTCTGGCAGAAGTGGCCAACGGACGGTACGCCGCCTACAAGCCGTTCGACTTCGGCGCCGGTTCTCGGCTCCCCTACCTCCCTCGGGTGCGCTACCGCCGCACCATCCTCACGCAGGCGCGATGGCTACTGATGGCGGAAGACCTGCCCGGCCGGAAAGCCCCGAGACAGGAGTGGGCGGACGCCTTCACCGCGTGGCGGGACCGGCTGCGGGTACCGATGCAGGTCGCCGTCATCGAGTACGACCAGCGCCTCCCGCTCGACCTGTCCCACCCGGTCCACCTCCGGGTCCTGCGCGCCCACCTCGACAACGCCCGGCGCGTGGAGCTGCGCGAGGTACCGGACGCAGACGCCCACGGCTGGATCGGACGGGCACACGAGATCTGGCTCTCGCTGGGCCGATCCGAGCCGGACACCCCGTACGTGCCCCGGCCGCGCTCCACTACGTCTCCGGGCGCCCAGCGGCATCTGCCGGGCGGCGGCGACGTTCTTCACGCACAGCTCCACGCCCATCCGCGCCGCTACGACGAGATCCTGAGCCACCACCTCCCCCACCTGCTCGCCGCGTTCGGGGAGGAGCCGCCGACTTGGTGGTTCACCCGCCACCGGGAGATGGCCCGGCCGGACGCCGACCAGCACCTCGACCTCACTCTGCACCTGTCCCCGGACGCGTACGGGGTCGGCGCACGGCACGTCCGCGCGTGGGCCGACAGCCTGCACACGATGGGGCTCGCGTCCGGACTCGCCCTGGCCGCGTACCAGCCGCAGACCGGACGCTTCGGCCACGGGCCGGCCATGGACGCCGCGCACCAGGTGTTCGCCGCGGACTCCGCCGCCGCCCTTGCGCAGATCCAGCTCGCCGAGTGCATCGATGCCTTCGCCCCACAGGCCCTCGCTGCCGCCAGTGCCCTGCACCTCGTCACTCCCCTGGCACCGGACACTGCGGCGGCCGAAGAGTGGTTGGTGGGCAACCTCCCCCAAGGCACAGGACGGTTGGACCGGACCCTGCGCGGCCACGTGCTCGAACTCACCGGGCCGAGCGGTGCCTCTGCACTCGCGTCCCTCCCCGGGGGCAGGCAGGTCACCGAAGCGTGGCGAGCCCGCGCCGCCGCCGTGGACTTCTATCGGACCGCATTGGTCAGTGAACGTAATCCGCTCGACGTCGCCCGGTCGCTGCTGCACCAGCACCACGTCCGCGCTCTCGGCGTCGATCCGCGCACCGAGGAGACGACGATTCGACTCGTGCGAACAGCCGCCCTCCAGCACCGGATGGCGGACCGATGACCACGCTGGCAACCACCGCCGCAACAACTTTGGAGCAGTACACAGCTGATCTGGCTGAGCCTCCTCCCCCGCCCCCGGAGGAGCCCTGGGCGGTGCAGTCGCTCGCCGACGGCGCTGCCGGAATCAGCCTGCTGCACATCGAGATCGCCAGCAGGTACGGCCGCTCCTGGCGTTCCGCTCACCGGTGGATCACGAGTGCAGCCTCCGGACCCATCAGCGCGGCCGACCAGACGGGCCTGTTCCTCGGCGCCCCGGCCGTCGGCTTCGTCCTCACCGCCGTTCCTCCGGCCTACCAGCATCTGTACGCCTCGGCGCGCACGACCTTGCACCAGCACATCACCGACCTCGCCAACCGCCGCGTGGACGCCGCGCTCGCCCGCATCGGCAGGGGAGACCTGCCGACCTTCGCGGAGTACGACCTCTTCTACGGCCTCACCGGGATCGGCGCCTACTTCCTGCGCACCGAGCCCGAGGGCCCGGCCCTGGAAAGGATCTTGCAGTACCTCGTCGGCCTGACCCGGCCGCTCGGCTCTGACGGGCGCGGGCTGCCCGGCTGGTGGGTCCGCCATGACCCGGCGCGCGGCGAGTCGCCCCACTTCCCGGACGGGCACGGCAACTTCGGCGCGGCCCACGGCATCACAGGCCCGCTCCTCCTCCTGGCCCAGGCCATGCGCCAAGGTGTCACCGTCGATGGCCACCAGGACGCAATGTTCACCATCTGCGCACACCTCGACGCCTGGTGTCAGCACGGCGCTTCCGGCCCGTGGTGGCCAGAGCACATCTCCCGGCGCGACCTCGACAACGGTCAGCCTCATCACGACGCCCCCACCCGTCCGAGCTGGTGCTACGGCACAACGGGCATCGCACGGGCAGGGCAACTCGCGGGGATCGCCCTGCGCTCACCCACGCTCCAGAAGTTCTACGAGGATGCCCTGTACCGGACATTGTCCGATCCCGCGCAACTCGCCCTGGTCACCGACAACGGCCTCTGCCACGGATGGGCAGGCATCTACCAGACCGCTCACCGCGCAGCCGCAGACGCGCTCGATCCGCGGCTGCACACCCTCGCGGAACGCCTTGGTGACGCTCTCCTCGCATCCGGCCAGCCCTGCTCCTCATCGGCTCCCGGCCTGATCAACGGTGCCGCCGGCACCGCACTCGCCCTCACTACCTGCGCCTCGCAACAGGCGCCGAGCACTGGATGGGACGCATGTCTCTTGATCAACTGATCCAGACAACCGAGCCGAGTCCGACGCAGCACGCCGTCCTCGCCGTCCTGACCGGCCTTCCACTCGCCGACGCAGCACGCCAGTACCGGATGGACCCCGTAGTCCTCTCCGACGCGGTCGCGGTCTACGACCAGGCTGGGCGAGAAGCCCTGGCCCGCCACGCAGCCATCACCGACTGGTGGCAGACGTACCTCCACTTCACCGACTGGCCGAACGCCGACACCACCTTCACCACGCACGTCCTGCCCATCCTGCGCGAGGCGGAAGCCGCCCGCAGGATCGACGGCTGGTGGTACACCAGAAAGCACCCCTGCTGGCGGCTGCGCCTCCGGGTCCAGCCTGCGGGCGGCGCCAAGCTGACGATCGGGGACGGCTTCGACCGCCTCGTCTCCGACGGACACCTTCAGCGCTGGTGGCCCGGTATCTACGAACCGGAGACGCCGGCGTTCGGCGGGAAGACCAGCATGACGGCCGCGCACGCCCTGTTCGTCACCGATAGCCGAGAGATCCAGTTGTTGCGCCAGCGCGACGATCTCACCGTCGGGCCCAGGGAACTGTCCGTCCTCCTGTGCACGATCATGATGCGCGCCGCCCCGTTGGAGTGGTATGAGCAGGGCGATGTCTGGGACCGCGTCATCACAACGGAACACCGCTCGGCCGTCAGCGACGTTCCGCCGGAACAGCTAGACGCCCGAGTCCAGGAGATCCGTCCTCTGCTTCTCGCCGACAGCGACGTCCTGCTGTGCCCCGGGGGTCTGCTGGAACCCGTCGCAGAGTGGGCCGCCGCCTTCCGCAGCACCGGCCAAGCCCTTGCCCACGGCATCCAGGACGGAACACTCGACCGAGGGCTACGACAGGTACTCAGCTACCACGTGATCTTCCACTGGAACCGGCTCGGGCTGTCCCTGCGCGGTCAGAGCATCCTGGCTTGGGCAGCCCGGGCGGCAATCCTGCACGACAAAGAGCAGGAGAGCTGAGACGCGTGACGACGGTCACCATCGGCAGTGATGGCCTTCCGAGGACCAAACTGATCAGACAGGCGAGAACGCCCAAGCGCAGTAGGGCCGCTTCCTACCCAATCGGCGAGCCCACACCATGCCCGAAAGCGTGAGTAGCGATGCCGACTGAGGAAGCACGACGGGCCGGCCAATAAGTTCGCTGGTACCCGCCGCTCCGGCCTAGCCTGCGCGTCCGCCAGCCCAACTCAGCTGGGTGACGAGACAGGTGTGACGATTCCGACCATCAGTCGAGCTGAGCAGACGCAAGGAGCCCATCATGTAGGTGGTGACGGGTACGGTTGACGCCTGATGCTCCCGAGCTCACAGCTCGGACCTATCGCGCGAGAAGAGGAAGTGGTCGACGGTGGCAAGTGGGCGCCTAACCCTGTCTTGGGTCGGCAAGGACCAGGCCCTGCTGAACACACCGGACGGCGGGTACGAGTGGGTTTCTCGCCATCATGCGAGGGCCACAGAGGTACGACTGCTTAAGGAAACGGGTAAGACCGGCACTGTCAGGGGCAATCCCGGAGATAACCTACTCATCCAGGGTGACAGCTACGACGCTCTCCACGCTCTGTGCAGAATCCCGGAGTACGCGCGAGAGTATCGCGGAAAAGTGAAGCAGGTCTACATTGACCCGCCATTCAACACCGGCCAATCCTTTACTGACTACAGCGACTCGCTAGAACATTCCATCTGGCTGAGCATGATCCGCGAGAGATTTCTACTATTCAAGGAATTGCTCGCCGCAGATGGAACCGTCTGGGTACATCTCGACGACAATGAAGTCCATCGCGCTCGTTGTCTACTCGATGAGATCTTCGGCCCATCAAGCTACCTGGCAACCGTCGTCTGGCAACGGACATCGGCGAAAAGCCTGGCGCGCCGCACGATGGGGACGATGCACGAGAGCATCCTCGTTTACGGCGCGACCGAAAAGGCGGAGTTGCAACCCCTCTACTTGCCGCTCGAAGAGGAGTACCTAAAGCGCTACAGCAACGATGACGAGCGCGGTCGGTATGACACAGGCGACCTCACTGCCGGAAGCCATCGCCCACACCTTGACAGCGGCATGGCCTGGCGAGGGTTTGATCCCAGCACTATCCGCCGCTGCTGGGCAGTGCCTCGCAACCCTCTGGTAGAGACGGGCCTGACGGAGGATCAGATCGCAAGCTTGACCATGCGCGAGAAACTTGACGCATTGGATGAAGCCGGATATATCCACTGGCCTAGGAAGCTTGGCGGTTTTCCCCGATATAAGAAGTATCTCCATAAGACCAAGGGTCGCGCCATTGGTAACCTGTGGACAGACATCAATGTGATTAACTCGCAAGCGGTGGAGCGCACTGGATTTTCAACACAGAAACCAGAAGCTCTTATCGAGCGAATTTTCGCCATGGGGTCGGATCCCGGTGACATCGTGCTGGACTGCTTCGCCGGATCCGGGACGACGGCGGCAGTGGCACACAAAATGGGTCGCCGCTGGGTGACAGTCGAAGCCTTGGCGGAAACGGCGGACAACTTCACCCGTCCTCGTCTGGAACGTGTAGTGGTCGGCGACGATGCGGGCGGAGTGACCAAGACAGTCGGCTGGGAAGGCGGCGGCGGCTTCCGGAGCCTGGAAGTCGCTCCCTCCGCCCTGGAAGTCGTTGATGAGCGGGCTTTCCTGGCTGACTGGCTGAGCGCGGATGATTTCGCGGCCATGGTCGCTGCGCAGTTGGGCTTCACATACAGCGGCGCCGACGGCAGCGCCTTCTGTGGCGAGCGAGGGCGTGCGCGCCTTGCTGTGGTCAACGGTGTCGTGGATGAGGTGGTGGCCCGGGGGGTCATCGGACAGTTGGACGAGGGAGAGCGGACAGTGCTTGTCGGCAGGGGTGTGGCACCAGAAGCGGAAGTGCTCATCAGGGAGTTGAGCCCAGGATCCAGGGTCCTCAAGGCACCCCGTGACCTCGTCCGCCGAGGGAGGGCCGTCCGATGAAGTGGATCACGTACGACCCGGCGCTGCTGGAAAACATCGCGGCGAGGCTAGATCTACGGACTCCTAATGCTGACGCGATCCACGCGGTGGCCGAGGCAATCTCCGAGGGTGATGGTCGGGAAGTCGTATGCGACCTGGCAACGGGCGTGGGGAAGACCTACATTCTTGCCGGCCTGGTGGACTACCTGTCAGCCCAGGGCGTACGCAACATTTTGGTAGTGACGCCGGGCACAACAATCCAGGACAAGACGATCGGCAACTTTACCCCTGGACACCCGAAGCATGTGGCAGGCATGGATGCCGAGCTGCTTGTTATCACCTCTGAGAACTTTGGCCGGGGGCAGGTGGGGGATGCCCTGCATTCCGAGGACGTCACCAAGCTCTTCGTCTTCAATGTGCAGCAACTCATCCGACCCACCGACAAGACTTCCCGCCGCGTTCGGGCACAGGACGAGTTCATTGGAACCGGTCTCTACCAGCACCTTCAGGAAGTCGATGATCTGGTAGTGATCGCCGATGAGCATCATGTGTACAACGCGAAGGCCAAAGCGTTCAGCCAGGCCATCGGGGAGCTCGGGGCGCGGGCGGTCATCGGTCTGACAGCGACACCGGCACCCGAGGTCAAGCCGATCTTCCGGTACTCGCTGGCCGAGGCTATCGCCGATGAGTACGTAAAGATCCCCGTGATCGTCTATCGGCCCGACGGCCGCAAGGACGAGGAAACAGTGCTGGCGGACGCCTGTCACCTGCTGCGGATAAAGGATGCGGCCTGGACTTCCTGGGCCCAAACCCAAGGTGTGGCCCCAGTACGGCCGGTACTCTTCGTGGTCTGCCGTGACATCTCGGATGCTGAGCGTGTCGCCAATCGTCTGACGGGCGATGAGATGTTCCCTGGCGAGGGCCAGGTTCTCACCATCACATCGCAATCAAGCGACACCGCGCTGCGCGCTTTGGAAGCCGTCGAGGAACCGGACTCGCCGGTGCGGGCAGTCGTTTCGGTTAATAAACTTAAGGAAGGCTGGGACGTCAAGAACATTGGCGTCATCGTCGGCCTTCGTGCGCTTGCTTCGGAGACGCTAACTGAGCAAGTTCTCGGCCGTGGTCTTCGACTCCCGTTCGGGCGTCGAGTCGGCACGCCGATGGTCGACTCGGTGGATCTGGTTGCTCACGAGTCCTACCGGCAGCTTTTGGAAAACAAGGATGCCCTCCTCCAACAGGTCCTGCCATCAGGTGGCGGAGACATTGATGAGGAACGACCACAGCCGACCACAGGAGCGCCTTCCTCTACCAGTCAAGAAGCAGAACAAGGCACACTGAACTTCACCTCGCGTCCCCGCATCCTGGGCGACGACATGGTGGATGGATCGTTGCTGTTGCAGGTCGAGTCGATGGACGCGGCCGTCCAACAGGCCGCACGGGACCAAAAGGCCGTCGCCACTCTGCGTTCCAGAGTTCCTGGAGCACCTCTCATCCGCTTCCCGAGGCGCGAGCGGGAGATTCTGCCTGTTCGGTTCTCCTTCAGCTACATCACGGATGCAGCTGCCCGAGCCGAGGGTGCCGCCTACGCACACGAGTTCAAGGTCACTCTTGCCCGTCAGGCCGTTGATGCCCAGCGCGGACTCGATGGGACCGTCGGCGTCCGAGTGACCGCAGCTGAGTCTGTGGATGCCACACAGCGCAGGGTCTCTATCTCCGAGCTCCGCAGGGACCTCTACGACCGGATCTGGAACATCGGGCACGTCGAAGAGACCCTCGCTGAATCCCGTGCAGCTGAACGTGTGGTTCGTGAGTTCCTTGCTGGGGCAGGTGTCGCCTCGGAGGACATGGACCACGACTGGGGAGAGTTGAGAGCACGGCAGGCCGCCACGGCACTGGGCAAGCTGGTGAAGGCTGCCTACGACAACCGAAAGCTCCAGCCCCAGTTCGCATTCAGGCCAGTTGATGTTCCGGCCGTTCCACCGCCGCCGATGCCTTCGAATGTCGTGAGCAAATGGGAGAAGTTCCGCAAAGATAGGTGGTACGAGGGGTGGGAGCACTCCGTCGAGCCGGTTGCGCGGTTTGATGCTGGCAGCACCGAATACACGCTGGCGCACCTCTTTGATGGCAGTCCGAGCGTGGAATGGTGGTTGCGTAACTACGACCACAGCCCGGTATGGATCGAGCGGGACAATGGCAAGAAATATTACCCAGACTTCATCGTCCTCGATACGGAAGGCACGTACTGGGTTGTCGAGGGTAAGGCCAACGACCGGGCCGGCGACGCCGAGGTGCTGGAAAAGAAACGGGCCGCAGAGGATTGGGCGCGCTTTGTACGCGACGACGGCAGATTTGGTATCTGGCGCTACATCTTCGCGACGGAGAGCGTGATCAGGAATGCCAGCAACTCGTGGGAGTCCCTCCTCGCTCTCGCTAAGCCGGAGTAGTCACCATGTGCTCACCAGGACAGCAGCCCGGCGTTGGTCGGTGAGGGGTGGGGCGGAAGTACCTCCTGCCGAGGGCTCGTGCGGCTGTACGCTGCGCCTTCGCGCGGAGGGAAACGGCCTCGCCCCTTGAAAGAGCGGGTTGAGCGCGGCTCTGCCGAATCGGCCGCAAGGCCGATGACGACAGAGGTTAACCGGGCCACGGGAGGGTTGCAGTTGGGGTTGCATTCACCTTCGTTCGCGGTGGTCCGCCCAGGTTGACCGGCCATGCTCCGTCACAGCTCAGGACGCGGGCGAACCCGCCCGGACCCGATGACGAACATTTGGAAAGCGTGTTGGGGGCAACCCCTCACGAGTTCGAATCTCGTATCCTCCGCCATTGCTCTCACCGGGCAATACGTCGATGGCCCCCGCAGCTCGCTGCGGGGGCCATCGACGTTGACCAGCTGTCGACCGGTGCTCAGATCTGCACCACGTGCACGTCCTGGGCATCCAGCGCCTTGAGATAGGCGTCGAGGTCCGCCGGATCACTGGTGAAGACCACAGCACTGCCGTGCCGGGCGGCTGTGAGAGCCACCAGGGCATCCACAGCGTCCGGCCGCTTCTTCGGGGGCAACTCTGCCGAACCGAGTGCGCTTCCGATGCGTTGCCATTCGGTGATGTCCGGACCGGTGGCGCACATTATGCATGCCGTCTGCCCCACGCTGGTAGGGCGCATGGCCGGGACCGAACTACGAGCCTGAGGCACCGTGCAATCCTTCATCACCCCGGCCAGGGCATGCACCGTAACGGGTCTGGGCCGCCAGACTTGCGCGAGTACCGGTCCGAGCACGAGCGCCCGATGCGGTGTCTCCCGGAGGCCGGCGTGCAGACGCACCGCCTTCGCCTTGCGGTCCGCGAGCGCGATCAGCATGCCGGTGTCGTAGACCGGCACCCGGACAGTCACGCCGCGTTACCGGATCGGGTAGCAGGACCCTCGGCACCATAGATGAGCCCCATAGCCTCCTGCACCTCCTGCCGCTCCTGCTCCGTGAGGTCGTCGTCGGCGACTTCAGGCAGCGGGGCCAGTGCGGCAGCCTCCGCCTCAGCTGCCGCGATCACCGCGTCAAGTCGGGCGAACTGAGCCTCCGCCGCTTCCGCCTCGGCCATCTGCCGGGTCGCAGCGTTGACGAGGTAGGCGGACACATCCATTCCAGCCCGCTCCGCGTGGATCCGAATGCGCTCGGCATGCTCACTGTCCAGGCTGATGCTGATTCTCGTCTTCGGCATACCAGAAGTGTATGACGCGTATTACGACTCCGCCAAGCATTCCGCCCGCGCAGGGCCGACAGGCCGAGCCGCCCTGACTCGACCACGACCGTCCGAACTCTGTCCGTCGTTCCGTGGTTGCAGTTTTGGTTGCAGATGGCTTGCGCGGACATGCTGCGGGGCCTCGGCCGGACACAACAGCGTCATAGCATCAGGAGCCCCCACCCTCGCGCAGCAATGGATCCGCATCCACCCGGAGGTTCAGCTTCATGGTCCCCAGCGACGCAGCCGACACGTCCCATTGACTGTCTCATGCGCAACTTGCTTATCGCTGTGCGGAATTCGTCACTCGTGTATTCGCTGCCACGGTCGGTATGCAAGATGCAACCTTCCTCCAGGTCACCCCGTCCGGCTGCCATCCGCAGAGCAGCGACCGGCAGCTCGGCGCGATGGAGGCTGGCCATTGCCCGGCCGATCACCTCCCGTGTCGCGGGATCGATACACGTCGCCAGATACAACTTTCCCACCAGCGTGACGAGTTCGGCCATGTCACCGTCCAGCCGCATCCCGGAGCGGGGTGCGGCGAAGTCCCGACCGATCAGGTCGGCGGCGAACACCGACTGCTTCGCCTGCCGGCTCGTGCCCCGACGCCGGCGGCGAGTGATCCCGACGATCCGGTGCTTGCGCATCAGCCGCTCGACCTTCTTGCCGTTCACCGCCCGCCCCGCCCGCCGCAGAGCGGCGTGGATCCGCGGATCCCCGTAGGCACCGCGCGACCCGGCGTGGAACACCCGGATCTCGTCCACCAGGCGTTCCTCCTCGCGCCGTGCGGCCCGGCGCGCCGACGCGGCCGCCTGGTGCGCGTAGTAGGTAGAGCGCGGCACTTCCCGTGCGCGACACAGCAGTGCAACGCTATGACCTGCAGGATTGTCGTCCGATGCCTTCTCCGCGTCGATGAAGCGGCACCGCGAGGCGGTGTCTACCTCATCTTGTCCTGCGCGAAGAAGGCGGTCGCTTTTCCCAGAATGACGACCGCCTTCTCCAGCTCACGGACCTTGCGCCGCAACTGAGTGAGTTCTTCCCGCTCGACGCTGGTCAGAGCCCCGGCAGGCCCCTCGCCCCGGTCGGTCCTGGCCTGCTTGACCCAGCCACGCAGTCCCTCCGGGCTCACCCCCAGGTCCCGTGCGACCTCGGTCACCGTCTTGTCCGACGACAGCGCCAGCGCGACGGCATCCCGCTTGAACTCCGCCGTGTACCGGTTGCTCATGTCGCTGTTCACGCTCACTACCTGTGACTGCTTCCTCCGGGACCTTCCGTCCCAGTATCAGGCTGTCCAGGTCAAAGGGGGAGCTTCAATTCCGGCCCTGCAGCTCGCTTGCCGAGTCGCCTCTGGCATGCCGAACATGACGTCCGGACCATGTGCTCACAGCAGCAAGTCCTTCTCGACAGCCGTCACAACCGCTGGCCTCTCTCGGCACCCGCCCCGCGCAGCCGCGCGAGCCGGTGGCACAGTGAGCGCATGAAGCCGCCTGCCTGGGCGGGGACCGCAGATACCCCGATATCCGCGCCCGACGCCTTTGACGTCCCCGTGTTCCTCCACCGCAGCTCTCCTCTGGCCCCAGCGCCACGACCTTCCCCCGTGGAGGTAGCTTCGGCCCACCAGCCTTGGCCCAAGGGCACTGGTATCCCTGCAGACGGCGCATATCTGGTCAGGACGACGTGGCGTGCCCTTCTGGACGCCACGACCACGGTAGGGCGGGACATCGGCCCCTGGATCGCCGCCACCCCCCGTCTCGCACGCCGCGAATCATGGCACGCCGGTACCCCCTCTCCGCCTACCTCGTCCGTGCCGGGAGCGAGGTCGTGCCCAGCGTTGTCTACTCCCACGGAACGGAGAGTTCGACTCGTACCGCCTTCGGCTACCACGTCGGCATGACGATGGCCGAGTGGGCCTGCCAGAAGATGGGGCTCGGTCCCACCACACACGCCGAGAGCGCAACACCACAGGGCGCGGCGCCCGGCTGGGCCAAGACGCCCAGCCTGCCAGACCTGTTCGGCACACACCCAGTCACGTCCGAGCTCTGGCTGGTCGAGGCGAAAGGGAGCCGTCGGCTCGGCCTGCGTCCCAGGGTCAAGGGAGCCAAGCAACTGGACGTCGGTGCCCTCGTGCCCGTTCCGCACCAGAAGGTGCTGTGCGGGACCAGCTTGGAGCGGCGTCTCTTCATGATGATTGATGTGGAGGACACTCCGCCGGTTGGCAGTGGCACCTCTGACAGCGTGGACGCGGAAACGCTAGACCAGGACGACGAGGCACTCCTGGAGCTCGCTAGGTCGCGCATGCTGACCAATCTCGCGCTGACATCGTTGCCCCGGGGCGGGTTGCGCATCACGGCTGTCGGCAGGCCCGAGGAAGGGGCAGCAGCAGCGCGGAGGGACCCGATCCGATTGCTTGAGAGCGACGGAGCGACGACCGAGCTGCGCCGCCACGTCGCACCAGGTGCCGGGGACGAGGCCATCAGGCAACGGAACGGCCTGGAAATGCTGGCGGGACGAATACCGGGAACAGGTCTCATGCTCGGGATGTCCCGCCGCCTGTACGGCGCGTGCCGTGCGCTGGCCTACGCAGAGCGTCGCGTCATCACACGGGTCCGGGAAGAGCAGCCCGGATATATGGAGCAACTACCCCGCGCAGTTCAGCGCCCGGACGGCACGGTCGCGCGGTGGCGCGAACGACAGATGAACGATCGCGCGCATGAGGAGAGGATCGCCGAGGTTCAGGAGTACGCACGCAGAGTTCGAGAGGAACAGCGTGACGACCAACTCCGTTCCGTACGTGCTGGTTTCACGATGGGGGGCCGCGGCTCCTGGGTTCACCTCATCGACCTGGCTCCGCGCCTTGCCGTCCCCGGAGAGGAGGGATTCCTGGAGGCGGCGACCTCAGACACCTACCTCGCGGTTGAGGAGGAGGCACTCGATCCAGACGCCGAGGTCGAATAACGGTGGTCGACCGTCCCCAAGCTGCTCCTGCGACTCGGGTATCGGCGAATCCACGCAGATTTGCACGACACGCCAGTTCAGCGGGCCCAGTGGCGGTATGCCTCGATCCATTGCGTGCCCTCGGGGGCGGGTTCCGGCAGCGGCAGGTCCAGGATTCCGATGCCCTGACGGACCGCCCCCCGGGCGCAGCGTGCGACCACGCGTCCGTCCTCGGCCAGATCGACACCGACCACGCTCACCTCGACACCGAGAACAGTCGTGGTGAACGGCACGGCAAGGCTCTCCTCGATCATCGTGAAGAAGCCGGTGATCTGCTCATCCTCGCCGTAGGCGTCGACGGTGGCTTCTTCGATCAACGCCTCCAGCACGGCTGGGGTCCAGGTGCTCATGGCCTCACCGTAGCGCTGCATCGTACGATTGAGGACCGGTCTGTTCAGCAGCGGCGTATCCGTTTGGCGCCCGTCGCCAGCAGTCAAGCCAAGGCTCGCGGTTGCCGGCGTGTGACGTTGCCTGGTGGGGTTCGGTAGTGAGCGGCCCAAGGGAGGGCCCGGCAAGCGACAGGGCGGAAGAGAGTGGCACGAGTCGTCGTACGAGAGCCGAGTACGGGCGCGAGGAGCGCACCGCCGCTGGCCCGGCAGGAAACATCCGCCTTCGTGAGGGAGTTGCTCGGCGAAGGCTGGGCGGCGGTGTTCTTGCCCGGTGAGCCCGCCCGCCTTGGGCGGCTGCTGCTGTGGAAGCCGACCGGGGCAGCAGCCGGAAACAGTATGGCGCTCACCGGCCTTGAGACCGAGGCGGTGGAGCTGGTCCTGCCGCACGGCCGCTCGGTCAGGCGACGCAGGGTCGAGGGTTACGCGCTGCCTGTCGCCGTCGCTGTCTCCGCCCTGGCCAATGCGGAGCCGACGCATCCCTCCGGCGCCGCCTGGCAGGCCGCCACTCGCTTCGCGCTGCGGCTGCTTGCCGACGGCCGCCTCCACCCAGCCCTCACCCCCGCCGGTTACGACACCTGGCGGGTGGGTCCTTGCACCGCCGCCCAGCGCCAGACGCTGGACGCCCTGGCCGCCGCCTTCCCGCCACACGCCCACTGCCTGCCCGAGCCTGGCCCTGCTCCGGTGCGGATCGCCGAACCGACCGCGCTGGTACGCCAGTTCTGCGACGCGGTCGCCGATGATCTGGTCCGTGCTCCGGCCGCTCCGCTCGCCATGGGAGCGGTGCCGTACGCCTGGCGCGAGACCCGCGCCGTGCCCACCTTGCGTGAGTGGGCCGAGGAAACCCAGGCGGCGCTCACCGCCGAGGTCAGTGTCTCCCTGCGCGTCGACGTACCCGAAGGACGCCGACGGCAGTTCCGGGCCGTCCTGCAACTGCACACCGAGGCGGACCGGGCGCTCGTCATCGAGGCCGCACGACTCTGGAGCGAGCCGACCGAAGTGGAGCGGCTGCTCGGCCCACGCGCCGAGACCGAGACCCTCCTTGCCCTGCGCCGCGGCGCCCGCGCCTGGCCCCCACTGCGGAGGCTGCTCAACGATGCCGCTCCCGATCAGCTCCGGTTGACCGACGACGAAGCCTTCGATCTCCTTGGGGACACCACGAACGAGCTGCGCGCGGCCGGTGTCGACGTGCACTGGCCGCGCGACCTGGTCAAGGCGCTCACCGCGACCGCGGAGATCGGGCAGCCCACCGCCCCCGGTTCCGCCGCGGGCGGCCTGCTGGACACCGAGGCCCTCCTCGACTTCCGCTGGCAGGTCTCCCTCGGCGGCGAGCCGCTCACCGAGGCCGAGATGGATGCTCTCGCGGAGTCACGCCGTCCCCTCGTCCGGCTTCGCGACCAGTGGGTGGTCGCCGACCCGAAGCTGGTGGCCCGCGCCAAGCGCCGCCGGATGGAACCGCTCACGCCTATGGAGGCGTTGGGCGCCGCGCTGACCGGCGAGGCCGAGCGGGACGGTGACCGGGTCCCCTGTACGGCGGTCGGTGCGCTCGGCGACTTGGTCACTCGTATCCGCAACCCCGAGTCCCGCACCCTCGTGCCCCAGCCCGCCGCCCTCAAGGCCACGTTGCGCGAGTACCAGAAACGGGGCCTGGCCTGGCTGGCCGAGATGTGCGCACTCGGCCTCGGCGGCTGTCTCGCCGACGACATGGGCCTGGGCAAGACCATCACCTTGCTCGCTCTGCACCTGCACCGCCAGAGCGACCCCACCACCACGGGCCCCACCCTTGTCGTCTGCCCGGCCTCCCTGCTCGGCAACTGGCAGCGCGAGGCCGCCAGATTCGCACCGCTCACCCCCGTACGCCGTTACCACGGCGGCGACCGCCACCTCAAGGACCTGGCCGGCGACGAGATCGTCCTGGTCACCTACGGGGTGCTGCGCCGCGACCGCGAAGTGCTTGCCGAGACAGACTGGTCGCTGGTGGCCGCCGACGAGGCCCAGCACGTCAAGAACCCCTACGCCGTCACCGCCCGCGAACTGCGTGCCCTGCCCGCCCGCGCCCGCGTCGCTCTCACCGGCACCCCCGTGGAGAACAACCTCTCCGAGCTGTGGGCACTGCTCGACTGGACCACCCCCGGGCTCCTCGGCTCACTCACCGCCTTCCGTGACCGGCATGCCCGCGCCATCGAGGCGGGCGAGGATCCCGAGGCAGCCGAGCGCCTGACCCGTCTCGTACGTCCCTTCCTGTTGCGACGCAAGAAGTCCGACCCCGGCATCGCGCCCGAACTGCCGGCCAAGACCGAGACCGACCACGTCGTCCCACTGACGGCCGAGCAGACCAGCCTGTACGAGGCACAGGTCCGCGAGACCATAGCGAAGATCGCGGAGTCGGAGGGCATCGCCCGACGCGGTCTGGTACTCAAGCTGCTCACCGCGCTGAAGCAGATCTGCAACCACCCCGCCCAGTATGTGAAAGAGCACAGCCTGCGCCGGTCCACTCCCCTGCGGGGCCGCTCCGGCAAGCTCGACCTGCTCGACGAACTTCTCGACACCATCACCTCCGAAGGTGAATCCGTGCTGGTCTTCACGCAGTACCGACAGATGGCGGCTCTGCTGGAGAGGCATCTCGCCGAGCGCGGCGTCCCCACTCTCCTCCTGCACGGTGCCACCCCCGTCGCACGGCGCGAGGAGATGGTGGACCGCTTCCAGCGCGGTGAAGTGCCGGTGTTCCTGCTGTCGTTGAAGGCGGCGGGCACCGGACTCAATCTCACCCGCGCCACTCACGTCGTGCACTACGACCGCTGGTGGAACCCGGCCGTCGAGGACCAGGCCACCGACCGCGCCTACCGCATCGGCCAGGACAAACCCGTCCAGGTGCACAAGCTCCTCGCGGAGGGAACCGTGGAGGACAAGGTAGCGAAGCTGCTCGAAGCCAAGCGCGCCCTCGCCGACGCCGTCGTCGGCTCCGGCGAGGCAGCCCTGACCGAACTGTCCGACGCCGACCTCGCCGAACTCGTCGCCCTGGGAAGGCAGTCATGAGCCCCGCCGTCCCCGGCCCGCGCCGTGCGCCCGCCCGCGGCGATGGGGTATCCCCTGGTCGAGCGCAGTCGAGAGCCCGGGGAAGAGCCTTCGCCGCGACCTGGTGGGGCCAGGCATGGGTGGCCGCCCTGGAGGACTCCACCCTGGACGCCGGACGGCTCTCGCGCGGACGCACCTACGCCCGCAAAGGCATGGTCGGCCCGGTCACGGTCGCTCCGGGCAAGGTCGATGCCGCTGTCCAGGGCAGCCGCCCGCGCCCGTACCGCTCCTCGGTCCACCTGCCCGTCCTCACCGACCCCCAGTGGGACACCCTGCTCGACACGATCGCGGCCCGCGCCGGACATCTCGCAGCACTTCTCGACGACGAGATGCCCGCCGAACTCGTGGACGACGCCCGGCACGCAGGCGTCCCTCTGCTCCCACTGCCCACCGAGCTCGATCCGGAGTGCTCCTGCCCCGACTGGGGATACCCCTGCAAGCACGCCGCCGCGCTCTGCTACGCCATCGCCGCCACCATCGACACCGACCCGTTCGTGCTCTTCGCGCTGCGCGGCCGCGGTCGCGAGGAGGTCTTCGCCCAGCTGCGCGCACGCCGTACGGCAGCGCAGGAGACCGCCGCCCCACCGGCACCGGCCGGTGTCCCGGCCGCTGCCGCGTACGCCCACTGGGCCGAAGAGCCCCCCGAACTGCCCGAACTCCCGGAACCCGCCGCCCACACCACAGCACTGCCCGTCGCCCCGCCGTCCGGCACCGGCCTGGCCGCCGCGGACCTGGAACGCCTCATGGCCGACGTCACCGCGCGCGCCGCCCGGCTACTCGCGGGCGACACCGCCGACCTGCACCTGACCCAGCACCAGGACGCCGTCCGCATCGCCGCAAGCAACCCCGGACCCGAGTGGTTCCACCACCTGATCCAGAACACCCACGCCAAACCCACTGCCTTCGCACGCCTCACCCGCGCCTGGCGCCACGGCGGCCCCACGGGCATCGCCGTCGCCGAACAGCCCTACGCCCCCGACCCGACGGTGATGAAGACCGCCCGTACCGCCCTGGACGCGGCCCTCGCCGAGATGACCGACTCCCCCGTACACCTCAGAGCCTGGCGCAACCGCCTCACCCTCACCCACCACGGCATCCAACTGCGTCTGGGCCCCGACGCCCGCTGGTACCCCTACCTCCAGGACGACGACGGCGAATGGTGGCCCGCGGCACCGGCCGACAGTGACCCGGTCACCGCGCTCACCGCGGCCTGGTCCCAGAACGGGGAGTGAGGAGGCGGTTCCCCGCTGACCAGGAACCACGAGCAGAAGCGGGACACACTCACGTTGCTCCACTTCCGTGGTTGCAGTTCTGGTTGCGTTCACCGGAGTACAGCACCGTTCAGAACCCCCGCCCGGACCAGCTACACCGCAGGTCAGGACGCTCCCGTACGCCCCCGGCCCCCCAGGCGTACATGTGGAAAGCGCGTTGGGGGCAACCCCTCACGAGTTCGAATCTCGTATCCTCCGCCATTGCTCTCACCGGGCGATACGTTGAAGGGCCCCACCGTTCGCGGTGGGGCCCTTCGGCGTTCGTAGTCTCATCTGCAGTCTCAACGAGACTCGTCGGAGCCCTCCGTGCTGCTGTCGTCAGCGTCGTTGGCCACTTCCCGGATGAGCCCTCCGAGCCGCTGCGCGACGTCGGCGAGGATGCCACCCGTCACGTGCTGGTACCGGGCCGCCATCGCCGTGGACGGCCAGCCCATGATCTGCATCACGACCCGCTCGGGTACGCCGAGGACGAGCAGAACTGTGGCAGCGGTGTGCCGGGCATCATGCCGCCGCCTGGCCGCGCCTTGTGGAGGCGGCCGATGATGTCCTTGAGGTCCTGGTCGCAGAACCGGGGGTCGACCGTGTGGCCTCCGGCCCTCTTGTGCGAGTCGTGCTGGACGCCCGCCCCGTCGAGGAGGCCGCGGAACTCCCGCTGGGTTTCGAGCACGCCGACCTCGTTGAACGTGTCCCAGAAGGTCAGCTCGGGGCTGGTGCCGGCGGCCATGAGGATCCGCTTGCCCCGGTAGTTCCTGAGCCGCTCGATCGGGTTGTCCGCGCTGACCCGGGCCTGGTGGAGACACCGCCGGCCCAGGACCATCACAGCCGAGAGGCCGCCGGCGGACTTGAGGATGTTCCTGCTTGTGAGACGGTGCGCGCCCACCATGACCTCCTGGTCACCGGCAAACGCGAAGGCAGCGGGCGGCCTCATTGTGGCCGGAGGCTGGGATCCGGGCTCGTCAGGCCAGGGGCCTCGACGCTGCCGCGGCGAACTCTTGGGGCACTCGCGTTTCCGGCCCGGCTCCCGCATCACAACCCGGTGTCAAGTAGCCCCGGAGGGGACATAGCCCTTGACGCTTAGGTTAGGCACACCTTATTCATAGGGGGCTCACAGGAACCAGGAAGGCATGCCATGCGAAGCCCCGCCCCTCGTCGCTTCACCACCCTCGCCGTAGGCGCCCTGCTCGCGCCGCTCGTCGCCGCCTGCGGCAGTGGCGAGGAGAAGGGCGCTGCTGCGGGCACGAATGCCGAGGAGAAGAACGGAACCCTCGTCATCTACTCCGGCCGCAACGAGGAGCTGATCGACCCACTGCTCAGGAAGCTGGAAGCCGCCACCGGCACCAAGGTCGAGGTTCGCTACGGCGACAGCGCCGAACTCGCCGCGCAGTTGTTGGAGGAGGGCGACAGGAGCAAGGCCGGCCTGTTCCTCTCCCAGGACGCCGGTGCTCTCGGCGCGCTCACCAAGGAGGGCCGCCTGGCGGCCCTGCCGAGGGAGTCCCTGGACAAGGTCGACAAGGCGTTCCGCGCCGAGGACGGCACCTGGGTCGGCGTCTCCGGCCGCGCCCGCGTCATCGCGTACGCCCCGGACAAGGTCGCCAAGGCCCCGGACAGCGTGCACGAGCTGACCGGCCCCGAGTGGAAGGGCAAGGTCGCCTACGCACCGACCAATGCCTCCTTCCAGGCGTTCGTCACCGGCATGCGCGTCCTTGAGGGCGACGACGCCACCCGCACCTGGCTCAAGGACTTCAAGGCCAACGACCCCCAGGTGTACGAGAAGAACGGCGCCGTCCTCAACGCCGTCAACGACGGCAAGGCCGAGCTCGGCCTGATCAACCACTACTACTGGTACGAGAAGGTCGCCGAGGAAGGCGTGGCCAAGGTCAAGGCCAAGCTGCACTTCCCGACCAAGGGCGACCCGGGCGCGCTCGTCAACGTCGCCGGCGTCGGCGTCCTCAAGGGCAGCGACCAGAGCACAGCCGCCCAGAAGGCCGTCGGGTTCCTGCTCTCCGCGGAGGCGCAGACCTACTTCGCCGACGAGACCAAGGAGTACCCGCTGGCCGCGGGCGTCACCAGCAAGGTCGAGAACCTTCCGCCCCTGAGCTCCATCGACGCCCCCGCCATCGACCTGAGCAAGCTGGAATCGCTCAAGGTGACACTGGAGATGATCCAGGAAGCCGGAATGGTCTGAGAAGCATGAGCACATCGGGGACGCCGGTCCACCCGAACCGGTCGGCGCCCGCCGGTACCACCCCGCGCCCTGACGACGCCGACGCGTCGTCAGGGCGCGGGCGTGCCCGGCAGCGGCCTCCTCTTCTCCTCATCGGCTCGGCGTCGTTGGCCGCGGTCGTGGCCCTGCTGCCGCTGATCTACCTGGGTGTACGGGCGCTGGAGCGCGGCCCCGGATACGCCTGGAACGTTGTCGCCCACGAGCGGACCGTCGAACTGCTCGCCCGCAGCCTGGGGCTGACCGTCGTCGTCGTCACCGCCTGTCTGGTCCTGGGCATCTCGCTGGCCTGGCTGACGGTCCGCACCGCGCTGCCCGGCGCCCGCGCGTGGTCCGTGCTGGCCACCCTGCCGCTCGCCGTGCCCAGCTACGTCGCGGCCTTCGCCTGGATCTCCGCCGATCCCGACCTCGCCGGTTTCACGGGTGCCGCGTTCGCCCTCACTCTGGTCAGCTACCCGTACGTGTACCTGCCCGTGGCCGCCGCCCTGCGCGGTATCGATCCCGCCCAGGAAGAGGCCGCCCGATCCCTCGGGCACGGCCCGACGCGTACCTTCCTCCGCGTCACGCTGCCGCAGCTGCGCCCCGCCGCGGCCGGTGGCGGACTGCTCGTCGCCCTGTACGTGCTCTCCGACTTCGGCGCGGTCTCGATCATGCGGTACGAGACGTTCACCAGGGCCATCCACACCTCGTACAAGGCCAGCTTCGACCGCACGCCCGCCGCCGCGCTCAGCGTGGTACTCGTCGTGATGACCGTGCTGCTCGTGTCCGCCGAGGCCCGCACCCGGGGCCGCGCCGGACACGCCCGCACCGGCGGGGGCGCACCCAGGCCCGCCCTCCCGGCCCAACTGGGCGGATTCACCTGGCCCGCCCTCGGCTGGTGCTCTCTCGTCGCGGCTGCCGGAGTGGCCTTCCCCGTCGGCACCCTCGTCTACTGGCTGGCCGTCGGCAATTCCGGCACCTGGGAACCCGGCATGCTCCTCGAAACGGCCGGGACCACCCTGGGCGTCGCCGCGCTGGGCGCCGCGGTCACCACCCTCCTCGCCCTGCCCGTCGGCATCCTCGCCGCCCGCCACCGGGGGCGTGCCGCGCACCTTCTGGAGCAGGCCACATACGCCGGACACGCCGTGCCCGGCATCACCGTCGCACTCGCGATGGTCTTCCTCGCCGTCCGCTACGCGTACCCGCTCTACCAGCAGCTACCGCTGCTCGTCGCCGCCTACGCGGTGCTGTTCCTGCCCGTCGCCGTGGCCGCCACCCGGGCCGCCGTCCTCCAGTCGCCCCCCGTCCTCGAGGACGTGGCCCGCTCGCTCGGACGTGGCCCGCTGAGCGTCCTGCGCGAGGTCACCGTGCCGCTCGCCGCCCCCGGAGTCGCGGCCGGTGCCGCACTCACCTTCGTCGTCTGCATGAAAGAGCTGCCCGCCACCCTGCTGCTGCGGCCCACCGGCATGGAAACCCTCGCCACCCGGCTGTGGACGGAGACCGGCACCGGTTCCTTCGCGGCCGCCGCACCGTACGCCGCCGTCCTGATCCTGATCGCCGCCGTCCCCTCGTACCTCCTCGGAAGGCACCGCACATGACCGACCTGCGGATCACCGGGCTCATCAAGTCCTACGACGACGCGACGCGGGTGCTCGACGGTCTGGACCTCACCGTGCCGGACGGCCGGCTGGCCGCTGTCCTGGGCCCCTCCGGCTGCGGCAAGACCACCATGCTGCGGATCCTCGCCGGCTTCCTGCGCGCCGACGGCGGCACGGTCGAGTTGGGCGGCCAGGTCGTCGCGGGCCCCGGCGTCCACCTGCCGCCCGAGCGCCGCCGGATCGGGATCGTGCCCCAGGAAGGCGCCCTGTTCCCGCACTTGAACGTGGCCCGCAACGTGGCCTTCGGTCTGCCGGGTGTCCCCGTGGCCGAGCGCCGCAGGCGCACCGAGGAGATGCTCGAGCTGGTGGGCCTGCCCGGGTACGGGAACCGGATGCCGCACGAGCTGTCCGGCGGCCAGCAGCAACGCATCGCCCTGGCCCGCGCACTGGCCCCCGAACCCGGGCTCGTCCTGCTCGACGAGCCCTTCAACGCCCTCGACAGCGCCCTGCGCGCGGGCGTGCGCGCCGATGTGCGCGCCGCACTGCGGGCCACGGGCGCCACGGGCGTGCTGGTCACCCACGACCAGCAGGAGGCGCTCTCCACCGCCGACCTGGTCGCGGTGGTGCGGGCGGGCCGGGTCGCCCAGTGCGCGGCCCCCGAGGAGGTCTACCGGAGCCCGGCGGACCCCTGGGTGGCCGGCTTCGTCGGCGACGCCGTCCTCCTGCCCGGTACCGTCGAGGGCGCCACGGCCCTCACCGCGCTGGGCCCGGTCCCGCTGGCGGCGCACAGCGGCGCGGTCGGCACCGGGAAGGACTCCACGGACTCCACCGTCAGCGGCGGCACCGGGACGGTCGTCCTGCGCCCGGAACAGCTCACGCTGACCGAGGCGGGCGTGGACCGCCCCCCGGGCACGGTGGTGGACGTGCACTTCTACGGCCACGACGCGATGGTCGTCGTCGCGGTTCCCGGGCTCGACACCCCGGTGTCGGTCCGGGTCTCCGGGCCGGTAGGGGTGCGCCCCGGCGAGAAGACCGGGATCGCGGTCACCGGCAGGACAGTCCTCTACAGCGCACCCTGACCTCGCCGCACCGGCTTCCCGGTCCAGCGAGGAACCCCAGCGGTGCCGGCGACCGGGCCTGGAGTGGGTGAACCCGGACCGGCCGACCCCACGACCATCAGCCAGGCCTCTGCCGAGCCTCGGTCATTGCCTCCGGCGCCCGCGTCGCTCCCGCGATCGCCCGTATCCCGTGGGCATGCTCATGGCCATACGGGCAGCGGTAACCGGGGAGTGCCCGAGCGGCGCCCACGCATCACGGCGCCGGCTGAGCGCCGAGCCACAACCGCGCGGCCGCATCCGAAGCGGCGCGGCGCACGCCGAACCCACCGGGCGGCGCCATGGGTACCGCGGCGGACGCACTGCTCGCGGTACTGGCACCGGGTGGGGTGGCGGCGGCTGTGAACGGACGTGTCCGTGGGCCCGACGTCATTTCGGACCCGCGGACACGAAACGCCCCGGCGGGTTCAGCGGCACAAGGCGGTGTCCACGGCGCGTTCGAGAGTTCTCCGCGCCGCCTCGCCGGTGAGCTGAGTGGTGACCGCGACATTGGTGGCGCGGCCGTCGTCGGTGGCGCCGCCACGGGTCTCGTACCCCGGAAAGCTGCCGCCGTGGCCCCAGGCCAGGCCGCCGCACGGCAGCGGCCTGCTGACGAGTCCCAGTCCGTAGCGGGCGCCCGGGCCGAAGGTCGCTTCGGCCGGGACGGTGGAGCGCATCTGGGCGAGCTGGGCCGGCGGGAGGAGGCGGCCGGTCAGGAGCGCGGTGAAGAAGCGGTCGAGGTCGGAGTTGGTGGAGATCATCTGTCCTGCCGCCCAACCCCAGGAAGGGTCGATCTCCGTGATGTCGCGCAGCGGCGTCTCCGCCGATTCCTGGTAGTAGCCGTGGGGGTGAGGCTCTCGGATGCTCGCGTCGCCGGGAGCGGGAAAGTAGGTGTGGCGCAGCCCGACGCGCTTGATGATGCGCCGGTCGATCTCCTCGGCGAGGGGGCGGCCGGTGACCTTCTGGACGATCAGGCCGGCGAGCACGTAGTTGGTGTTGCTGTACTTCCAGCTCTTCCCGGGGTCGAACTCGGCCGGGTGGCGGAGGGCTGTGGCGAGCAGTTCACGGGGGGCGTAGTACCGGACGTCGTCCCCGAGGTGTTTGCTGTACTCGGGGAGTCCGCTGGTGTGCTGGAGGAGGTGGCGGACGGTGATGCCGTTCCCGTCGATCCCCTCCCCGCGTACGAGGCCGGGCAGGTAGGTGTCGACATCGGCGTCAAGGCTTATCCTCCGCTCCGCGACGAGCTGGAGCACCACGACCGCCGTGAACGACTTGGTGTTGCTGCCGATCCTCACCTGACCGTCCCTGGGCACTTTCGAGCCGGTGGCCAGGTCGCCGACCCCTGCGGTGTAGGTCCGGTTGCGGCCGTCACGGCCCTTGACGCTCGCCAGTGCGGCGGGCGTCCCGCTGTCGCGCACCAGCGCGTTCAGGCTCTGCTGGACGGCGTCCGGCCTGGCGGCGGCAGCCGAGGCGGCGGGCGGGACCAGGGCGCCCAGCGTCATGATGCCGATCGTCGCCGCGACCGCGGCGGGCAGGCCCTGTCGCCGCATGCCGTACCGGCGGCTCGTCGGGCGGAATACTCGCCGCTTCTGTCCACGCATGGGTCAACTCCTGAGGAATCGTTGGTTCGTCGTTCGGATTGCCGGTTGCGTGTTCAGCCGCACAGGGCCTTGTCCACGGCGTCGGTCACGTGCCGCGCGGCCGCCTCGTCCGTCGGGATGCTGGTGACCGCGACGTTGGCGGCGCGGCCGTCGTCGGTGACCCCGCCACGCGTCTCGTACCCCGCGATGTCACCGCCGTGGCCCCAGTAGACGCCGCCGCACGACAGCGGCCTGCTGGTGAGTCCCAGCCCGTAGCGCATGCCGGAGGTCCCGGCGGGGACGGTCTCGCGCATCTCGGCGAGCTGGGCCGCCGGGAGGAGGCGGCCGGCCAGGAGCGCGGTGAAGAAGCGGTTGAGATCGGAGTTGGTGGAGATCAACTGGCCTGCGGCCCAGCCTGCGGAGGGGTCCATCTCCGTGAAGTCGCGCAGCGGTCCGTCCACCGGGCTGCGGTGGTAGCCACGCGGGTGCCGCTCTCGGATGGTCATGTCGCCGGGAGTGGGGAAGTACGTGTGGCGCAGCCCGACGCGCTTGATGATGCGCCGGTCGATCTCCTCGGCGAGGGGGCGGCCGGTGACCCTCTGGACGATCAGGCCGGCCAGGACGTAGTTGGTGTTGCTGTACCCCCAGGTCTTCCCCGGTTCCGCGTCGGCCTTGTGTTCGAGGGCGAGGTCGAGCAGCTCGCGGGGCTCGAAGTACCAGTTCCTGATCTTGGCGTCGTCGAGGTGGATGCCGTACTCCGGGAGTCCGCTGGTGTGCTGGAGGAGGTGGCGGACGGTGATGCCGTTCCCGTCGATCCCCTCCCCGCGTACGAGGCCGGGCAGGTAGGTGTCGACATCGGCGTCAAGGCTTATCCTCCGCTCCGCGACGAGCTGGAGCACCACGACCGCCGTGAACGACTTGGTGTTGCTGCCGATCCTCACCTGACCGTCCCTGGGCACTTTCGAGCCGGTGGCCAGGTCGCCGACCCCTGCGGTGTAGGTCCGGTTGCGGCCGTCACGGCCCTTGACGCTCGCCAGCGCGGCGGGCATCCCGACATCGCGCACCAGCGTGTTCAGGGCCTGCTGGACGGCGTTCGGCCTGGCGGCAGCAGCGGAGGCGGCGACGGCGGAGTCGGTGGAATCGGCGGAACCGAAGGCGGCGGGCGGGGCGAGGACGCCCAGGGTCATGACGCCGACGGCCACCGCGGCCGCGGCCGACACGGCCCGTCGCCGTCGGCCGCCCTGGTGCCGGATCGAGAAGCGAAGGCCCTGCCGTGTCTGAGTACGCATAAGTGAACTCCCGGAGAGTCGTCTGGTCGGGGCTCGAATCCTGGCTCGTGGGGCCCTTCGGCCACATCGCGGGAAGGCAGGAGAAATCGCTCCCCCGATCGGGGGAGGCCGCCGGCGGGCTGCCCGACGATACTGGCGACCATGATCAGGGGAATTCGGCTGTTGCTGCGCGGCTCCACGTACTCAGGTGTGCTGTTCGCCTACTGCGGCGCGTTGGCGAGCCTTCCGCTGCTGCCTTTCGCCCTGCTGCCGGCGCTGTCGTGGCGTTCCGCCCCCGAGAGCGTGCAGGTCGTCGTGGTCCTGCTGGTCTGGGCGGCGCTGGTCGGCGTGGTCGGACTGGCGCGCCCTGTACGGCGAGCGCTGGTCGTGTCCGCACGCCGGCTGCTGCGGGTGCCGCTGCCGAATCCGGTGGCCGGCCGCCGCGCCTCCGGTTCGCTCGGCCTCGACCGCTGGCGGACCCCGCTCTGGCTGGTCCTGCACGTGGCCGTCGGGTGGACGGGGGCGCTGGCGAGCGGGGTGCTGTTCATCATGGGCCTCTCCCTGCCGGCGAACTGGCTCGGCGGCGAGGTGCGGGCGAGCCTGTTCGGCACGTCGGTCCGGGTGTCGGGCGGGTGGAGCTGGGTGGTGGCCGCGGTGTGCGTCCTGCTGGCGGTCGCCGTCTGCGTACTGGTGACGAAGGCCCTGCGGTGGTCGGCGCCCCGGCTGCTGGGGCCGTCGGCGGCCGAGCGGCTCGCGCTGGCCGCGGAGCGGGAACTGCTGCTGGCCGAACGCAACCGGATCGCCCACGAGTTGCACGACTCGATCGGGCACACGCTGACGGCGGCCACCATCCAGGCCGCGGTGGCCGGAGAGGTGCTCTCCGCCGACCCGGCCGCGGCGCGGGCCGCCATGCGCAGCATCGAGGAATCGACGCGGGCCGCGCTGGAGGACCTGGACTACGCGCTCGGAGTGCTGCGCGAGGAAGAGCCGGGGACGGCGCCGACCCGGACCCTGGCCGACCTCCCCGAACTGCTGGAACGCCTGCGGCACGCGGGTGCGGTGGTGGAACCGGAGCTGTCGGGTGAACTGGCGCGGGTGCAGGGGACGCTCTCCCGAGCGGCGTACCGGATCCTCCAGGAGGGGCTGACGAACGCGTTGCGCCACGGGGCGGGTGGCCCGATCGAGGTCCGGGTGGCGGCCGGACCGGACGGGCTGGACCTCACGGTGGTCAACCGGACCGGGGCACGGACGGGCCCGGGCTCGGGAGCCTTCTCGACCTCCGGCCACGGTCTGCCCGGACTGGCCGAGCGCGTCCGACTGCTGCACGGTGAGTTCCGGTCCGGCCCGGACGGGGCGGGGCACTGGCGGCTGGCCGTCCGGCTGCCGGTACGGGCGTCGGCGTGAGTGGATCCGACGCGGACGGAGGTATGGCCCTCCCCGCAGAGGCCGGCCCCGCCGTCACCCTCCTGATCGCGGACGACGACGAGGTGACCCGCAGCGGCCTGGGCATGCTGCTCGCCGCACAGCCGGGGATCACGGTGGTCGGCGAGGCCGCCGACGGCGTCGAGGCGGTCGACCGGGCCCGGAGCCTGCGGCCGGACGTGGTCCTGATGGACGTCCGGATGCCGCGTCTCAACGGGATCGACGCCACCCGCCAACTGCTGGCCGAAGCGGCCGAGCCGCCGAGGATCGTGGTGATCACCACCTTCGAGAACGACGGCTACGTCACCGCCGCCCTCAGCGCGGGCGCCAGCGGCTTCCTCCTCAAACGATTCCCGGTCCGCCGGATCGCCGAGGCGGTACGGGTGGTGGCGGCGGGCGAAGCGGTCCTCTTCCCGGCCGCACTGAGCCGCATGGTCGCCGCCCGCCCGCTGGGCTCCGCGGAGGCCCTGCCGCAAGCTGCCCTGACCGGCCGGGAGGAGGAGGTACTGCGCCTGATGGCCACCGGGCTCTCCAATCCGGAGATCGCGGAGTCCCTCACGGTGAGCCTGGAGACGATCAAGACCCACGTCGGAAACGTGCTGACCAAGCTCGGCGCGCAGAACCGGACCCACGCGGTGGTGATCGCCTACGAGTCCGGCCTGGTGGTCCCGCGCTTCGCCGGCTGACCGGCTTCCGCTCCCCTTCACGGCCGCCCGCACGGCTCTCCGGTCTCGGTCCTGGTCTCGGCCCTGGTCTCGTTCAGCCCTGTCCGAAGCTGTCCGGACGAGGCCATCCCCATACTCCACCACAGGTCAGGGCGAGTACGGTTCTCGCCGAACCGCCAAGCGAACTTCGAAAGCGTGTTTGGGGGCACCCCTCACGAGTTCGCATCTCGTATCCTCCGCCATTGCTCTCACCGGGCAATACCTCGAAGGCCCCCGCAGCTTGCTGCGGGGGCCTTCGACGTTGGCTCAGCCCTCGTTGTCCTGCGTCTTCGTCCACAGGTCGCCCGGTGCGGGCCCGTACCGCGGAGGCTGCGGTACGGGCCCGTCCGGTAGTCCTGTGGACCGAGGTGTCAGGAGACCGTGTGGCCGGACCAGCCCGCGCCGATCTGGGTGCGGCCGGTGAGAGTTCCCTCGCCGGTGCCGTCGTAACGGAGGAGACGGCCTTCGGGATCGAGGCCGACGACGTCGTTGTCGCCGTCGCCGTCGCCGTCGCCGGTCATGTCACCGAACGGGACGAGGGTCGACGCCCTCGGCCAGTCGGTGCCGACGAGGCGCTTCGCGCCGAGCCCGCCGTCGCCCTTGCCGGGGAAGATGTACGCCGTGCCGTCGGAGGCCACGTCGAGGATGTCACCGATGCCGTCGGCGCCGTCGAAGTCGTGCCACGCCGTCGACGTGCCGATCACCTTCAGGTCGCCGCTCCGGGTGAGCGTCGCGCCCACACCGTCCGCCGGGGTCGCGGTCAGCGTCCAGGTGTACGTGCCGCGGGGCGCCTGGGCGTCCTTGCCGGCCCACTGCGTCCTGACCACGCCGCGGGCGGCCTTGCCGCTCGCGCTGTGGACCTGACGGCCGGTGGCCTTGTCCTTGACGGTGAACCGCCAGGAAGCGGCCGGCAGCGACGCACTCGCCGTCGAGGAGGACGGGGTTCGACGTCTTGCCCGTGGCCAGGTCCAGCGCCGAGACCGACGGCATGCCGCTGCCCGCGGTCCACAGCTTGCCGCCCCACAGCGTCTCCAGCACCGAGCCGGAGACGCGCAGCACCTTGCCGGTCTCGATGTCGGCGACCACCGAGCAGGTCGCGGAGTTCTCGTACGCCAGGAAGTAACGGCCGTCTCGGCTCCCTGTACATGCCCGGCATCAAACCCTTCCGGCACCTGGGGGTCCACCCGGCTCTGATGCGATCGATCGGCCGGGAGTGGCAGGAGAACGCGGAGCGTCGGACGACCCCCTGACACCCGCGCCCCGACAGCTCCGGCGAGGACTCGGCTCCAGGCCGCCGAAACGGTCATCGTCAGGACGGCACGACCCGAGGTTCCGGGTCATCGCCATGGCCGCCGCCGAGTCCGCCGACCCCTCGCTCGCCGTCTCCCGCGCCGTACGGGCCCGCGCTCCACCGGGCAGGCGACGCGGCCCCGAACGCCCGGGCCGGGGGACGTCACAGCGCGACGGGATCCTCCTCACCGTCGCGCGTGGCCTCCGTCGTGGCGATGAGGTAGCCGAGCTGTGCCCGCGAGCGCGACCCCAACTGCTGGGATATGCGGGCCACATGGGCGGCCACGGTCCGTCGCGACACCCCCAGCCGACGGGCGATCGCGTCGTCGGTGTGACCGGATACGAGCAGCCGCGTCACCGCCCGCTCCACCTCGTCCACGATCACGGGCTCCCGTGCGCGCACCACCGGCGCCGACACCGGAGTGCCACGCTGCCAGGCTTCCTCGAACACGCAGACGAGGAAGGCCACGATGCCCGGGTGGGTGATCTCCACCGCCCCCGCGTACGGCGAGCCGCCACCGTGCACCAGGTAGGCGACCGAGCGGTCGCACACCAGCAGCCGCCCGATCACCTGGTCCACGGTGCGGACATGGCCGCCCGCGTCCTCCACCCTCGCGACATGCCGCAGCAGTCGGGCGTTCGTCCGCGCCGCATGCGGATACAGCGTGCGGTGTGCCACCCCCCGCGGAACCAGCCAGGGGTCCTCCAGGTCGAAGGCGTTGCGCTCGCCCAGTGGCTGGATCGTCGCCAGCTCGCCGCGGCAGGAGCGCACCGCCTTCTCCAGCGTCGGCATGACCGCGCCTTCGCCGTCGATCCGGGCCACGCTGGAGCGGGCCTCGCGGACCGCCGCCCGGTACATCGCCTGGACCGGGGAGAAGTCCGACCGGGTCCGCCGCACCTGCTGGTGGCCTCGCCGGATGTCCTCTTCCAGCGGCTGCAGCAGCTCGTCGAGAGCCACATCCGGTGCGACCGGCACCAGCAGCCTCGGATCGTCCGGCGGAGGGGTCACCAGCCCGAGCGCCAGAAGGCACCCGGGGGCCTGGGCCGACGGCATACAGCCCTTGATCACCGCATAGCGGTACCTCGCCAAACCTTGCGCGCACACGGTCGACGGGTCCTCCCCGCACGGGCACACCGGCGGCCGAGAGCTTTGTCCATCCCTTTCACAATCCAGCATTTCATGATTATGCACCCATTATCCAAGGAAACAGTCCGGCTATCCCCATAGCCTTCCAGTGCAAATAGCCGCACTTACCTACGAATTACAGGAGAGGGCTCCTCATGGCCATCAAGGGAACCACCGTGCTCATCACCGGGGCCGGAGCCGGCATCGGCCTCGCCACGGCGCGACTGGCAGCCGGACGCGGCGCCCATGTCGTACTCACCGACCGTGACGAGGACGCCGTACGCCTGGCCGCCGAGAGCATCGGGGACCGGGCCGAGTACCGCGTACTGGACGTCACCGATCCCGCCTCCGTCGACGTGGCCGTGGGATCGCTGGAGCGCGTGGACCACGTGTTCACCAGCGCCGCGGGAATCACCGTCGGCCCGTTCGAGGAGCTCGGCGAGGACGACTTCCGGCGCTTCTTCGAGATCAAGTGGTGGGGTCAGTACCGCGTCCTGCGGGCGGCCCTGCCGCGCATCCCGCGTACGACCGGTTCGGTCACCCTCATGTCCGGTTACCTCTACCGCAAGCCCGAACTCGGCTACTCCGCCTTCGCCGGGGTCAACGGCGCGATCGAGGGCCTGGTGAAGTCCCTCACCCAGGAGCTCGCGCCACTGCGGGTCAACGCCCTGGCCCCCGGCCCGGTCGACACACACGCTGCCCGCATGCCCGCGGACGAGCACTCCGCGTACCGGGAATCGGTCTCACGCAGGCTGCCCGTCGCCCGCCCCGGGGAGGCCGACGAACTCGCGCACGCCGCCCTGTTCCTCATGGAGAACACGTTCACCACGGGCATCACGCTCGACGTCGACGGGGGCGTTCGGTGACCACCAGCGCCGCGCAGAGGCTCGCCGGCCTGCTCCAGGAGTGGCAGACCCGGTTCAACGAGCCCGACCCCGAACGGGCCGCCGCGCTGTTCACCGAGGACGCGCTCTTCCAGGGGCTGTTCCCCGATCCGGTCATCGGGCCCGAGAGCATCGCCGACTACTACCGGCAGGTCCCCCCGGGCACCCGGGCCACCGTCCGCCCCCTGCACGGCTATCGGGGAGGCTGCGACTGGATCGGCGGCCTCGCCCAGGTCGTCTTCCACCAGCACGACGGAGACTTCCCCGTACGCCTCTCCCTCGTCGCCGTCCGCGGCGACGAGGGCTGGCGCATCCGGCAGTACCACGTCTCCCGCCCCTGAGGAGACCCAGACCGGAAGGGCTCGCGGTGTCGCGGTGCGTGAGGCGCCCGCTCCGGCGGCGTTCCTGGGGAGCGTGCCGTTGTCGGTGTTCGCCGCGACGGCGGGAGCCCGGGCGCGTCGGGCCACCCCCGCACTGCCCCGTTCCATCCCCTCGGGTACGTTCCGCCGCCCCCGGGAAGGTGTTCCCGGGGGCGGCGGCATGCGCGGGCCCAAACCCGAGTTCCCGCCAAGTCGCCCGTGCAGCCGTAACCCCGGCCCCGCATCGGCGTCGGGCCCGCCGCCGCACCCCCGCCCCGCCACGACTCCCCCGGTCAGGGACATGCCCAGGTGCACGCGAGGCGTGCGGGGCACCACGGAGGGCTCCCTTCCGCCTCATGGGTACGGGAAGGGGGCTCGCGGCGGGCACCGTCGCCGACCAGGCAACGCATCGGTTACCTATGCGTAGTGCACGTGTGGCGCAATTCACGCCCCCCAAGGGGTGGTTCTGGAAACATCTACGCCACGGGATCGGGCCATACATACCGCCGCGGGGGGGAGTGGCCATGGGGCTGCTCGGCGATGAGCTGGCGTTCGGGCGGGCTCTGACCACCCCGGAGTACGAGAGCGTCATGGCCCTGGGACACCGCAAGGAGTACCCGGCCGACGCCCCGCTCCTGACCGAGGGCGACCGGACCGGCCACGTGGTGATCGTGCTCCGGGGCTGGGCGACCGTCTCCCGCACCACCGACCGCGGCGCCACCCGGCTCATACTCGGGCTGCGGGGGCCCGGCGAACTCCTGGGAGAAATGGCCGCGTTGGACAATCACCCGCGCAGCGCCACCGTAAAGGCCCTCGGCACCGTCGAGGCGACCGTCATCGGCGGCGACGCGTTCCGCCGGTTCCTCGCCACCCACCCCCGGGTCAGCGGGCTGGTGATACGGCAGCTGACCTTCCGGCTGCGCAGCGCGGACCAGGAGCGCTCCGCCCTCGCCTCGCTGACCGTCCTCCAACGCCTGGCGAGCCGGCTCACCGAACTCTCCCGGGTCGCCCCCTCGGGCCCCTACGCGCCGTCCGCGCCCGGCTCCGGACACACCGGGGCCGTCGTCCACCTCGCCCAGGACGAACTGGCCGCCACCGTCGGGGCGACCCGGGAAGCGGTCGCCAAGGCGCTGCGGCTGCTGCGCACCCAGAACATCGTGCGCACCGGTACGCGCATGGTGGAGATCCTCGACCCCCCGCTGCTCGCCCTCCTCGCGGAGGGGCACCGGGAGTAAGGCTCTGCCCCGCCGTGTGTAAACGGCTACAGACGGCCTTCGTCCCGGGCCGGAAGCTGTACGGGACGGCAAGCGGCGGCGAAGAGAGAGCGGGGCACGGGGTGGAGCACGAGGCGTTGGATGCCGGTGAGGCACGCTACGAGCTGGTCATCAGCGTGGACGCCAGACGTTCCGGGCAGTACGGCGACGCGGAGAAGCCGCGGATGCGGGAGCGGATCTACCGGGTTCTGGAGACCGCGTTCGCCCAGGCCGGGGTGGTCCGGGACACCGTCCACATGGAGGACCGCGGGGACGGCGTGCTGGTGTCGGTCCCCGGCCGGATCGCGGTGACGCGGCTGCTCGGCCTGTGGATGGTGGAGGTCCACGAGAACCTGCGGGAGGAGAACGGCGGCCTCCTCGTGCCGCTCGGGCTGCGGGTGGCGATGCACGTCGGTCCCGTACGCCACGACAGCCGGGGCATCAGCGGGCGCGCAGTCGACCTGACCTGCCGGCTCGCCGACTCCGCCGTGGCCCGGGACCTGCTGGACCGCGAACGGGCCGATCTGGTCCTCGCCGTCTCCGACTCCCTCTACGTCGATGTGGTCTCCGCCGGGGGCAAGTTCATCGAGCCCGCGCGCTTCGCCGCGGCGCGGCTCGCCCTGAAGGAGGGCGCCGTCACCGCCTGGTTCCACCTGCCGGGACGGCCCGCGCCGGACATCGGGCCGGTCGCTCCGGAGGAACCGGCCGCACCGGTCGGCGGTCCGGCTGCCGCACCGGCCGGCGCCGCGGCGGACGGCCGGCGGGACCAGCGGGCCGACGACAGCGACAGGGATGTGGACGTGGACGACGAGGACAGGGACGGGGAAGTGCCCGCCCAGTACAGGGCCGAGGGCGACCTGTCCGTCCACCGGCACAACGTCTACCAGCAGCCCGTGCACATCGGCCGCGTCACCGGCGACGGCCACCGGAAGGACTGAGCATGGCCGACGAAGCAGTGGCCGGGGGCCCGGCCGAACGCGCGGCCCCGCAGCCGAAGGACGCCCGCTCCCCCGAGGCATCGCCGCGCGGTGAGGCACGGAAGGACGACCAGCCCAAGGGCGCCCCGGACGGCAAGGGTTCGCCCGGTCCCTCCGACGCCGCCGACGCCCCCGGCTCCGCCGACGGCGAGGCCGCAGAGCGGGAGAAGGAGCGCGAGCGCGCCGCGGACCGGTTCAAGGACCTGACCCGCGACCCGCTGGCCGAGGAGCAGGGCGAGGAGGAGCCGACCGACCTCGCCGCCGCCACACGCGCCCGCCGGGCCGGACAGAAGCTCCTCAGCAGCGGGCGGGACCTGACCAGCTTCGACCGGTCGCGCATCGGTCACGCCCACATCGGCGACATCAACGTCCAGCTGGACGCCCGGCGTTCGGGCCTGGCCATGCGCGGCGGCCCGGTCCCCGAGGACGAGTTGCGGCGGCTGCGGCGGGCCCACATCGAGCCGGAGGGGTACGTACGGCTGCGCCGGGCGCTGGAGTCGCGCCGCCTGCTGGTCCTCGGCGGGGCCCCCGGCACCGGCCGGACCAGCACCGCCCTGGCGCTCCTGGACGAGGTCACCCGCAACGGCGAGGGAGCGGAGAACAACGAACGGGTCCGCCGCACCGCCCCGGAGGAAGGTGTGCGCAAGCTGGCCGACCAGGTGGCCGCCGGGGAGGGCGGCCACCGGCGCGGCACCGGGTATCTGCTGAAGCCCGCGCCGGACCGGCCCGGGGTGCTGCCGCCCAACGGCATGGACCTGGACCAACTGGCGTCGGCGCTGGCCGAGCAGGGCTCGTACGCGGTGCTCGTCGTCAGCGTCGGCTCGGCGGCCAACCCGCTGCTGGCCGGGCGGTACGGGGCGCTCTGCCCGCCCGCCCCCACCCGTGAACTGGTCGACGTCCGGCTGCGCGAGCGGCTGGAGGAGGAACACGGCGACCAGCGCGCGGACGGGGGCGGCGGGCTGCTGGAGCGGGCGGCGGAGCTTCGCGAGGACCCCGAGGTCACCGAGGCGGTGGGGCTGGACGATCTGCGCCCCGCCGAGGCGGAGCTGTTCGCCTCGCTGCTGGCCGGGCATGTGCTCGGCTCGCTCGGCCGCGAGGAGCTGCTGTCCGGCTGCCGGGGTCTCGCGGCCGTCCAGGCGTACGAGTGGTTGGCCGGGGTGGACCGCGCGCCGGCCGCCCCGCCGCCCGGCGACGACGGGGCGCCCGTGCGCTCCGGGACCGCCGCCCTGTTCCACCCAGTGGCGTTCCGGATCGCGCTCGCGGTGCTCGGCGGGGCGTCGCACAGCGCGGTGTCGGCCGCCGCCCACCTGCTGACCTGGGAACTGTCCGTACAGAGCGATCCGGACAGCACCCCGGCGCGGGCGCTGTTCTGCGACGACCCGGAAGCCGATCTGGCGCTCTCGCGCGCTCGGCCGGCCGAGGGGACCGTCGACGTGGCGGGCGCCGAGGTGGCCGGGCGGCTGGTCTTCTACCGGGGCACCGCGCTGCCCGCCGCGGTGCTGGCTGAGCTCTGGGAGCGGCACTTCCCGGTCCGCGCCCCGGTCGTGCGCTGGCTGCGGCTGCTCGCCGACGACCCCCGGCCGCAGGTGTCGATGCGCGCCGCGGTGGCCGCCGGGGAGCTGTCCGTACGGGACTTCGAGCACGGGTACGCGGAGCTGGTCCGGCCGCTCGCCGAGGCCCCCACGCCGCGCCGCCGGGTCTTCGCCGCGACCGCGCTGGACCAGGTCGCCGGGCACGCCTCGCACCGCAAGGCGGTGCGCAGGGTGGTCGACGACTGGTCGCGGTACGGCACGCCGTCCCTGCGCTGGACGGCGGCGATGGCACTCGGCTACGGGCGGTCCGCCGACTCGATGGACGACACCCTGGACGCGCTGGCCCGGATCGGGGTCCGCGACGACGGTGAGCAGTTGGCCGTGGCCTCGCTGAACGTGGTCCGGCTGCTGACGCACCCGCAGTGCGCGACCGTGCTGCGGCGGCTGGCCGACTGGACCGGGCACCGCGGCGAGGAGTACCAGGACCTCGCCCTGGTGACCATCGTCCGGCTGGCGCTGACCGATGTGGACGAGGTGCTGGACGACGAGCCCGGCACCCCGCTGGGCGACCGGGGCGACTGGCCGCTGCTGCTGGCGCTGGCCGCGACCCGGCCCGAACTGACCGGGCGGCTCGCCGACCTGTTCTGGACGGCGCTCAACACCGCGCGCTCCCGGGACGTGGCGCTCGACGCCCTGGAGACCCTGCTGCGCTCCGCCACCCGCAAGGACGGCCGCGCGTGGACCCGGGAGGGGCTGGCCGCGCTGCTGCCCGCCCTGGTCGCCGAGGAGCACGACCAGCGGCGGCTGGACTGGCTGCTGCGCCGAATGATGAGGGATCAGGACCGGCCGCTGGCCGAGGAGCAGGCCCGCGCCCTGTGGTGGCTCGCTGTGCCCGCGCGGCAGCGGCGGCCCGACGAGGAGGAGAGTCATGGCTGAGGAGAACGGCGTGGCGGAGAACGGAGCGGTGGTCCCCGCCGGCCCGTTCCTGCGGGAGTACGCGCCGACCGGCCCGTTCCGGCGGAGCGGTGCGCGCACCACGTCGGTGCTGTTCTACCGGCGGGGCTACAGCGTGGCCGGCGTGTCCGGGGTCGAGCACTTCGGCAAACCGCCGCTGGCCCGGCCGCACACCGTCTGCGAGATCGCCACCGGCACCTTCGTCACCACCCTGCGGATGGAGCTGCCCGCCGTCGGCGGGGCGACCTTCTTCAAGGCGGAGGTGGACATCCACTGGACCGTCGAGGACCCGCACCGGGTCGCGGTGGAGGTGGTCACCGACATCGCCCAGCGGCTCACCGCGCCGGCCCTGGAGCGGCTGCGGGAGATCTCCGCCCAGTTCCCGGTGCACCAGGCCGAGCAGGCCAACACCGCCATCACCCAGCACTGCGTCTCGGGCCGGTGGAACGACCTCGGCACCGACCTGGGGCTGCGGGTGCGGCTGTACGTACGGCTGCGGGTGGACGACCACACGATCGGCCACACGGCGAGGGTCCGGAGCCAGCGGGGGGACACCGTGCTGGCGCGGATGCGTCAGGAGGAGTACCTCAAGATGCTCCGCGGCGGGGACCTGGCGCAGCTCAGCCACATGCTGGCCGCGGACCCCGACGCGGCCAACACCTTCCTGGAGAAGATCCGCCAGGAGGGCAGGCAGGACGAGAAGGAGCGCGTCGACCGGCTCTTCTCCATGGTCGCCGACGGCCAGATCCACTCCAACGAGATGGAGAGCCAGGCACTCTCCTACCTCAACAAGAGGCACCTCAGCATCCAGGGCCCCATCGGCACCCGGGCCGCCCGCCGTGCCCCGCAGGAGCTGGAGCCAGCCCGGGAGGAGCCGTTCGCCCCCGACTGGGTGGCGGACGAACCTCCCGTACGGCGGCCCGGCACGCCCGACCGGGACAGCTCGCCCGAGCGGGACGCCGTACCCGACCGGGACATCGCAGCCGACCGGGACATCGCGTACGACCCCGAGCCGCCCGCTCCGCGCTCCCGGCCGCGCGACGACGGGTGGGGCTGGGCGGAGGACGACGGATGAGCGGCGACGGCGGCACACGGACTTCCCCCGCCCCGACCGCGCCGGTGCCGGACGGGGGTGGGCACGGGCCGGACGGGGCGGGGGAGCCCAACGGGGACCGGCACGGGCCGGACAGGGCGGGGGAACGCATCGCGGAACGGCTGCTGGTCACGGTCCGGGAGGACCTCGGCCGGGCCGACTCCAAGGCGGCGGTACTGCTTTCGGGGGCGCTCGCCCTGCCCGCCTTCCTCATCGGGCGGCACGGCTCCCCCGACTGGCGGGGCCCCGGCGACCTGGCGCTGGTCGTCGCGGGCCTGCTGTGGGTGGTCGCGGTGGCCGCCCTGGTCCGCGCGCTCCTGCCGCGTACGGGCACGGTCCGCGACCAGGAAGGGGTGACGTACTTCGGGGACCTGCTGGCCCCGTTCGACCACGACGCGCTGACCGCCCGGATCAACGAAGCGGGCCGCGACCCGGTCGGCTGGCTGCTCGTCCAGGCCGTGGACGTCAGCGCCATCCTGTCCGCCAAGTACCGGGCGATCCGCTGGGCGGTCGCCACGCTCGCCCCGTCGGCGGTGCTGGCTCTCGCCTGGAGCCTGACCGCGCGCTGACCGTCCCGCACGGGTGTGCCGCGTCCAGGGGCACACCCGTCGACAACTACCCAGAGCAGTCACCCAAGCACCTCGCGACACCACGCAGACATGGCAACGAGAGTAAAAGGGGACGGTCGTGCGAAATGACCGAAGAAGAGGCCCGGCCGGCACCGGCCGGGCCGGGCGGGCGGCGCTGTCCGTCCTGGCCGGTGCGGCCCTGCTCACCTCCCTGACGGCACCAGCCGCCCCCGGTCCGGAGCCGGCCGCGGCCACCGCGCCGGCCTTCGCCTCCGTCAACTACGCGGTGGCCGTCGACCAGTCCGCGAGCCTCGCGCCCGAGGACATCAAGGCGGAGAAGGCCGCCGCCGCCCGGATCGCGCTCGGTGACGTCTCGGCGACCTCCCACATCACCGTGTTCGGCTTCGCCGCCGCCGAGTCCGCCGACCAGCGGGCGGTGGACCCCGTCTGCCCCCGCACCCGACTGGACACGGCGGGGCGGGAGTCGATCGGGGGCTGCGTGGAGAAGCTGCGCGGCCGCAAGAAGAGCGAGGGCACCGGGACGGACTTCCCGAGCGCGATACGCCAGGGCGTGCACGAACTGAGCTCGGGCACCGACCCGTCGGTCCCCCGGGTGCTGTTCCTGCTCACCGACGGCGAGATGGACGTCACCGGCAGCCCCCAGTACGGGGATCCGGCGCACCGGAAGGCCGAGGGGAAGCGGCAGCTGGACCTGGAACTGAAGAACGCCGCCGCCAAGAACGTACAGATCTGGCCGCTCGGATTCGGTCCCGCCCCGGACAAGGAGCAGCTCGACAGGATCGCCGCCGGCGGCCACCAGAAGGGCTGCGTCGACCTGAAGTCCGCCCGCCCCACCGCCCGTAAGGTCTCCGGGGCCAAGGACGTCGGACCGGTGCTGGAGCGGATCTTCGCCGCCGCGCACTGCCTGCGCTACCAGCCGGGACCGAGCAAGCGCCCGCCCGCCACCCTGCCCATCACCATCTCGCCGCTGGCGACCGTCGGCTCCATCGTCGTCGACAAGGGCACCCCCGAGGTGACCGTCACCTACACCGACCCGCTCGGCAACAAGGTTCCGACCACCGGCGAGTTCAAGGGGTCCACCTTCGAACTCGCGGGCAGCGGCGGCACCGTGGAGGCACTGAAGATCATCGACCCGGTGCCCGGCCGGTGGAAGGTCGACGTGAAGGCCCCCGAGGGCCACCGCTCGCTGCCCGTCGGCGTCAGCGTCCTGTGGCAGGGGGAGCTGCGCGGCTCCATCACGATGGACCCGCCCTCCCCGCAGGCCGGGCAGAAGGCGACCGTCACCATGCGGCTCCAGACCCGCGAGGGCTACGAGATCAAGGACCCGGCCGACTACGCCGGTCTGAAGGTCAGCAGCGAACTCACCGGCGACGGCTTCGCGCCCCTGCCCCTGCGGCTCACCGACGACGGCGAGGGACCCGACCCCACGAAGAGCGACGGCTCCTTCAGCGGTACGGTCACCGTCCCCGAGAGCGCCGACGGCGCCCTGAAGGTCAGCGGCACCCTCACCGCCTCCGGGCTCAGCGCCGACACCCGCAGCGAGGGCGGCCGGGTCGCCCCCGGGGCCCTGCCCGTCGCCACGGCGCTCGGCCCCGTCCGGGGCGAGGGCCACCCCGGGGACACCGTCACCGCGAAGCTCGCCGTCACCAACACCACGGGCGCCCCGCACACCCTGCGGCTCTCCCTCGCGGACGTCCGGGCCGGGCTCCTCACCGTGAGCCCCGCCGAGATCGTGGTGAAGCCCGGGGCGTCCACCACCCACGAGATCACCATCGGCATCGGACCGGAGAAGTCCTTCGACGGGCGGCTCGACGACGGCCCGCTCGGTATCGGCGGCACCGTCACCGTCCAGGACGCCACCGACGACGACCGCACCCTGGTGCGTACCCCGCTCTCCGTCCAGGTCACCCCCGAACCCAGCCTCCTGGACCGGTACTGGTGGGTGCTGACCGGCGCCGTCGCCCTGATCGTCGTCGGCGTCCTGCTGGCGCTGGCCTGGCTCCGGCAGCGGCGGATCCGCCGCGACCCGCACGGGCTGATGCTCCATCTGATCTCCGAGGACGGCGACGTGCTCGGCGTCCACCGGGCCGGGCACGGCCAGAACCAGTGGTACGCGTTCGACATCGCCGAGGCGCACAGCAACCCGCGCATCGAGCGGCGCACCCACGGGCAGTACGCCGTGCAGCGCAGCCCCGAGGGCGGTGCGGTGCTGCGCAGGCGCGGCAGCGCCCGGACCCGGCTCACCGCGAACGGCCGGGCCGAACTCACCGACCGGCTGAGCCTCGCCCTCGGTGAGGACTCCGTACGCCCCAGCACCCCCGAGCGGCCCGATCCGGTGAGCCCCGGCAGCCACGACGACTACCTGTGACGCCCATTGACGAACCGGCCCGACCCCGGCCGGTAGCGGGAGGAACCCCATGAAGATCTTCCAGCCGATGCTCTTCGTCGGCCTGGGCGGGACCGGCGGCCTCGTCGGCGCCGAACTGGAACGCAAGCTGCGTGTGGACCTGTGCGGCCCCGACGGCACGGCACTCCAGCACATCGGCGGCCTCGCCCCCTACCAGCTGCCCGACTGCCTGCAGTTCGTGTACGCGGACTTCAGCGAGTCCGACCTCCAGCGGCTGCCCCAGTTCAACGTGGACTCCTCGCTGCGCGCGGCGTACGCCCGCACCTCGCGGGCCACCCACAACCTCCTGCCGAACTTCGACAGTTCGCCGGAGGTGACGCAGATGCTGCGGGCCAGCCTCCGCGAGGAGGTCGCCGGCTGGCTGCCCTCGCGCGACGGCGAACCGCGCGTCACCCCGCTGCACAACGGCGCCGGCCAGCTCCCCACGGTGGGCCGTGCCGCGCTCTTCGCCACGCTGCGGCACTCCCTCCAGCCGGTCCTGGAGCCCCTCCTCCAGGCGATCGACGCGATCGCCAGGTCCGCGGGCGAGCTGAGCGAACTGGGCGGCGGCCGGGTCACCGGCTGCGATGTCTTCGTCGCGTTCTCGGTCGCCGGCGGCACCGGCGCGGGGATCTTCCTGGACTATCTGCACCTGATCAACCAGGCGTTCAAGATGCGCCGGTTCAACGGCGTGAAGATCTACCCGCTGGTCGTCATGCCGTCCTCGTTCAGCGCCTCCACCGGTGGCGGGCGCGAGGCGGACCTCAACGCCGCCCGTGCGCTGGTCGACCTGTTCCGGCTGGTCGACGGGCAGAACGCGCCGACCGCCGGCGCGGAGATCGGCGAACTCGACCAGGAGACCGGCCTCGGCATCCGCTACCCGGGCGTCACCCCGGTCCGGCTGCGCACCGGAATCCTGCCGACCGCGTTCCTCTTCAGCCCGACCGCGGGCATCCGCCAGGACGATCTGCGCCGCTCCATCGTCTCGCTCGTGATGTCGCTGATCGGCACCGAACTGGGCGACAGCCGCTCCCAGGGCCGGTCGATGGCCGGCGACGACGACTTCCAGACCTTCGCCGCGAGCTTCATCAACCGGGGTGTGCACCGCAGCGCGCTGTCCCCCACCGGCATCGGCCGGCAGGGCGTCTCCACCAGCCTGGTCGCCTCGATGACCGCGCCCATGGACCAGCTGGCCGATCTGGTGGCCGGGCGGCTGCTGCGGGTCGCGGTCACCGAACTGGTGGAACGGCCGCGCAACCCGGCGAAGGACGACGCCGTGCCGCTGGTCCGTCAGCTGTTCGCCGACTCCCACCTCGAAGAGCTGTGGGAGCGCAAGCAGTTGCCCGTCGAGGACCCCCAGCCGCTGCCCCGCGGCGGCAAGGCGATCGAGGAGGCGCTCAACCACCGGATCGGCGACATGCAGCGCCTGCTGTCCGGGCTCCAGTCCATCGCCGACCGCCAGGCCGCCGCGATGGCGGCCCGCTTCAGCCCGCGCCCGGCGATCGAGCAGCTGTTGCAGCGCGTCGACCCGTTCCTGGCCGAACGCCTCGTCAGGGGCGTCCCCGACAGCGAGGACGAGATCACCCGGCTCGGGTTCCTCGGCATGGTCACCGCCCGCTCCCGCTCCCCGAAGCGGCCCCCGGGCGTCACCGACCAGCCGCCGAAGACCCCCCGGATCAAGGGCCGTATCGCCGGAATGTCCCCGGCCCGGTGGGGCGACGACGACGTACGGGCCGCTCTCCAGGCCCAGGACAACTGGTACCGCTGGCGCTGCCGGGCCGTATGGCACGAGGCCTGGCGGGAGCAGCAGCAGCGCTGGCAGTCGCAGGCGGACATGGCGGGCACCGACATGCTGCGGCTGGTGAACGCCTTCCGCAAACAGGCCGACCAGGAACGCAAGTCCGCCGAGCAGAAGGGACTGGAGCTGTACGCGGAGCGCACCGGCATCTCCTACCTCCTGCCGCCGCAGCGCAGCCTCAACCACTTCTACGAGGACGTCGTGGCCCGGCTCGTACGCGGTGAGGGCCTGCACGAGAGCGACGACGAGGCGTCGCTGCTGCTGCGGCTCATCGACGGGGACACCTGGCGTGACGTGCACACGCGCAGCCACCGCAGCCCCGACGGGGCGGTCGGAGTCGTCAAGGCCCGGCTGGAGGGGCGGATCACCAGGCTCTTCGCGGAGAACGGCGCGCAGATGGAGGAGCGGCCCCTGCTGCCCTCCATGAGCACCCTGCTGGCGGCCGCCGCCGGTGACGCCGACGCCACCGACCAGGTCAGCAAGGAGGCCCTCGACCTGTTCAGCCGCAAGCTCGCCGGTCTGCTGCCGGTCGGCTTCACCCCGGAGGGCACCGGGCCGCTGCGGGTTCTGGTCACCCACCCGCGGGTCCAGGCGGCGGAGGAGGTGCAGGAGTACCTCGCCAAGGCGCTGCGGCTGCCGTCCGACGCGAAGAACTCCGTCGAGTACCGGGGCGTGGAGAGCGACTCGATCACCGTGGTCCTCTTCCGCAGCGAGATGAGCCTCACCCAGGTGCCCGAGGCCCGCAAGGTGCTGCGCCAGTGGGCCAGGGCCAAGGACGACGAGCAGGCCCACGACGTACTGCGCTGGCGGCAGCGCCTCGGCTTCGAGGACGACTGGATGGTCAGCAGCGAGGAGGACCGGCGCACGATCCTGCACCGCCTGCTGTGCTGCCTGTGGAACGGCCAGGTGGACGTCCTGGACGGCGACACCGCCTCGCCCTCGCGAGTGCGGCTGCGGCTGTTCCCGGAGAAGGGGGCGAGCGTCCCCGGCGTACGGCTGCGTCTGGGGGACTTCCCCGGCGGCATCTCCAGCTGGTCGGAGCTGCTGCGCTCCTACGAACGCTGGACCGTGCTGGACGACGAGCGGACCGTGGAGGACTACTGCCGCAAGCTGATGGGCGCCCAGCCTCTCGGCCTCGCCCGGGCCGGCAGCACCCCGCACCCGTTGTTCGTCGAGCTCGTCGAACACATCGCCCCGCGCCAGCTGGAGCTCCTGGAGGAACGCCGGGAGCACGGCGGGCAGCGCGTGGACGGCTGGATCCGGCCGCTGTGGGAATTCTGGGCCGAGACCCTGCCCGCCGCCCTGGACACGGAGTTCGGCGACCAGCACGCGATCCAGCCCACGCTGCGCACCCTGCTGGAACACGCGCGCGGCGGCACCCCGAAGGCGCACCCCGCCCGGCCCGCCCCGGAACGCCGGCGCGCCCTGGCGGACGAGGAGGACTGGGGCACGGCGGCCCCGAGCACCGACGAACGCCCGGCCGACGACCGGCTCCGCGAGGACGCCGTGCCCGCGCCGCGGACGGCGGCCCGCTCCGTCCCGTACGAGGCGGAGAAGCGGTACGGGGAGGAGCGGTACGACGGCGGTGCGCGGCACGAGGAGGAGCGGTACGGGACCGGCGCCTCGCGCGGCGGGCGGGCCCGGAGCGAGCGGTTCGGCGATGAGCGGTTCCCGGGCGCCCGGTCCAGGGACGAGCTGTTCGGAAACGACCGGCTCGCCGACGAGCGGTTCACCGACGACCGGTTCACCGACCCACGGCCACCCGCCGACGACCGGTCCGGCGGTCGGGACGACGACGGGCCGGACGGGTTCGGGGGGCAGGACCGGCCGCCCGTGCGCCGCCCGGCCCCGGGTGGCGGCTGGGACGGCGACGGCTGGGACACGGACGAGGACGCCGCCGGGCGCTCCTACCGGAACGGGGGCCCGCAGTGACGTCTCCCGAGGACACCACCGCCGTCGTCCGTCTCGACCTGCGCGCCGGGTCCGCGGCCCTGGCCACCGCGCAGGCGGTACGCGACCGGGTGGCCGAGCAGCTGGGCCGGGCCGGGTTGCCGGAACCCGACTATCCGTTGTTCCTGGTCACCGACACCCCGGCCGGGCTGACCGACCACCAGCTCCAGTACGAACTACTCTCCGGCTACCGGGCGGTGGGCGAGACCAGGATCCTGGTGCTGCTGGTGGGCAGCTCCCCCGGTTCGTACGCCGGCGGGGAGGAGGCCTACCTCCCCGACCGCCGGCTGGTGCGGCCCACGACCCTGCGGGCCTCCTCGATCGGCCTGGTGTGGGCCGGTGATCTGCGTTCCGCCCGTACCGCCCTGGACCGGCCGGCGCCGGACGACCCCGCGTCGCTGGCCGTCCTGGTGGACCTCCTGTCGGTCCCGGACGTCTTCGTCCGGGTCCTGGAGGACCTGCGGATGCTGCCCGACTCCGTCGCCGCCCCAGGGGTCCGGCTGCTGGAGCAGGATCTGCCGGCGGAGGTCAGAGACCGGGCCTGGCGGGACGCGCTGACCCGGTTCGCGGGTGAGGACACCGGGGCCGGCGACCCGGTCGACGTCATCCCGGACGCCCGGCTGCCCGAACCGCTGCGCGCGCTCGTGACGGGGCGGGACGGCCGGGGCCACGGGCACCGGCGGCCGGACGGACCGGCGAACCTCGCACACCGGGCGTGCGCGGACTCCCTGGACCGGGCGGACGAGAACCTCGTCGCGCTGCGGGCCTTCCCGGGCCTGCTGCACCCGGCCCGGCGCGAGGCCCTGGAGGCGGATCTGCAACAGGCCCGCGAGGACCTGGACGGGTTCCGCACTCTGGTGGAGCGGGCCCTTTCGGGCGGCGGCGGTGCGGCGGCGGCGCCCACCGCGGAGGCCACCGCCCGGCTCGGCGCGCTCGGGCTGCGGGTGCCCCTCGCCGACAGCGCGGGGGAACGCGTCGGGGAGGGGCTGCGTGAACTGGCGGGCATGCTCCTCGGCGACGGGCTCGCGCTGCGTTCGGTGGCCCAGCACTTCACCTCGCTGGCCGGGCGGGTCGAGCCGGTGCCGGGCACCGCGCTGCTGCACCGGCTCGCCGACCACTCCGAGGAGTCGGTGAACCGCGGTTCCGCCACCGAGTACGCCGCACCGCCCCGTACCCCGGGCGGGGTGCTGCTCATGGCGGGTGCGGCCGGGCTGCTGGGCGGCCTGTGGCAGTGGCCCGCCGTCCTGGCGGCCCTGGTGGTGCCGGTGGTGTTCGTGGCCGTCGCGCTGCTGGGCGCGGGCCGGCTGCGCACG
>NZ_NEUE01000207.1 GCF_002910905.1 Streptomyces sp. SM11 | reverse complement strand
GCTGCCACCTCCTAATGAGGTTGTCAAGCCGCCACTGTGACCGGGAGTTCACGTTGGTAGCACCGTCCGTCACGAATCAGGGCGCGCAGGACGTTGACCCGTCGCCGGGCCAGGGCGAGGACGGCCTGGGTGTGTCGCTTGCCTTCGGCGCGCTTGCGTTCGTAGAAGCACCGGGACGCGTCGCAGTTGCGGATGCTGATCAGCGCGGAGGTGTAGAAGACGCGTTGCAGGCCGCGGTGGTAGCGCCTGGGGCGGTGGAGGTTTCCGCTGACGTTGCCGGAGTCGCGGGGCACGGGGGCCACTCCAGCGAGGCTGGCCAGACGATCGGCGGTGCCGTAGCGGCTCATGTCGCCGGCGGTGGCGGCCAGGAACTCGGCGCCCAGGAGTGGGCCGATTCCGGGCATGCTGGAGATCACCTCGGCGAGTTCGTGCTCGCGAAACCGGGCCGCAATGAGCTTGTCGATCTCGGTGATCTGCTCGTTGAGGCCCATCACCTCCTTCGCCAGGGTGTGGATCACCTGCGCGGTGATCTTCTCCCCGGGGACGGCGGTGTGCTGGCGCCCGGCCGCTTCGGAAGCGGCTGCGGCCAGGTCCGAGGCGCCGCGGACCTTGCGGTTGTGCAGCCAGGTCTCCAGCCGCTTGGCGCCGGTGCGGCGCAGGGCGGCCGGGGTCTGGTAGCCAGTCAGCAGGATCAGCGGGCCGACGTTGCCCAGATCGAGGGCCCGTTCCAACGCCGGGAGAATACTGTTGAGTTGACCGCGCAGTCGGTTGATCCGGCGGGTGCGGTCGGCGTTCAGGTCGGCTCGCCGGTTGGTGAGGATCCGCAGCTCGACGGCGTCCTCGTCGTCCGGCCGCAGCGCGGTCAGGTCGCGGCGCATTCGGGCCTGGTCGGCGATGACGGTGGCGTCCTTGGCGTCGGTCTTGCCCATGCCGCGGTAGCCGGCCGAGGCCCGGTTCACCGCGAGACCGGGGATGTAGAGCAGCTGCTGGCTGTGATTGAGCAGCACGCTGATCAGCAAGGCCGCCATGCCGTCGGCGACATCGACCGCCCACACGGCGTCCTCGTCGATCGCCAGCACATCGGCGAGCAGAGCCGGCAGTTCCGGCTCATCGTTCAGCACGCGGCGCGACAGCAGTCGCTTGCCTTCCGCGTCCAGGACCACGCAGTGGTGACGGGTCTTGCCTATGTCCACGCCTGCCCAGATCTGGGGCACGGGTTCCTCCGGTCCGTCGGTGATTGCTGTTCTCCCGAACGACCTCGCCAGCGTGGTCCTACTCAGCGATGCACCCGCAGGTGCTCGCAGCTCCTAATCAGCGGCCGAGTCGTCGTGAGACTCCGGGCGGCCAGGTGGCATGAACCATCAAGGGCAACCGCTTGAAAGCCATACCCGGAGTCTCTGGGCCTCTGGACCTTACGACTGGCCCGTCCAACCCACCAACAACGTAGGACCAACAACGTAGGACCGCTTGAGGCAGTTGATGCACCGTTCGACGGTGTTGTTCCGAGGTCCGATGCGGCGGCAGAAGCAGGGAACAGCGTGGCCAATCTCGCCTACAGGAGGGTGGTTCTCCGCAATGGACCTCTCTGCCCGTCACCCGCGCACCGGAGAGCTGCTGTCCACCGTGAAGTTCATTGGTGCAGACCCTCGCCGCCGACGAACTCCAGCGGGAGCTAACCTACGACGGACTGCGCGCCGCCGAGGCCAGGGGCAACAAGGGTGGACGCCGCCCCGCCGTGGCGACCGACAAGGCCGACACCGTCCGCACCGCGTACCTGGAGTGCCGCTCGATCGCCGCCTTCGCCCGCGACCACGACGTCAGCCGAGGCGCGATCCGCACAGCCGGGGATCTTCGACTAGGGAATCACGATGTGGAACGACCCGGAGATCCAGCGCCCCAACCCCGACGCGCGGCTGCCTGAGACCGAGATCAGCGCCGTGCACCGCTCGGACGACTCGGGCACCACACAGGCCTTCATTGCCTACCTGGCGGACGCGGCACCGGAGGAGTGGCCGTACGAAAAGGTAAAGGTGTGGCAGGCCGAGGGTGGACATACCGCGCCCGGTTCCGACGGAGTCGTCTCGACCGTGAGCTTGACTCTGTCGGTGATCTTGGAGATTCCCGGTGCGGCAGCATGGTCAACAGGCATGCTCGGGCGGTCCCGTCGTCCGATGCAGCTGTTGAGGTGCCCGTTGTCCATGAGCCCCCGCTCCGGTGAGCACGTTCCGTCTCTGACCGCGCAGATCGCGCGGGCGAGCAACCCGGATGGCACGACGGCGATGTGGGTGCGGGACCGGCTGGAGGGGCTGTGGTGCGACGAGGACTTCGCCGACTGGTACCCGCGGGACGGGCGTCCTGGGTTTTCGCCTGCTCAGCTGGCCACCGTCTGCGTGCTGCAGTTCCTGCTCGGCCTCTCCGACCGGCAGGCCGCAGAAACGGTCCGCTGCCGCATCGACTTCAAGTACGCCATGGCCATGGAGCTGGATGATCGCGGTTTCCATCACAGCGTGCTGGGCGACTTCCGCGACCGTCTCACCGAGGACGGCCGTGCCGACCGCCTCCTCGACCTCACAGGGCAATACAGCTAGTCCGCCTCAAGGAGGCCGGACTGGTGCGCGAGCGCACCACGCAGCGCACCGATTCCACCCACGTCCTGGCCGCGGTGCGTGACCTGACCCGCCTGGAGCTGATCACCGAGGCGGTCCGCGCCGCACTCGAAGAAGTCGCGGGCACATCCCCGCACCTTCTCGACGGGCTCATCGACGAGGGCTGGGGGCTGCGCTATGGCCGGCCGGTCCGCCTGGGCAAGAACCCCACCAAGCCCATGACCAGGATTCTTGCCACCGGAGACGACGGCGTCCGGCTCCTGGGACATCTCTACCGGCACGGAGCGCACCGCACACGTCCGGTCCCCGCGTCCAGGTCCTTCGCCAGATCATGGTGCAGAACTACCACCGTGACGCCGCGGGACGCCTGCGCTGGCGCAACGCCGAGAAGGAAGGCGGGCATGGGCTGCCGCCCTCGTCCCGGGCGGTCGTCTCGCCCTACGACGCCTCGACCCGCTACGCACGGCACGGGCACATCATCAGCTGGAAGGGGTTCGCCGCCCATCTGACCGAGACCTGCGACCCCGACGGCCCCAACGTGATCACGGACGTAGTCACCACCGCGGCCACCACCCACGACAGCCAGGTCCTGCCCGGCATCCACACCCGCCTGGCTCGCCGCAGGCTGCTGCCCGCCGAGCACCTGGTCGACGCCGGCTACACCTCGTTGCCCCACCTGGAACAAGCCGCCCGGCAACACGGGACAAGGCCCGATGTCGATGATGACGTAGGCGTGATACCAGACGCCCTTGGCCGGCCCGGCCGCCTTGGTGATGTCCCAGGTGAACACCTGGGAGGGCGCGGTGGCCACCAGCTCGGGCACGGCCTTGGGCGGATGGGTGGCCTGGCGGCGTCGCTCGCCCGCCTGGCCCTTGGCGCGCGGGATCCGATGCATCGTGGACACCGAGCAGTGATAGCGCCCGGCATCCAGTTCACGGGCCCAGATCTGGGCGGGCGGGAGCTCGGCGTACTCGCCTGAGTTCATCAACTCAAGTACTGCCGAACGCTCTTCTGCAGTCAGCGCCGAGGGCTGGACCTGCGCTTTCCTGGGTTTCTGCTCGGGTGCGGGACGCAGCCGGCGGTAGTGGGTGGCTCGCGAGCGGCCGGTCAGCCGGCACGCGGCGCTGGTACCCAGCACCGGCTCGACGCCGGCGAAGGCTTCGCCCGCGACCGGGTCGGTGGCCTCGGTCAGTCCGCGCTCTCGGAGATCATTCCCAAGAGCGCGGAAGCTCTTCCCACGACCTCCAGTGCCGCCTTGTTCCGGGCCAGCTCCTTGACGTGCGAGTGGTACAGCCGCTCGCGGCGCAGGACCGCGCCCTTCTCGTTCCTGGGCGCGGCGTCGTACTTGGCCACGATCCGCAGCTTGTACTCCGGGCTGAAAGTCCGGCGCTTCGGCCGGGCAGCCGGGTCGGGTCCGGCGGGGTTGGTGCTGGTCATGAGGGGGCGGTTCTCCTGTCGTGCCCTCTCAGGCTAACCCGACGAAGCGGGACGTCTCACCCAAGACTGACAGAGAGGGAACGCGACCGCACCGCCATGTACGGCAAGTGCACCCGCTACCGAGCCAAGGGCATCCCCGGCGTCAAGGACCGTTCCTTCGACGCACTTCAGGACGCCAAGACCTGGCTCGCCCAGGCCCAGACCGATGCACGCCGAGGCGAGTTCGTCGATCCCCGCGATGGAGCAATCTCCCTCAAGGACTACATCGTGACCCACTGGTGGCCAACCCAGAGCGGTGACCCGTCCACGATCGAGCGGATTGAGCAGAGGGTGCGCCGCCACATCGTTCCCCACCTGGGTGCTCAGCCGCTCAACGCCATCGGCACGGAAGTCCTGCGGCACTGGAAGAAGCGGCTTGAGAAGGACCTTGGTCCTACCTCGATCCGTCTGGTCTGGGCGACGCTCTCCAGCGTCCTGCAGGCTGCGGTCGAGGACCGTCGCCTGGGACGCAATCCATGCCGGTCCAGCACGGTCGGGCCCCCGCCCGCGGCCCCTGGCAGGGTTGAGGCGTGGCCGCCCGAACGGGTGCTGGCGGTACGGGAGGCTCTGCCGGACCGCTACCGGATACTCCTCGTGATCGGAGCAGGTCTCGGGCTCCGCCAAGGGGAAGCGCTCGGACTCTCAGCGGACGATATCGACTTCGAGAAGGAAGTCGTCCACGTCCGGCGGCAGATCAAGATGGTGCGAGCGAGACTGTGCTTCGCGCTTCCGAAGGGCCGCAAGGTCCGGGACGTGCCGCTGCCAGCCAGCGTGGCCCGGGCAATAGGGCAGCACATGGAGCAGTTCGCGCCGATCCCGGTCACGCTGCCCTGGGACGACCCGACTCCGGCCGAGACGCCGGTGGAGGCCAAACACCGACGGCCGAGGACCTACAGCCTCCTGGTGGCGGGACGCGAGCGGAAGGCCATCATCCGGAACTACTTCAACTCCTACGTGTGGAAGCCCGCTCTGGCCACGGCGGGTGTGATCGCCGCGCTGGACGAGGGCACCGATGGTGCTCGCGTGTGGGAGCCGTCCCGGGAACACGGCTTCCACGCCCTGCGCCACATCTTCGCCTCCGAGGAACTGGAGGCTGGCGAATCGGTCGTCTCCCTGGCACGCTGGCTGGGGCACTCGGACCCTGGGTTCACGCTGCGGAAGTACTCCCACTTCCTGCCCCGCGCCGGCGCACGAGGTAGCGCCGCCATCGACGTGATCTTCGCGTAGCCGCGATCGGTCCGCTGGGCCCGTGGAGTGTGGCTCGTAGCCCGCCGCAGGCCCAAAGTCCCAGAGAAGTCCCAGACATGCCGCCGCACCCCTCCCTGACCCGCTAAATGGCAGGTCAGACGGGGTGCGGCGGCATCGTCGTGTCAAATGTCCCGGAAGATCTCGATCTGCGCGCCCACCGAGTTGAGCCGCTCGGCCAGTTCCTCGTAACCGCGGTTGATCACATAGACGTTGCGGAGTACGGAGGTGCCTTCCGCCGCCATCATGGCCAGCAGCACCACCACGGCGGGCCGCAGCGCGGGTGGGCACATCATCTCGGCGGCACGCCAGCGGGTCGGGCCCTCGACCAGGACCCGGTGGGGGTCGAGGAGTTGGAGGCGGCCGCCGAGGCGGTTGAGGTCGGTGAGGTAGATCGCGCGGTTGTCGTAGACCCAGTCGTGGATCAGGGTCTGACCGTGCGCGGCGGCCGCGATCGCCGCGAAGAACGGGACGTTGTCGATGTTGAGGCCGGGGAACGGCATCGGGTGGATCTTGTCGATCGGGGCCTCCAGCTTGGAGGGCCGCACGGTCAGGTCCACCAGGCGGGTGCGCGCGTTGTCGGCGGCGTACTCCGGGGTGCGGTCGCAGTCGATGCCCATCTCCTCCAGGACCGCGAGTTCGATCTCCAGGAACTCGATCGGCACCCGGCGGATGGTGAGTTCGGACTCGGTCACCACCGCGGCGGCCAGCAGGCTCATCGCCTCGACCGGGTCCTCGGAGGGGGAGTAGTCCACGTCCACGTCGATCTGCGGGACCCCGTGCACGGTGAGCGTCGTCGTGCCGACCCCGTCGACCCGTACACCCAGCGCCTCCAGGAAGAAGCACAGGTCCTGGACCATGTAGTTGGACGAGGCGTTGCGGATGACGGTCGTGCCGTCGTGGCGGGCGGCGGCCAGCAGGGCGTTCTCGGTGACCGTGTCGCCGCGCTCGGTCAGCACGATGGGCCGGTCGGGGGAGACGGTGCGGTCCACCTGCGCGTGGTACAGGCCCTCCGTGGCGGCGATCTCCAGGCCGAACCGGCGCAGCGCGATCATGTGCGGCTCGATCGTGCGGGTGCCGAGGTCGCAGCCGCCCGCGTACGGCAGGGTGAACTGTTCCGTGCGGTGCAGCAGCGGGCCCAGGAACATGATGATCGAGCGGGTGCGGCGTGCGGCGTCGGCGTCGATCGCCTCCAGGTCCAGCTGTGCGGGCGGCACGATCTCCAGGTCCACGCCGTCGTTGATCCAGCGGGTGCGCACCCCGATGGAGTTGAGTACCTCCAGGAGCCGGAACACCTCCTCGATCCTGGCCACCCGGCGCAGGACCGTACGGCCCTTGTTGAGGAGCGAGGCGCACAGCAGCGCGACGCAGGCGTTCTTGCTGGTCTTGACGTCGATGGCCCCGGAGAGTCGACGGCCTCCGACGACCCGCAGATGCATGGGCCCGGCGTAACCGAGCGAGACGATCTCGCTGTCGAGGGCTTCACCGATGCGGGCGATCATCTCAAGGCTGATGTTCTGGTTTCCGCGCTCGATGCGGTTGACGGCGCTCTGGCTCGTGGCGAGCGCCTCGGCCAGCTGGGCCTGTGTCCAGCCCCGGTGCTGACGGGCGTCACGGATGAGCTTGCCGATGCGTACGAGGTAGTCGTCTGACATGGTGGCAGGTTATCTCAGATATGAGATGAGAATGATGTGGAGGTGCACCGTTCGAGTGATGGGTGTGTCACCGGCTCCGCGTGTGTGGCGGGTCTCCCCATCGTCGCCCGCACGGGAGTGAAGGGCGCGGTCCGCGCGTCCGTACGGGCCCTGGGGCCGCGGTCAGGACGCCGGCGGGGGGCAACCCGGGCCACCGGGCGACGGGGAGTCGAGGACAGCGGCCACGGCTTCGATCTCGACGAGCTGGTCCGTGTAGCCGAGCACGGTGACGCCCATCAGGGTGCTGGGTGCGTCGTGGTCGCCGAAGGAGTTCCGGACCACTTCCCAGGCGGCCACGAGATCCTCCTGTCGGGCCGAAGCCACGAGGACCCGCGTGCTGATGACGTCCTCGGCCGAAGCGCCCGCGTCGGCGAGCGCGGTCCGCAGGTTCTCCATGGCCTTCGCCGCCTGGCCGGCGTAGTCCCCGACGGCCACGGTGTCGCCGTGCTCGTCGAGCGGGCACGAACCGGCGAGGAAGATCAGCCGTGCCTCGGCGGGCGCCGTGGCCGCGTAGGCGTACTCGGCCACGTCGGAGAGGGTACGGGAACGGATCAGAGAAACGGCGCTGGTGCGGGTCACGGTGGGTGCGTCTCCTGGGGCTGGGGCGCGTGCTAGGTGCGCTGATGGTGCTGGGTCCGCCGGGTGGGCCGTGCGGGATGTGCCGCGGTGGGCCGGTCCCGGGATGCTGACATCTTTTCAGCGCGCTTCGCGTCCCGCACCTTCTTTTCCGACCGGTCGGGGCGCTGCGAGCAGGAATCCGAGCATCGCCCAGGCCGTCCGAACCAGGGCGACCAGTAGAAGCTCCCGCGAGCCGTCCGCCCCGCGCGGCAGCGGCCCGCGCCTCCGTGCCGCCGGTCTCGCCCGTGCCGCCGCCCTCCCGGTGCACCCTGCCGACAGGGGCCCTCAGGGTCGGGCGGGGGACGCTCCGGTGTCGACCTTCCCGGAGCCGGCGGCTCGGACCGTGCGGCGGGGCGAAAATCCGGAGACTCGGCGGACGGTCAGCCCCTAGGGTTGTGCGATGCCGTCGATCAAGCAGGTCCAGATCACCTTCGACTGCGCGTCACCCACGCGCGTCGCTCACTTCTGGTGCGAGGTACTGGGGTACGTCCTGCCGCCGTCGCCGGAGGGGTTCGCCACGTGGGGCGATTACGAACTCTCGTTGCCGGCCGAGAAGCGGGATGCGGGGGCCGTCTGTCAGGACCCCTCGGGTGTGGGCCCGCGGATGTACTTCCAGCGCGTTCCCGAGGGCAAGGTCGTCAAGAACCGTGTGCATCTCGACGTGCGGGTCGGCACCGGGCTCGTGGGTGAGGAGCGCCTCGCCGCGCTGGAGGCCGAGTGTGCGCGACTGCTGCCGCTCGGCGCGGTGCGCGTACAGCTGCTGCTCGCCGACGAGGAGAACGAGTCCTGCCTGGTGATGCAGGACATCGAGGGCAACGAGTTCTGCCTCGACTGAGGCGGACAGGGTGGTGCCGGAGCGATCCGGGCAGACCTCCTCAGCCGACGACGGCGAGCTGCAGGGCGAAGCGGCGGACGGCATCGGTGAAGGCGTCCGGGGCGTCGAAGTTCGCGAGATGTCCTGCCCGCGGGGTCACTTCGACACGGGCGTGCGGATGCGCGCGGGCGAAGTCCGCCTCGCCGGACCGGAAGGTGCTGTCCTTCTCGCCGTTGAGGATCAGTGCCGGAGCCGCCACATGGCGCATGGCGCCCGCGTCGAAGCGGCCCAGCACCTCGCCCCAGGCGGCGGGCAGGGTGCGGAAGGCGTAACCGGACCGGATGGTCGCCTCCACTTGGCCCAGGGCGCCTGGGGGAGGGCGGCCGAGTGGTTCGAAGCGGGAGCCGCGTCGGCCGAGTGCACGGCGGCCCCGCTGGCAGCGGCCGCGTCCGGCGGGCTGATCCGGCTCGCCCTGGCGCGGCGGCGTCGGCAGCGAGACCTACAGTGCCTACCAGGGCACCAGCATGGCCGCCCCGCACATCGCCGGCCTCGCCGCCCTGATGAACGAGGCCGAGCCGGGGCTCACCCCCGCCCAGATCTCCACCGCGATCCGCGAGAACGCTCGTACCCTGCCCGGCTCCTGCTCCGGCGGCTGCGGAGCCGGACTGGCCGACGCGTCCGCGACGATCGCCGCGATCACCGGCGGCACCGACCCGGGCCCGGACCCCGACCCGGGTGAGGGCGTGTTCACCAACTCCGACAACGTCAACATCCCCGACTACGGCGGCTGGGTCGTGTCGGACATCGAGGTCACCGGGCGGCCCGGCAACGGCCCGGCCCAGCTGAAGGTCCCGGTGGACATCAAGCACACCTTCCGGGGCGACCTGGTCGTCGTCCTCGAAGCGCCGGACGGAACCGACTTCACCCTGAAGAACCTGAGCCAGTCCGACAGCGCCGACAACGTCACCCAGACGTTCGCCGTGGACGCCTCCGGCGTCGCGGCCAACGGCACCTGGCAGCTGTGGGTGCGCGACACCTACCCCAACGACACCGGCTACATCGACTCCTGGGGCCTGAACTTCTGACCCTCCGCCGGTCGGGCCCACCAGTCCGCGTAACGGGCCCACCGGCCGCAGCCCATCCCGGCTGCGGCCGGTGCCCGTTCTTCCACGCTCGACAGCCTCGAAGCGCACCGTGACTGCTGGGTCCCACCGCCACGACCGGACCCTGTCCCGCAGGCAGCCCTTCGCGCACCGCGTTGGCGCACGTGCTGCCGCAGGACCGTCTTCGCCCGGCTGACCTGCTGCAACACCCGCCGCCGACCCTCCGCCAGCGGCCACCTGAGCCCTCACTCGGCCATGCTCACAGCTCTGCGGAAGACATCCCGGCCCCAGGTGTGCCCTCTCGCGAGATCGGTGCCGTTCGGGCGCGTCCGGCGGAACTTGTGGTGCTGGTCGGCAGGGCCTGCTGATAGAGCGCCACCAACACACCGTGCAGGGGCTGGTCCTCTGCGTCTTCCTCGGCCCCGTCGACCAGCCGGGCGAGGGTCTCACCGAGTTCTCTGGCCTTCGTGGGGCTGAGGCGCAGGTGGCGCAGTGTCAGGTGAGTGTCGGCGGGAGAGCGGTCCAGCTCCTGGGCGACCGCGGCGAGCATCGCGGCGGTGCCTGCCGCTTGTGGTTCGGCAACGACCATGCGACGGGCCGTGCGCTGGTAGTACTGCTCAGTGCCGCCGCGGACCTGGCGGCTCTCGGAGATGTGGACCAGCCCGGCATCGCGGAGCACCTTGAGGTGGTGGGCCACGTTGCCCTTCTTCGCGTCGAGCTGTATCGCAAGCCGGCTGATGGTGGCCGGCCGGTGGCCCAGGGCGAAGAGCAACCGCTGGCGCAACGGGTGGGAGAGCGCCGCGAACTGCTCAGGCGCACCGATCTCCAGGACGTCCTCGGGAGGCGGCGGACAGGGAGGCTGATCACGCATACCGAAAGTGTCTAATCTCGTTGACGCTTTCGCAAGGGCAGTGCTCTACTCCCTGCCATGACGACTCCGACGAAGCTTGCGCCGGGCCCTGTCATCGACGAGACGGCCCGGCTGCTGACCGAGCACTACGTATTCCCCGAAGCGGCCGAGCAGCTCGCCGGCCTGCTGCGACGACGCCTGGCCGACGGGGCCTATGACGTCGACGGCGCCGAGGAGCTCGCCCGCCTGGTCACCGTGGACCTGCAGTCCGTCAACGGCGACCGGCACCTGAGGCTGAAGCGCCACGCCGACCCGGTCTCCCCGAAGCGGGGGGGGGGGCGGCCACCCAGGACGCCATGCGTCGGGACTTCGACACCTCGTTGGGCGGTGCACCCCGGGTGCGGTTGCTCGACGGAGGGGTCGCCGTGGTGGAACTGGCACCGATGCTGTTTCCGCTGGAGTGGGTCGCCGAACCGCTGGGCGCCGCGCTCACCTTGGCCTCCCGCGCCCAGGCGCTGATCGTGGACCTTCGCGCCAACCGGGGCGGCGACCTGGACACGGTCGCCTTCGTCTGCAGCTACCTGCTCGATGAGCGCACCCACCTCAACACCATGTACTGGCGCGGCGGCGAACACACCGAGCAGTCCTGGAGCCTGCCGCACGTTCCCAGAGCGCGCTTCGGCGGCAGCAAGCCGTTGTACGTGTTGTCCAGCAACGACACCTTCTCTGCCGCTGAAGAGCTGGCGTACGACCTCCAGCAACTCGGCCGCGCCGTAGTCGTCGGCGAGCGCACCTGCGGCGGCGCACACCCGTGCAACGGCTGGACCCTGCACCCGCACCTGGAAGCCACCGTCCCCGTCGGCCGCGCCATCAACCCCGTCTCCGGCACGAACTGGGAGGGCACCGGTGTGCAGCCGGACGTCTCCTGTGCCGCCGCCGACTCCCTCGACCGCGCGCACGCGCTGGCCCTCGCCCGACTGGCGGGCTGACCCGGCGGCGGGCGCCGGTCGGCGGCGGCCCCGGCACGCTGACCCCGTACGGCCAGGTTCGCTCTCATGGAAACCGAAAGGGCTGGGTTCGCCGGCAAACGCCTGGATTGGATGAGAGGGGTCAGGGGCACCTGGGCATGACCGGGCGGCGGCTATGTACTAGAGTTATCTCGACATCGAGATATCTGCCGAGGCGCACCGCGGCCGCCGCCCGGTAAGGGTTACCTAACTAATCCTTACCTTAGCGGATGGTCGGGACCGTAGACGGCAAAACGCGGCGCCGACTGCCAATGAGGCGCGGCGCGGAGATACGCGCACATTGAAGAAGGAGACTGTCGTGTCGGCGAACAGCTTCGACGCCCGCAGCACGCTGCGCGTGGGTGACGAGTCGTACGAGATCTTCAAGCTGGACAAGGTAGAGGGCTCCGCGCGCCTCCCGTACAGCCTGAAGGTCCTGCTGGAGAACCTGCTCCGCACCGAGGACGGCGCGAACATCACCGCCGACCACATCCGGGCCATCGGCGGCTGGGACTCCCAGGCGCAGCCCAGCCAGGAGATCCAGTTCACGCCGGCCCGCGTGATCATGCAGGACTTCACCGGCGTGCCGTGTGTCGTGGACCTCGCCACCATGCGTGAGGCCGTCAAGGAGCTCGGCGGGGACCCGGCGAAGATCAACCCGCTGGCCCCGGCCGAGCTGGTCATCGACCACTCCGTCATCGCCGACAAGTTCGGCACCAAGGAAGCCTTCGGCCAGAACGTCGAGCTGGAGTACGGCCGCAACAAGGAGCGCTACCAGTTCCTGCGCTGGGGCCAGACCGCCTTCGACGAGTTCAAGGTCGTCCCCCCGGGCACCGGCATCGTCCACCAGGTGAACATCGAGCACCTGGCCCGTACGGTCATGGTCCGCAACGGCCAGGCGTACCCCGACACGCTCGTCGGCACCGACTCGCACACCACCATGGTCAACGGCCTCGGCGTGCTGGGCTGGGGCGTCGGCGGCATCGAGGCCGAGGCCGCGATGCTCGGCCAGCCGGTCTCCATGCTCATCCCGCGCGTCGTCGGCTTCAAGCTGACCGGCGAGCTCCCGGCCGGCACCACCGCCACCGACCTGGTGCTGACCATCACCGAGATGCTCCGCAAGCACGGCGTCGTCGGCAAGTTCGTCGAGTTCTACGGGGAGGGCGTCGCCGCCACCTCGCTCGCCAACCGCGCCACCATCGGCAACATGTCGCCGGAGTTCGGCTCCACCGCCGCGATCTTCCCGATCGACGACGAGACGCTGAAGTACCTGCGCCTGACCGGCCGCGACGAGCAGCAGGTCGCGCTCGTCGAGGCGTACGCCAAGGAGCAGGGCCTCTGGCTGGACCCGGCCGCCGAGCCGGACTTCTCCGAGAAGCTGGAGCTCGACCTCGCCACGGTCGTCCCCTCCATCGCCGGCCCGAAGCGCCCGCAGGACCGCATCGTCCTCGCGAACGCCAAGGAGCAGTTCGCCCGCGACGTCCGCAACTACGTCTCCGACGACGAGGAGGCGGGCAAGGAGTCCTTCCCGGCCTCCGACTCCCCGGCCGCCTCCAACGGCGTCCCGTCCCGGCCGACCACCGTCACGGCCCCCGACGGCTCGACGTACGAGATCGACCACGGTGCCGTCACGGTCGCCGCGATCACCTCCTGCACCAACACCTCGAACCCGTACGTCATGGTCGCCGCCGCGCTCGTTGCGAAGAAGGCCGTCGAGAAGGGCCTGACCCGCAAGCCGTGGGTCAAGACCACCCTCGCCCCGGGCTCGAAGGTCGTCACCGACTACTTCGACAAGGCGGGGCTGACCCCGTACCTCGACAAGGTCGGCTTCAACCTCGTCGGCTACGGCTGCACCACCTGCATCGGTAACTCCGGCCCGCTGCCGGAGGAGGTCTCCAAGGCGGTCAACGACCACGACCTCGCCGTCACCTCGGTGCTCTCCGGCAACCGTAACTTCGAGGGCCGGATCAACCCCGACGTCAAGATGAACTACCTGGCGTCCCCGCCGCTGGTCGTCGCGTACGCCATCGCCGGTTCGATGAAGGTCGACATCACCAAGGACGCCCTCGGCGTCGACCAGGACGGCAAGCCGGTCTACCTGACCGACATCTGGCCCTCCGAGGCCGAGGTCAACGACGTCGTGGCGAACGCCATCGGCGAGGACATGTTCAACAAGTCCTACCAGGACGTCTTCGCGGGCGACGCCCAGTGGCAGGCGCTGCCGATCCCGACCGGCAACACCTTCGAGTGGGACTCCGAGTCCACCTACGTGCGCAAGCCCCCGTACTTCGAGGGCATGACGATGGAGACGACCCCGGTCGAGGACATCACCGGCGCCCGGGTCCTCGCCAAGCTCGGCGACTCGGTCACCACCGACCACATCTCCCCGGCCGGCGCCATCAAGGCCGACACCCCGGCCGGCAAGTACCTCAGCGAGCACGGCATCGAGCGCCGTGACTTCAACTCCTACGGCTCGCGCCGCGGTAACCACGAGGTCATGATCCGCGGCACGTTCGCCAACATCCGCCTGCGCAATCAGATCGCGCCGGGCACCGAGGGCGGCTACACCCGCGACTTCACCCAGGCGGACGCTCCGGTGGCGTTCATCTACGACGCCTCGCAGAACTACCAGGCCGCCGGCACCCCTCTCGCGATCCTCGCGGGCAAGGAGTACGGCTCCGGTTCGTCCCGCGACTGGGCCGCCAAGGGCACCGCGCTCCTCGGCGTCAAGGCCGTCATCGCCGAGTCCTACGAGCGCATCCACCGCTCGAACCTCATCGGCATGGGCGTCCTCCCGCTCCAGTTCCCCGAGGGCCAGACCGCCGAGACCCTCGGCCTCACCGGCGAGGAGGCCTTCTCCTTCACCGGCGTCACCGAGCTGAACAACGGCACCACCCCGCGCACAGTCAAGGTCACCACCGACACCGGTGTGGAGTTCGACGGCGTCGTCCGCATCGACACCCCCGGCGAGGCGGACTACTACCGCAACGGCGGCATCCTGCAGTACGTGCTCCGCAGCCTGATCCGCAAGTAGGCGAGCAGCGGACCGGCCGGCGGCAGACCGGCAGGTAGCGCGCGGCCAGGCCACGGAACGGAAGGGCCGCACCCCGGGTCACCCCGGGGTGCGGCCCTTCCGCGTTCCCGCGCCGCGGCCTAGGGTTCCGCCTCAGGGCTTGCGGGGAGGCAACGCCTCGATCCCCTGCACGCCCTGACCGGAGAAGCCGTGCCCGGGCGGGCTGCGCACCGGTCAGCGGTCGTGCTGCGCGGCCAGGGCTGTCACGCCGCGTCGCAGGCGGCGGAAGTACGTGGCGCGGCTGAGGTGCAGGCTGTGGGCGACCTGCCAGTGGGTGCCCGACCGGTCGACGTAGTACGCGCGCAGGACTCTCCCGGCATCGGCGTCGGCCGCTGAGAGGCTTGCCGCCAGGGCGTCCACGGCTTCGACGAGCCAGGCGCGCAGTGCCCGGGCCGTCGGTGTGTGCGCGGCGGTCAGGAGCGGACTGCCGGCCAGCCCCTTGGCGGTGTGCAGGTTGCTCAGTGCCTCGGTCACGTGGGCCGCGGCGGTTTCGCCGGCGGTGTCCGTGGCGGTGGCGCTCAGACGGCGGAGCCAGGCGGGGAGTGCCGCGCCGGTGAAGTCGTTGCTGTAGACCTGCGGGGCGCGTCCGCAGCGGTAGATGTCATCGTGGATTCCCCCGTGGCGGCGGAAGGCGAGACTGTCGAGAAGCTGGTGGTAGCCGGGGTCGGCGGTGGACACCAGGAGCCTCCCGCTCGTGACCGCCTGCCGCAGGATGTGGCGCAGCACCTGGGCGTGGACGGCCGGTTCGGGGCAGAACGCCGCCCCCAGGAACAGCCCGCCGCGGTCGCCCGCCGCGAGGCGCTCGGTGTGCTGCTGGAGCAGAGGTTCCATGCCCGTCAGGGTCTGCTCCCGGACGCCGATCAGGCTGATCAGCCCGATGGGCTGTCCGTCGATGTCACGGGCCAGGCGGAACCCGGTGATGTCGTCGTCCAGCCACCGGGTGACCGGCCGTTCCGTCCTGTGCTGGTCGAACCCCTTGAGTGATGCCCAGCCGTGCATCAGGCGACCGATGTCGTCGGCGTCGGTGCCTTGGGCTGTCACGATCGGGACCGGTGGGCGGCCGGGCGGGAAGAGCACCTCCCGTACGACCCGGTCACCGGCCAGGAGCATGGACTGCTCGGACAGTTCGGCCCGCCGCTCGGGCGGGGCCGACTCGGTGAGCATCGCACCGCGGTAGCGCGCCGCGCGGGCGAGCAGCGCGCCGTGCTGGTCCGGCCGACGCCACTGGTAGGTCATGTCGAGCAGGGCGCGGTACGGTTCGGCGACGGTCAGGCCCAGGGCGGTCCGGTGGACCAGGCTGAGCCCGGCCAGGTCCGTGAACAAGTCCGGGCCCTTGGCCAGCAGCTTCTCGTCCGCCGCGCCGACGGCGGCGAGCAGCCGGAGCGCCTGGGCCCTGCGACGGCCCGGCAGTTCGCGTTCCAAACGCTGGAGGATCTCGGAGCTGACCTCGTCGGCCACCGCCGCGGGGGCGGTGGGCGTGGCCCCGGCGTGCATCGCCCGGCAGGCGGCGAGCGCCACCAGGGGAATCCCGCCGGCCAGTCGGACGACGAGGTCCCGCGCGCCGGGGTCCGCGAGCCCCGCCCGGCTCGCGAGCGCCGCGATCTCGTTGTCGGGCAGAGGAGGAACGGCGAGGGTGACCAGGTCGCCCCCGGCCCAGCCCCGAGCCGCCCGTAACGGCCTGCGGCTGAGCACCAGTACGGGGCGGTGACCGGCGGGGGCGTCGTCGAGTGCCCCGGCGGCGGACTCCATCGCCGTACGCCCATCGACGCCGTCCAGCACCAGCGGCCTGCGGTCATCACCGGTCACGGCCCGTCGCAGGTCACCGGGGGTGTGCGGGCGGGACAGATCGACGTGCTGGGCGTCGAGCGCGTGGGCCAGCCAGGTCTTCCCCACGCCGAGAGGACCGGTCAGATTCACCAGCGGACGGGCCGCGATCACCGCGCCCAGTTCGGCGGCCAGAGCCGCCCGTGTACCGCTGTCACCGTCGTTCGCCCCCATCGCGTCCCCCATCGCATGGTCCCCTGATGCCGTCCGAGGTCCCGATACGGGTTGAGACACATATGAGACTCCCGGCGAGGCGGGAGCCTATACGTTCGTTCACGCGTTCTGACCAACTAGCAACGGAGGAGCCGTGAAGAAGTCCATCGGGGCGGCCGGAGCCGTGTTCAGCGCCCTCGCCCTCGCCGTGGGAATGGCGACCCCAGCTGCGGCCGACAACCCGTCCAACGGCCGTTGGAACAACATGCGGGCCCTGCACACAGGAATGTGTGCTGCCGTGGGCAACAACTCGACCAAAGTCGGTGCCGGGCTGATCCAGTACCGGTGTGACTACAAGTCCAACAAGGAGTTCTACGCCCAGGGGGCGGGCACGAACGCGTACTTCCTGCGGATCAGATCCACCAACATGTGCGTGACCCCGCAGACCGGCGCCAACCACGCCCTCCTCGTCCAGTCCCCGTGCGCCAACGTGGACTCGCAGGTGTGGGTGGTCGAGTACGCCGGCAACGACAGCTGGAAGCTGCGGAACCGGGCTACGGGCTTCTGCATGGGCGTCGCGTGGGGCACCACCAACAGCGGCCAGCCGTTGGACCAGTCCTCCTGCGGCGCGTTCGACGGCCAGACCTGGCGGTTCACCGCGGTGTAGTACGCCCGGCAGGTCGGCCGGACAGGTGATAGCGCAGCCTTCTCGGCCCCAGACCTCTGCGGGGGTGCGGGGCCCGGGTGTCCCTCCGCGGGCGACGCCTCAAGCGGTCCTACGTTGTTGGTGGGTTGGACGGGCCAGTCGTAAGGTCCAGAGGCCCAGAGACTCCGGGTATGGCTTTCAAGCGGTTGCCCTTGATGGTTCATGCCACCTGGCCGCCCGGAGTCTCACGACGACTCGGCCGCTGATTAGGAGCTGCGAGCACCTGCGGGTGCATCGCTGAGTAGGACCACGCTGGCGAGGTCGTTCGGGAGAACAGCAATCACCGACGGACCGGAGGAACCCGTGCCCCAGATCTGGGCAGGCGTGGACATAGGCAAGACCCGTCACCACTGCGTGGTCCTGGACGCGGAAGGCAAGCGACTGCTGTCGCGCCGCGTGCTGAACGATGAGCCGGAACTGCCGGCTCTGCTCGCCGATGTGCTGGCGATCGACGAGGACGCCGTGTGGGCGGTCGATGTCGCCGACGGCATGGCGGCCTTGCTGATCAGCGTGCTGCTCAATCACAGCCAGCAGCTGCTCTACATCCCCGGTCTCGCGGTGAACCGGGCCTCGGCCGGCTACCGCGGCATGGGCAAGACCGACGCCAAGGACGCCACCGTCATCGCCGACCAGGCCCGAATGCGCCGCGACCTGACCGCGCTGCGGCCGGACGACGAGGACGCCGTCGAGCTGCGGATCCTCACCAACCGGCGAGCCGACCTGAACGCCGACCGCACCCGCCGGATCAACCGACTGCGCGGTCAACTCAACAGTATTCTCCCGGCGTTGGAACGGGCCCTCGATCTGGGCAACGTCGGCCCGCTGATCCTGCTGACTGGCTACCAGACCCCGGCCGCCCTGCGCCGCACCGGCGCCAAGCGGCTGGAGACCTGGCTGCACAACCGCAAGGTCCGCGGCGCCTCGGACCTGGCCGCAGCCGCTTCCGAAGCGGCCGGGCGCCAGCACACCGCCGTCCCCGGGGAGAAGATCACCGCGCAGGTGATCCACACCCTGGCGAAGGAGGTGATGGGCCTCAACGAGCAGATCACCGAGATCGACAAGCTCATTGCGGCCCGGTTTCGCGAGCACGAACTCGCCGAGGTGATCTCCAGCATGCCCGGAATCGGCCCACTCCTGGGCGCCGAGTTCCTGGCCGCCACCGCCGGCGACATGAGCCGCTACGGCACCGCCGATCGTCTGGCCAGCCTCGCTGGAGTGGCCCCCGTGCCCCGCGACTCCGGCAACGTCAGCGGAAACCTCCACCGCCCCAGGCGCTACCACCGCGGCCTGCAACGCGTCTTCTACACCTCCGCGCTGATCAGCATCCGCAACTGCGACGCGTCCCGGTGCTTCTACGAACGCAAGCGCGCCGAAGGCAAGCGACACACCCAGGCCGTCCTCGCCCTGGCCCGGCGACGGGTCAACGTCCTGCGCGCCCTGATTCGTGACGGACGGTGCTACCAACGTGAACTCCCGGTCACAGTGGCGGCTTGACAACCTCATTAGGAGGTGGCAGC
>NZ_NEUE01000206.1 GCF_002910905.1 Streptomyces sp. SM11 | reverse complement strand
CTGGAAGAGCGGGTGCCGGGCGACGGTGCGGTCCGGGTTGAGTGCCTCGACGATCCGTTCGAAGGGCAGGTCCTGGTGGGCGTAGGCGTCGAGGTCGGTGGTGCGTACCCGGTCGAGTAGTTCGCGGAAGGTGGGGTCGCCGGAGGTGTCCGTCCGCAGTACGAGGGTGTTGACGAAGAAGCCGACCAGGTCGTCCAGCTTCTCGTCGGTGCGTCCGGCTGTCGCTGTGCCCAGCGGGATGTCCGTGCCCGCGCCGAGCCGTGAGTAGAGCGTCGCCAGCGCCGCTTGCAGCACCATGAACAGGGTGGTGCCGTTCTTCCGGGCCAGGGCGACGAGCCCGGCGTGCAGCCCGGGGTCCGTCAGGGTGGTGACGAGATCACCGCGGTGCGAGGGAACCGGCGGACGCGGCCGGTCCATCGGCAGCTCCAACTCCTCCGGAGCCCCCGCCAACACACCCTCCCAATACCGCAGTTGGGCGGCAGACAGGCTGCTTTCGTCGTCCTCGGCGCCCAGCAGGTCACGCTGCCACAGCGTGTAGTCGGCGTACTGCACCGGCAGCGGGGCCCACCGAGGGGCCTCACCCGCCATGCGGGCGGCGTACGCGGTTCCCAGATCGCGGGCCAGCGGGGCCAAGGACCAGCCGTCGCCCGCGATGTGGTGGAGCACGAGCATCAGTACGTGGTCCTCCGGCGCCACCCTCAGCAGCTCGACGTGCAGCGGGTGTTCGGTCGCGAGGTCGAAGACGTGCGAGGCCGCCGCCGAGAGGAGGCCGTCCGGACCGCCTGCCGGTACCGGGGCCCGGCGCAGGCCGGCCGTGCCGGCCGGGTCGATGTCCTGGCAGGGCTCCCCGTCCACCGACGGGTAGCGGGTCCGCAGGGCCTCGTGGCGGTCGGTCACATCGGTCAGCGCCTGCGCGAGGGCATCGTGGTCGAGCGGCCCGCGGAGCCGGACGGCGAGCGGGATGTTGTACGTCGAGCCGCCCTCCTCCCACTCCCGCAGGAACCACAGCCGCCGCTGGGCGAAGGACAGCGGCAGCCGGTCGGGGCGGCCGGTGGCCGTCAGCGCCGGCCGCTGCTCGCCACCCTCGTCCAACACTCCGGCGAGGCCGGCCACCGTGGGGTTGCGGAACAGGGTCGCGAAGGGCACTTCCGCGCCGAGCGCGGCGCGGATGCGGCTCACGAGCGTCATGCCCTGGAGCGAGTTGCCGCCCAGGTCGAAGAAGTCCTGGTCGATGCCAACCCGCTCCCTACCGAGCAGTCGACCGAAGAGCGCGCACAGCACCTCCTCCCGGGCGGTACGCGCGGTGCGGAGGCCGTCCGTGCTCTCGGCGGCGGGGCGGGGCAGGGCCTTGCGGTCCAGTTTTCCGTTGGAGTTCAGCGGCAGGGCGTCGAGCAGCACGAAGGCGCTCGGGACCATGTACGGCGGCAGGTGCTCCGCCGCGTGCTCGCGCAGGGCGGCCGTGTCGAGGGTCGCCCCGTCCGTCGCGACGGCGTAGGCGACGATCCGCTTGTCACCGGGGCGGTCTTCACGGACGGTGACGGCACGCGGGCCGATGCCGGGGAACCGTGCGAGCACGGCCTCGATCTCGCCCGGTTCGATCCGGAAGCCCCTGATCTTCACCTGCTGATCGGCTCGCCCGACGAACTCGATGTCGCCTTCGGGCAGCCGTCGCACCAGGTCGCCGGTGCGGTACATGCGCGCCCCCGGCTCGAAGGGGCTGGCGACGAACCGCTCAGCGGTCAGGGCCGGCCGGGCGACGTACCCGCGGGCCAGCCCGGCGCCCGAGAGGTACAGCTCGCCGGTGACGCCGGCCGGCACGGGGCGCAGCGAGTCGTCGAGGACGTAGGCGCGCATGTCGTCCATGGGCCGGCCGATCGGTACGGTCGCGCCGACCCGGTACGGGGCGCGGAGCGCCGTCCAGGTCGCGAACGTGGTGGTCTCGGTGGGCCCGTAGACGTGCACGAAGTCGGTGGTCGGGCAGTGGTCGAGCATCCGCTGCACGGCGTCCGGCGCGCACGCCTCGCCCCCGCTCCACACCTGGTGGACGGAGTCGAGGACGGTGGGGTCCTCCTCGGCGATCAGGTTGAACAGCGCGGTGGTGAGGAAGAGGCTGGTGACGCCGTGCTCCTCGGTGAGCCTGCGCAGGAGGGGCGCGTCGAGCTGGCCCGCCGGGGCGATCACGGCCTCGCGGCCGGTGAGGAGCGGGACCCAGATCTCGTAGGTCGCCGCGTCGAAGGCGTGCGAGGAGTGCACGAGAACCCTGGCCTGGGCGTCGCCGGTCCAGCAGTGGTCGGCGGCGAGCGCCAGGATGTCGCGGTGGGCGACCGCGACGCCCTTGGGAGCGCCGGTGGACCCGGAGGTGAACATCACGTAGGCGAGCTGGGCCGCGCCGACGCGGACCTCCGGCGCGGTGTCGGAACCGGTGTCGGAACCGGCGTCGGCGTCCACCGCAACGGTGGTCACCAGGTCGTCCAAGGCTGGGCCCGGCGTGGTGGCGAGGTCGGTGAGCAGGACGGGAGCGCCGGTCTGTTCGAGGACCGCGCGCATCCGCGCCTCGGGGAAGGTGGCGTGCAGCGGTACGTACGCGCCACCGGCCTTGAGCACGGCGAGCAGGGCGGTGATCAGGGCGGGCCCGCGCTCCATCAGTACCGCCACCGCGGTCTCCGGACGCACACCGAGCCCGATGAGCCGGTGTGCGAGCCGATTGGCGCGCCGGTCGAGCTCGGCGTACGTGACCAGGCCGTCGTCCGTGCGCAGGGCCACCGCGTCGGGCGCTCGCCGGACCTGCCGGGCGAACGCCGCCACGACGTCGCGCGGGTCGTCCCCGGCGGGCCGGCCGGAGGCGCCGGTGTGCGGGCCCACCGGGCCCCGTACCGCCGCGGGTCCGCCGTCGGCGTCCGTGACGGGCAGCAGCGGCCCGGTCCGCCGGCCACTTCCGGCAAGCTGTTCCCGCCACCACTGCCGCTCGTCACGTTCGGTCGACATCGTCTTCACTCCACCTTTTCTCGTGCTGCCTCGGTTGACTCGGGGATTTCCTGGAATGCGCTCACCGAAATAGTCCCGCCGTACCGCGGGCCGATATCAGGCAGAGAAGACACCGGGAATCTTGGGATAGGCGCTGGCCTCCCAGACGTACTGGACCCCGGTGATGTAGCGGGTAAGCCGCTCGAATCCGATGCCGAATCCCGCGCTGCCCTGAATTCCCTCTCTGACCATGTCGAGGTACCAGCCGTACTTGGCCGGGTTCTCGCCCGTCTCTCGCATCCGGGTCAGGATGCGGGCGTACTCGTACTCGCGCTCGCTGCCGCTGGCCAGCTCCCCGTACCCCTCGGGGGCCAGCAGGTCGAAGTTGCGGAGCATGCCGGGCTCTTCGCGGCTCTCGCGGTCGTAGAAGCCGCGGGACCCCTTGGGATAGTCCGTGACGAAGAAGGGGCGGGAGGCCTTGCGGGAGATCCGCGCCTCGCCCTCCCAGTCGATCTCGGCGTGCGGGTCGCCGTCGACCTGGGCGACGGCCTCCGCGTGGGTGATCCGGTCGAACGGCTGCTCCAGCAACTGCTTGAAGGCGCCCGTGTCGCGGCCGAGCCGCTCCAGCTCCTCCGGCGCCCGCGTCACGACCTCCCGCACCGCCGCGACGACGATGCCTTGGGCGACGGCCATGATCTGGTCGCGGGTGTACCCCGCCACCTCGATATCGATCTGGTGGAACTCGGCCAGGTGCCGGTTGGTGCTCGCGGTCTCCGGCGGCTCCAGCCGGATGTTCGGGGCGATGCAGAAGATCTTGTCGAAGGCGTGCAGTGACGCCTGCTTGTAGAGGATGGCGCTGGTCATCAGCTTGTAGCGGCGGCCGTAGTAGTCGATGTCCACCTGCTTCGCGCCCCGGCAGCCCGGATCGGTGACCGGACCGATGATCGGCGCGTGCAGTTCGGTGAAGCCGGCCTCGTCGAGGTGCCGCCGTATTCCCATGAGCATGCGGTGCTGAACGCGCAGGACGGACCGCGTCGTCTCGGAGGAGAGGTGTTCGCGCGGGGTGCCCGGCATTCGCACGGTCTCCGGATCATTCGGAGATCCCTGCTGCTCCCGTGTACCGTACTGAGACATGCTGCCCTCGTTTCGATCGGAATGCCTACGGTGCGGAAACCTATTGGCCGGAATTCGGTGAGGGCGGCAGTTGAAAGCGGCAGCTTCGATCTTTTCGGCGAATCAGACGCGGTCGAGCCGACGTTCCATGAAAGCAACGCCCCGGTCCACGGTGATGAGCCGCCAGTTCTGTTTCGCCATGTCGTTCAGCGCCGTGTCCCAGTCACCGTCCCCGGACCCGGGCGAGAGGGATTCGAGGAGCAGGGTGGCGTACTCGTACTCGCCCGACCCGGGGTTCGCCGGCAGGCCCGGCAGGTCGGCGGCGGCCCCGGCGGCGGCCCCGGCGGCGGCCGGCCTGGCCGCCCGTTCGAAGATGTCCCGGCGCTGGTCGTCGAGGCGTAGCGCCTCCGCGAGCAGCCGGACGGTGTCCCGTCTGGGACGCTCGGCCCGGCCGTGTTCCAGATCGCGGATGGCTCGGACGCTCATGGCGGAGAAGTCCGCGAGCTGCTTCTGGGTCATGCCCTCTCTCGCCCGGTAGAGCTGGAGAAGAGAGCCGAACTGGTTCACTTTGCAGGATGTCTGCACTGCCCCTCCACGGTTCCCAAGAAAGCGTTCGTCTACGGATCTCGTTCCGGTACCGGTGCCCTCGTGCTAGTCCCAGCCAGTGGTGTCCTTGGCCGACGAGGGGCTGGGGGTCGAGCCCTGCGGCTGGCTCGACGCCGTTCCGTCGGCGACGGAGGCGATCGTCGTGTCGGTGAGGGCGCCGGCGCCGGCGCCGACGACGGTGGCGACCCCGACGGCGGGGGCGGCGACGAGGGCGAGGACTGCGGCGAACTTTGTGAGAGGCAGGCGGAGCGGCATGGCGGACTTCTCCCTTGGTGAGGGTCGGCTTGATGGAGGGCTCCGGCAGCACGTGCTGGTGGCGCTGCGGAGGGGTCGGGACCGGAGCGTCCCGCGGTGACGCTCCGGTCCCCGGCCTGCGGTTCCGTGTTCCGGATCCGGCTTGCTGCCGTTGGAACAAGACTCGCCCGCCGGTGGCATCCCTTGCTAGTTCCGGTCGCTGTCCTGATCCTGCACTCGCATACTCCGTCCATCACGAGCCGAGACGTCGACCATCCGGTTGTAGAACTCGGCCACGAGCGCGCCCGAGCCGCCGGCGACACTCGCCCTCTGGAGTACGGGTTCGCGGACCAGCGTGCGCTCGGCCACCGTCAGCGCCACGCACTCGGCCGCGGTCAGGCAATCGGCCTGCACGTAGAAGCCGACCGTCAGTACCCCGTCGGTGCCGCCGTGCACGCTGACGTGCTCGACCCCCTCGCCGGGGAAGGCGTGGGAGCGGAAGAAATCTCTGAACTCTTCGGTGTCGAGGGGTTGCGGCGGCAGGAGGACACGCACATGGACGAGATACATCCACCGAGCTTGCGCGGCGGCTGCACCGTGCATCAACTCCACGCGAAGGACGCTGTATGCCCCGTCATAAACCGGCCACCGCACACGCGACGAGGTAGGAGACCGAACTGTTTCGGCCAGGAGTGCCGAACGTCCGGTACTCAACGGGCCCAGGCGTGTTTTGATGCGGCGACGCTGATCTTCTGGGGGGAGACACGACGTGTTGGACGCGCTCGGTTTGGACGACGCCTGTGCGAATGTTTACCGCACCCTGCTGGCGCAGCCCCGCGCCGGGCTCGATGACCTGCGCCGGCTCCTGGGGATCTCCGAACACGAATTGCGGTCCGCGCTCGACAAGCTGAGCGAACTGGCGCTGATCAGGCCGTCCCTCAACGAGCCGCACACCTTCCGGGCGGTCGACCCGGAACTCGGCATCCAGTCGATGCTGGCCCAGCAGCAGGAGCGGCTGGCGGCGGAACAGAGACGCGTCGAGCAGCTCCGCTCCGCTGCCGCTCGGCTCGCCGCGGACTTCGCCGCCAGCCGGCCCCTGAAGACCGCGGTCGACGTGGAGCGGCTGGACGGTATCGAGGAGATACGCGACCGGATCCACGTACTCGCCCGCGCCGTGAAGACCGACGTGATGACGCTCGCCCCCGGCGGCGCGCAGAGCGCGGCCAGTATGGAGGCCGCCAAACCCCAGGACCGGAAGCTCCTGAGCAGCGGCGTGCGGATGCGGACGCTGTACCTGGACAGTGTCCGCAACAGCCCCCCGACGGTGGCCTACGCGAAGTGGCTGTCCGAGCAGGGCGGCGAGGTCAGGACCGCGCCCTCGCTTCCTGTCCGGCTCATGATCATGGACCGGAGTGTGGCGATCGTGCCCACGGACGGCGAGAACAGCGCCGCCGGCGCGCTGGTGGTCACCGCGAACGGCACGCTGACCGCGCTCTGCGCCCTCTTCGACTCCATCTGGGACACCGCGGTGCCGCTCGGCGCGGTCTCCCGCGACCGGGACCGCGGCGAGCGCGGCCTGACCTCCCAGGAGGCGGAGGCGCTCCGGATGCTCGGCCAAGGACTCACCGACGAGGCCGTCGCGAAGCGGCTCGGCGTCTCCCCGCGTACGGCACGCCGGATCGCCGCGGACCTGATGGAACTCCTGGGCGCCCGCAGCCGCTTCCAGGCGGGCGCCCGCGCCGTGACCAGGGGCTGGCTCACCGGCGAGGAATGAGCGGGGGATCGGCCGTCGGTGCGGGGCTGGCGGTACAACTGCCGCCGCCGACTGCCGCCCCGACCGCACCGGCGGTTCCTAGAGTGCCGAGGGACCAAGGACGTCATGTCCAGCACGCCGACCCGGGAGAGGTTTCATGAAGCACACCCGACTCACCGCAACCAGCGCGGCCGCCGTCATCGCGGCCGGTCTCGCCATCGTTGCCGCGGCTCCGGCGAGCGCGGCCCCCGCCGAGGCGGAGCGCATCACCTCCGTGCAGCAGTTCCAGGCCGCCCTGCAGACCGCGATCGCCGCGGAACAGACACGGGAAGGCGTTCTGGGCGAGGGAACAGTGGGCCGTGTCTCCACCGACAAGACCGCACCAGCCGCCGAGGGCACCTCCTCCGCGTCCGGCGTCGTCCCCAGCTGAAGGTGAGGTGAACACCGTGGGAACCGACGAGTCCAGCACCGCTTCCTGGTGCCCGAGCGGCGACGCGTACGCGCCCGAGTCCGTCGTCCTGGGAGTGCGACCGGGCCCGGACGGCCAAGTCGCCTACCTCGCCGAACCCGTACCGGCGGCGGAGGTCCTCGGGTCCATACCCGAGGGAATCGCCCCCACCCGGGTTCTGAGGTTCGCCTCGCACTGCGTCTCGGACTGCGTCAACCGCCGGGGCGACGACTGCACCCTGGTCGAGCGGGTACGCACCCTCCCGCCGGAGCAGGACACCCGCGCGGTTCCCCGGTGCCACCTGCGCACCCGGTGCCAGTGGTGGCGGCAGACCGGGGTGGACGCCTGCTACCGCTGCCCCTCGGTCTCCACCGCCCACTACGCCGATGACCGGCTTTCGGAACTGGTGGCGGACCCCGCCACCACTCCGGAACAGCTCAGCGCCTGGATCGCGGAGGCCGGCTGAGGAAGCGGAAGGTGCGGTGGCGGCCCGCCCCCCCGGGGGCCCCTCCGCGGCTTCGCGCCCAGCGGGTCGCGTGGCGGGAGGTCAGGGATGCCGTCGCGGGCGCCCTGCCCCCCGTCCTTGCTGGACGTCGCGCAACTGGCCAGAACCCCCACCCGGCGCCTGGCCTTCGAGGACGCCACCGAAGGCACGGGACGGAAACCTGCCGGACGTGGTCCTGACACGGCCGGACTTTACCGAAGCCCGGGCCAACTTACGGCTACCGCGTTGCGGCGGCCAGTGCCGCGCGATGCTGTTGAACGCTTTGACGAGCATGGCTTCCGGGATGTAATGCAGCAGCAGCAGCAGCAGCTCGCTCGTCGAGGTGAGTGACTTACTGTCGAGCTCGGGGCCGTAGTTGCACGTGTCGATGACCGTCATCCCGGCCAGTGGCGCGGCGGGCAGGCTGGGGAACGCCTTGACCGGCACCGTGACCACGACGATGTCACACCAAGCCCGAGCCGGTGTCGACAGCGCTCGTGACCAATTCATCCAGTCCGGTCGGCTTCAGAAGGCGAGCACGGCAACGGTGCCCGCGTAGATGGTGATGAGCAGGATTCCGTCGAAGCCGATTTTGAGCCAGCCGCGCTTCTGGCGGACCAGGAGGCCGCCGAGGAGGACTGCTGTCATGACCAACGCGCCGCTCGTGAGGAACAGTTCGTCCTGGTTCGCGGCGTGGAACAGGGACCCGTCTCGAAAGGCGATGTCGCCGACGACGAGATTGAGCGCGTCCAGGCAGTTTCCGCCGACGACGGCGGCGATGGCCAGCGTGACGGCTCCACGCCGGACGGCCGCGATGGAGGTGACCGCCTCCGGGAGGGCGTTGGCAAGGCCCATGAACACAGCCCCGACGAGACCGGCGTTCAGGCCCGTGTGCTCCACGATGCCCTCCGCCGCGCGGGCCACCGCCCAGCCCCCGAGCATGACGAGGACCGCGACGGTCGCGAACTCGGTCCACAGCCGTGATGTCTTGTGACCGGAGAGCCCCTCGGTGTCTTCGCTCGCGACATCGGAAACCGTTTCTCTGGTGGGCACCGCGCGCCACATGGGTTCGCCATAGGAACGGATGAGCTGGAGACCGCCGACGTAGAAGGCCACCATCACCACGGAGGCCGGATGCAGGCCCAGAACAGTGACCGATGGACTGAACGCCGCCATCAGGGCGATGCCCAGCAAACCGATCAGCAGGCAGCCGAACAGCATGTTGGGCAGCGACGCTGCGGCGTGTTCGAGGTTGACTCTTCTCAGGAAGGCGTCGGCGACGACGAGTGCGAGGGTCTGCGCCGCGATACCGCCCACGGCGTTGCTGTACGCGAGGCCGGGCTGATCCGCGGCGGCGCTGACCGCGGTCATCACGATGCCCGAGAGAGACGTCACGAGGCCGAACAGCACCGCGCCGAACAGAGCTTCTCCCCAGCCGGTGCGGTCGGCGAGGGTATCGCCCACCCCCGCGAGCCGGATACTGCATACGACGGTGACGGCCGTGGCCAGGAGGAAGATCCCGATGCTCCAGCTCAGCGGCCACACGGCGGTCAGCGATGTGGGCATGGACGCCTTTCGTCGGTACGAGGCAGCGGGGAGTGACCGACTCTCTCGTACCACGGATCACCTGCCCCGCACGACGCGTACTCAACGCATCGTTCGGCGAGCGTGATCGTCCGATCGGGCGACGCAACCGGCTCTTTCGCTTACACGCACCTCTCTGCGTGGACGGATCGGTATCCAGGCGTGCAGGGAAGCAGAAGACTCTGCCCGGAACCGGGTTCCCGGCCGCTGCGCTCGCTGTTGGTCACCGTCTTCGTCGGGTCGGGTCGGGGAGGCGACCGAGGGGGCGTGCGCGCACGGGGTGCGGGTCTCGGCAGCACCCCGTGCGCCGGGTATCAGAGGTTGACGCCGAAGTCGGTGGCGATGCCGGCCAGGCCGCTGGCGTAGCCCTGGCCGACCGCGCGGAACTTCCACTCGGCGCCGTTGCGGTAGAGCTCGCCGAAGACCATGGCGGTCTCGGTGGCGGCGTCCTCGCTCAGGTCGTAGCGAGCGAGCTCGGCGCCACCGGCCTGGTTGACCACGCGGATGAAGGCGTTGCGGACCTGGCCGAAGCTGTGGCCGCGGGCTTCGGCATCGTGGATGGAGACCGGAAAGACGATCTTCGATACGTCGGCGGGGACGGTGCCCAGGTTCACCTTGATCACCTCGTCGTCGCCCTCGCCCTCGCCGGTGAGGTTGTCGCCGGTGTGCTCGACCGAGCCGTCCGGACTGGTCAGGTTGTTGAAGAAGACGAAGTGCTGGTCGGACGTGACTTTCCCGGCCTCGTCGACCATCAGCGCGCTTGCGTCGAGGTCGTAGTCGGCGCCGGTCGTCGTACGGACGTCCCAGCCCAGGCCCACCAGCACGGCGGACAGTCCCGGTGCCTCCTTGCTCAGCGAGACATTGCCGCCCTTGGCGAGGCTCACACCCATGTCGCTTCCCTTCTCAAGACCTGCGCCCGGTACGGGAACACCGCTCCGGGCCTCGTATGGCACGATCTGAAATCTACAGCAATGTAGAAAACGGCAGGCGTGCAAACCGGGTGTGCCGGTACGCGCCTTCCGGTCACACAGGCGCTCTGATCGCGGATGAGACCGGCGTGGAGCGGCCAGTACGATGCCTCCTCGACGCTCGTACGGTTAGGGCGGCGGAACGGAGAGGAGGCCGCGCCATGGTTGAGGGCACGGAGAAGACGAGCCCGGACGGACGCGGTCGCAGGCGCCAGGGCGAACTCGAGATGCAGGTGCTGTCGTCACTCGGCTCGGCACCGGGCCCGGTGAATGCCGCGTGGGTGCAGAAACAGCTCGGCGGCGATCTGGCGTACACCACGGTCATTACGATCCTGACCAGGCTGTACGCGAAGAAGGCGGTGGCCCGCACCAGGGCCGGCCGGTCCTTCGAGTGGACGCCGGTGGCGGACGGGGCCGGTCTGGTGGCCATGCGCATGCGCAAGCTGCTCGACAACCAGAAGGACCGCGATGCGGTGCTCTCCAGTTTCGTGTCGTCTCTGTCCTCACGCGACGAGCGGCTCCTGCGTTCCCTCCTCGATGAAGCTGATGATCCGGAGCGTTGACCGATGGGTGTCTTCGTCTTCCTGCCTCTGATCCTGCCGCTGACCGCACTGCCGATCGCGCGGCTGGCCGAGCAGCATCTGCATCCGCGTACCGCGGCGTTGTTGCTGACCTGGGCCGGGGCGATCCTCGCCGCATGCAGCACGTTGTGCCTCGGGCTCCTGGTCGTGGTCGGTACGGCGCAGTTACCCGGCAACCCGCTGCCCGACAGCTGGTCCGATCCAGAGGTGCGAGAGGCGGTTCCGTACGACGAGGTGGCCGGGAAGGCGTCCATCGGCGCTCTCGCCCTCGTGGTCGCGGCGTGCACGCTGGCGCTGCGACGGCACTACGGCTTCCGGGCCCGTGCCCACCGCACCCTGGCCGCGCATCCCGAGGGTTCGCAGGTCGCCGTACTCGCCGACGAGATGCCGTACGCGTACGCGCTGCCGGGCTCTCCGGGCCGGATCCTGGTTTCCACCGGCATGCTCTCCAGCCTGAACCAGGCAGAGCGCCGCGCGCTGCTCGCCCATGAGCGCGCCCACCTTGCCGGACGGCACCACCGGCTGCTGCTCACGGTGCGGCTCGCCGGCTGCGCGAACCCGCTGCTGCGCCCGTTCCGCGCGGCGGTGGAATACAGCACGGAGCGCTGGGCCGACGAGGAAGCCGCCCGGGTCACCGGGGACCGCCGGACAACGGCACGCGCCGTCGGCAAGGCCGCGCTGATCTCCCGGCGTGCGGCGGTACCCGGCTTGGCCGCCTTCGCCGAGGCCGGTCCGGTACCGCGTCGCGTTGCCGCGCTGCTGGGGCCGGTTCCGCCGGCCGGTGGCTGGCCGCCGGCACTGACCGCGGCCGGTGCGGCCGCCATCGTCGCCGCAGCCGGAACGGCCGCGTCGGCCTTGTCCGCGCTCAACGCGGCGATCGCCCTGTTCCTCGTTCTGCAATCCGCCACCTACGGGTAGCCCGGAATCCGACCACGGATTCTCCGCCTCCACACGGCTGCAGAGTTCACGCGCCGCGTGCAGCGGTACGTGACACGTTCGAGCGCGGCGACACCGACGACGGTGAGGCCGATCCGGATCAGCCATTCGATCCAGTCGATGCCCTTGGGGCCGCAACACCCGACCCGGCCCCGGTGGCGGTGCCCAGGAAGGCCGCGGCGATCCGGGCACCCACCTCCTTCCGCAGCCGTGAAGAAGCTGTCGGAAGGCTTGACAGCACTTCAGCCCTCTTCGCCCTCTTCGTCGTCCCCTTCGAAGAAGTCGCCCACCTCGTCGACGACTTCGGCGGCCACCATGCCGCCGACAACGCCGACGGCCAGCCCTGCCGCGCCGGCGGCGATGACGGTGCCCATGCCGGGTCCGGAGCGGTGGTGACTGTCGCCGTGGTGATGCTCGCCGTGGCCGTAGTCGTGTGGGGCGTGGGCCCCGTGGCCGGCAGCCAGTTGGCGTACCCAGCCGTCGACCTCGGCGTTCCAGTCGTGCTGCTCGACGCTCTGGTGGCTGACGGTGAAGCGGTTGACGGCGTCGTGGCCGGAGGCGAAGAGGCCGCCGGGCTTGTCGGCCTCCAGGACTACCTCCATGCCGCCCGGGTTGGCCAGGAAGGTCACCTCGATCTCCCGCATGACATGCGCGTACTGGGGAGCCGGCGTGAGCTCGACTTCTTGGTAGAAGGGCAGTTGCTGGCCGGTTCCACCGATGTGTCCGTACTCCAGGTCTGCCGACTTGAAGCCGAAGCCGAGCTGCCCGAACGCCTCCAGGACAGCCTCCTGCGCAGGCAGCGGCCGGACGGTCAGCTGGTCCAGATCGCCCTTGTCCTTGCCGCCCGCCACCGCCAGCTCGGTTCTCAGGCCCAGCACCACGCCGAGCGACTGGCCGTGAAGTTCGGTGACCGGGGTCTCCCACGGCACCGTCACGGCGAACGGGATGGTCCGACGCTCGTCCTCGGCGAGCCGGAATCCGCCTCCGACGGTGATGCGCTCGAAGGTGACCGTCCCTTCGGCTTCGCCGTCGTCGTGTTCCACCTCGACGCGGGCGACGAGCTCCAGGGTGATCTGCTCGATGTCGAAGTCGGCTTTCCCACCGACGAGATGGAGCCGTCCGTGCAGCGTCCCGCCGGGCTGGACCGGGTCGCCTTCCAGGACCGTGTCCACGGTGGGGCCGCCCACGCCGAGCGACCCGAGCAGCTTCTTGAACACCATCGTGGCGTTCTCTCCTTCAGATGTACGTGGAGGTTCGGGGGAGTGGGTTGCCACACCCCCGAGGTGCGGCAACCCGCCGATCGCGCTTACTTGGCCGCCGCGTCCAGCGCCGCCAGGGCCTGCGCCCAGCGGACGTACTTCAGCTCGGCGAGGTCGCGGACGGTCTTGACGCCGAACGCCTCCTGCAGCAGCTCGCCGTCACGGTCCGAGACGCCTTTCAGGGCGCCGACGGGAGCAGCGAGTATCTCCGGCAGGCTCTTGTCCGCCCATGCCTTGTCCAGCACCTGGTCCAGGTCGATCGACGCCATGAAGTCCTCCTCGTGAGTGGATGATTGACGGGTCCGGCTCGCAATATCTACACGCATGTAGAAGCATAGAGGGCGGTCACCCCCACCGACCGCGTACCGCTGCGGCTCACGGGAAATGTCCGAAACGGGTCTGTGAGGAAACGAAACACCATGTCCGAACGGACGGTTGCGCATCTGCGGTGCGGGCTCGCGTACCGCAGTCGCCGCATTGTCGACTCCAGCGCCTTCTCCAGCGCCGTGTTCTGTCTCATCGCGGCCAACGCCGCCCTGCTCGGAATCGAGACGTACAGCGGTGTCGTGGATCAATGGCACGGCGCCCTCAAGGCCGCGGAGCACTTCTTCCTCGCCGTCTTCGCCGCCGAGATACTTCTGCGGGCAGCCACCCACGCCGACCGCCCCGGGGACTTCTTCCGTGATCCCTGGAACGTGTTCGACCTGCTCGTCGTGGCCATGGCCTTCATGCCGTTCGCCCGCGAGAACGCCACCGTGCTGCGGCTGCTGCGCCTGGCGCGCGTACTGCGTGCGGCGCGCTTCCTACCGCAGCTGCGGATCGTGATCGTTGCCGTCGGCAAGAGCCTGCCCGGCACCCTGAGCTTCGCCCTCGTCGGGGCGCTCCTGCTGTACGTGTACGCCATGGTCGGCTGGGTGTTCTTCGCCGACGAGGACCCCGAGCACTACGGGTCGATCGGCCGCGCGGCCCTCACGCTCTTCCTCCTCATGACCCTCGACGGATTGGGTGACGCCGTACGCGGCGGCCTGGAGATTTCCCGCTGGACCGTCTTCTACTTCGGCTCGTTCGTCCTGCTCGGCTCATTTCTGCTGGTCAACCTCCTCATCGGCGTCGTCATCAATTCCCTGGAGGAAGCCCGGGAGCTGGAGAAGGAGCGGGAGGGGGGTGTGCCGGGGCAGCAGCCGCGAGTGGACAACCGGGCAGAGGCTCTACGAGCACAGCTCGCCGCGGCACGCCAGGCGCTGGACGGCATGGAATCCGGCCTGGCGGCGCCCCCGGGGTCCTGTACGTGTCAGGGTGCCGGGCAGACGGCGCGGACGGGGGTGTGAAGACGGGGGTGTGAAGCTCGGGGGCGCGAGAACCTACTCCAGTGCGGAGCTACCCGGCGCCCGCTTTGCTATCCCTTTACCATGAGGTTGGGGGCACTGCACTCAGCAGTTTCACCGAACCGCGCAGAGAAGGAGTGAGCGACCCGTCATGGGCGAGCCTCCCCGTACGAACCGTGCCACCGCCTGCGCACACCATGCGTGCCAGGAGGCGGAGGTGGCACGGTGACGGAAGTGCTTCTGCTGCTCCTGGCCCTGGCCCTCACGCTCGCGTGCGGGCTCTTCGTCGCCGCTGAGTTCTCGCTGACCACCGTCGAGCGCGGTGAGCTGGAGCGGGCCGCCGAGGCGGAGGAGCGGGGCGCCGAAAGCGCCCTGAAGTCGGTCCGCAAGCTGACGGTCCAGCTGTCCGGCGCCCAGCTCGGCATCACCGCCACCTCGCTGGTCCTGGGCGCGGTCGCCGAGCCCGCCGTCGCCCGTCTGCTGGAGCCGGGCTTCGACGCCGTCCACATCCCGCACGGCCTGGTCCACCCGATCGCCTTCGCGACAGCGCTGAGCCTGGCGACGTATCTGCACACGCTGATCGGTGAGATGGTGCCCAAGAACATCGCGTTCGCCGCCCCGGTCAGGACCGCCCTGCTGCTCGGCCCGCCACTGGTCGCCCTCACCCGCGCACTGCGCCCGGTCGTCTTCTCCGTCAACGCCTTCGCCAACGTCCTGCTGAAACTGCTGAAGGTCGAACCGAGGGACGAGGTCGCCTCCGTCTTCACCGACGACGAGCTCGCCCGTATGGTCCGCGACTCCAGTGCGGCGGGACTTCTGTCGCCGGGGGACGCCGAGCGGCTGCGTGACGCGCTGGAGCTGGGCACGCGGCCTGTCGGCGAGATCTTCGTCCCCGCGCCGAAGATGGTCACTGTCGACCACACGATCACCCCGGCCGAGCTGGAGCGCACCGCCGCTCGGGCCGGATTCTCCCGTTTCCCGTTTCCCGGTCACCGGTCCCACCGGTACCGTCGTGGGCTACCTCCCCATCAAGGACACCCTCGGCGTCATGGACCGCGGCCAGCCCTTCCCGCACTCCGCCGTGCACGCGGTGAACCGCGTCAGGATCGACACGCCCCTGGACGACACGCTCACCGCGCTGCGCGCCTCCGGCAGCCACCTCGCCGCGGTCACGGGGGACACGGGCGGAGTCCTGGGCTTCGTCACCATGGAAGACGTACTGGGAGAACTGGTCGGCCCGGCCGTCTGACGGGCCACGCAGCCCACCACGGATCCCCCTGACAGCCGGGCCGAGGGACTTCGGTCCCAACAGACCCGCAAGTCCTCATCCACACCCTTTGAAGGAGCACGTCTTGTCCGCCAGTCCGATGGACCCCGACGGTCCGGGAACCCGTACCCGGGGTGTCCGATGAACGCCGTACTCGGCCTGCTGGCCGTCCTCGTCCTGACCGCAGGCACCGGCTATTTCGTCGCGCAGGAATTCGCTTACGTGGCAGCCGACCGGCTGGCGCTCGCCCGTGAGGCGAAAGCGGGTGACAAACGCGCGGAGCGCGCCGTAAAGGTGCTCGAACGGCTCTCGTTCATGCTCTCGGGCGCCCAGTTGGGCATCACCGTCACCGGCCTGGTCGTCGGCTTCCTCGCCGAGCCTTCCGTCTCCGCGCTGCTGCGGCCCGCGCTGACCGGCACCGGCCTCTCCGACGGCGCGGTCTCCGCGGTATCCGTAACGCTCGCCTTCGTCATGGCCACCGTCGTGCAGATGGTGCTGGGCGAACTGGCACCCAAGAACCTGGCCCTGGCCGTCCCCGAGCGGCTCGCCAAGTCGCTGTCGGCCTCCACCCTCGGGTACCTCAAGGTCGTCGGCCCGGTGGTGCACCTCTTCGACGCGACAGCCAACAAACTGCTGCGCAAGGTCGGCATCGAGCCCGTCGAAGAACTCCACCACGGCGCGACCCTGGAAGAGCTCAGCCACCTGATCGGCGAGTCCCACGAACAGGGCCAGCTGCCTCGCGCCAACGCCGAACTCCTCGACCACGCCCTGGAGTTCTCCGAACGCACCCTGGACGAGGTCATGGTGCCGAGCGTCGAGGTCGCCTACGTGCGCACCGACGCACCCGCCGCCGAGGTCGTGCGGCTGATCGCCGAGCACGGCCACTCCAACTACCCGGTCACCGGCGAGCGCCACGACGACATCACGGGCGTCATCGGCGTACGCGAGCTGATGCGCCTGCCGGCCGCCCGCTTCGAGCACGTCACCGCCGGTGAACTGGCCCGGCGCCCTCTGCTGCTTCCAGACACGCTGCAACTGCCCGGCGCCGTCGAGCAGATGCAGGAGCACAAGCAGGAGTTCGCGGTCGTCCTCGACGAGCACGGCGGCTTCGCCGGGATCGTCACCTTCGAGGACATCGCCGAGGAGCTGGTCGGTGAGATCACCGACGAGTCCGACCAGGTGATCGAGATCGCGGCCGCGGACGGAAACGGGTGGCTGGTCGACGCCGGCCGCCGCCTCGACGAGATCGCCGAAGCCACGGGCATCGAACTCCCGGAGGAAGAGGACTACGACACCGCCGCCGGCCTCGTCGTGGACCGGCTCGGCCGCTTCCCGGCCATCGGCGACCGCCTCACCGTCGGCGACATCCTCATCGAGGTCCGCACCCTCGACCGTCACGTCCCCGACCGCATTCGCCTGGAGCGCCTGCCGGACACCGACCAGGACGCCGGTCCCCGCACCGCCTCCGCCGACGAGGAGCCGACCGCATGAGCTTCCCCCTGGCCCTCGCCATCACCCTCCTCCTGCTGATTGGCAGCGGCTTCTTCGTCGCGGCCGAATTCGCCCTGGTGGCCGCCAAGCGTCACCGCATGGAACACGCGGCCGCCCAGGGCCAACGCGGTGCCAGGTCGGCGCTCGCCGGGATGCGTGAACTGTCCCTGATGCTCGCCGGCGCCCAGCTGGGCATCACCATCTGCACCCTGGGTCTGGGATCGATCTCCAAGCCCGCCATCTCGCACGAGATCGACCCACTCCTGGCGAAGCTCGGCCTGCCCAGCGCACTGAGCTACGGCATCGCCTTCGCCGTCGCCATGACCGTGGTGGTCTTCCTGCACATGGTGCTGGGTGAGATGGCACCCAAGTCCTGGGCCATCGCCCACCCCGAGCGCTCCGCCATGCTCCTCGCACCGCCGTTCCGCGCCCTGATCCGTCTCGTGCGCCCGCTGATCTGGGTGCTCAACAAGGTCAGCAACGCGCTCGTACGACTGTGCCGCGTCACCCCTCGCGACGAGCTCACCTCCGTACACAACCGAGAGCAACTCGCCCACCTGGTCGCGGAGTCCGAGCGCCTCGGCCTGATCAGCGAGGCCGACTCCGGACTGATCTCCCGCTCCCTGAGCGAACCGCAGGCCCCTGTGGCACAACTCCAGGTGCCCGCCGCCCGGATCAGTTGCATCGAAGCCGACGCCGACACGAACGAGGTCCTCGCGGCGGCGGCGGCGGCCGACCACACCCGGCTGCTCGTGCGGGACGGCGAGACGGTCCTCGGCTCGGTACACGCCCGCGACGCCTTGGTCGCCCGCGCCCAGGGCAAGAACCTGACAGCCCGGGCACTGGCGCGCCCGGTCCCGGAACTGGCCCCGAGCCACACCGTCGCCCACGCGGTCGAGCAGCTCCAGCACCGCAGGGCCTCTCTCGCCGTCGTACGCGACACAGAGGGCCGGCTGACCGGCCTGATCAGCCTCGACGACCTCATCATCCGGCTGATGGGAGCACAGAAGGTGTGACACCCGGCGGCCGATCGCCACGTTCGGGCCTGCCCCGCGGCACCGACAGGGCGAGAACGAGCACGGCCGCCTGCACCGCCGACAGCGAACCGGCCAGGGAGACGTGGAGGGTCCCGCCAACGGTCGCGCCCAGTGCGGTCGCCATCTGCTGGCCGGTCACCAGCACACCGCTGCCCATGCCGGCCCCTCCTCCACCCCACCTACCGCGGTAGTACATCCGCATTGGCTCCCTGGTGTGACGCCTGGTCCGCTGCCGAGCACGCACCCTCGCCCTGTCAGCAGGAGACGGCCGTGAAGGGGCAGCGGATGAGGCTACGCAACAGCAAGCGGCACAGGCGGGCCCGGCCGGAGGCTCCGGTCTGCCACACCCGGAGTCGCCGTCGAACCGCGCGGTGTCCGGCGGCAGTACTTCCGCGGCTCAGGCACGGTGCACGCACTCGTGGGCGTCGGCCTCGCCCTCGCCCTCGGGCGCAGCACGTTCACCGAGACCATGGGTCTCTCCGAAGCCGGCAAGTCCACCTTCCCGCAGTGCGCCGCCGGGCTCGACCGTACGGAGGTCCTCACCCAGGGGGACCGGCAGACGAAGCGCGTCGCCGGCCGAAGCCCGTACGCACAGCGTGCCAGTCGGCATGACGTCGGCTCCCCTCGTACGGCCCGCGGAGAGCTGAACAACCCTGGCGGCGGGGCGCGGTCGCATCGTTCAAGAGCATCGGAGTACTCAGCGGCGCAGCGCTGTGCCAGGCACCCGAAGGTCTCGCGGGGGCGGCGGCGTCCGTCGTGCCGACTCCGGCCGGCCTCGGCCCCCATGGGATGACCAGACAGCGGTAGCCACGATCCGATCGCCCACGTCCCCGACGGGCGGCTCCGCGATCGCGCCACCGGCGGCCCACGCGGTGGCGGCATGACGCGGCTGAACGACCGTAACCAGCCCTGCAATGACGAGAGGACACTCATGACCACCTCCCAGGCCCCTCCGGGGGCCCACATCAGGAAGGCCGCTGTCGGGGCTCTCGGAATGCTGGCAGTGGCCACCGGCGCCTTGGAGTCGGTGGTGACGCCGACACTCCCGCTCCTGCAACGCGAGCTGAACATGAGCCCCGCCGAAGGAGCGCTGCTCAGCATCGTGCTCCTGATCACCGGCGCGCTCATTACTCCGGTGGCGGGCAAGTTCGGCGACCGCTACGGCGGGAAGCGGGTCCTGTTCAGGCTGATGGTGGTGGTCTCGGCCGGCGGTCTGGTGTCCGCCGCGGCACCGAACCTACCCTTATTGCTGGTCGGCCAGATCCTCCAGGGGGCGATGGTCGGCGCGCTGCCCCTCTCGTTCATCCTGGTGCGCGGACAGCTCCCCGAGGGAGAGTCCAAGGTCGCCATCGGCGTGGTCAGCGGCTTGTTCGTCGGCGGCGGGATGGTGGGCACGCTGGCCGCCGGGCCCGTGGCCGAAGGACTGTCCCGGCACTGGATGTTCGCGCTGCCCACGTTCGTCGTGATCGCGGCCACCATCCTGGTGAACAGGTTCATGCCGCAGGACCAACCGGGCCGGCCCGACGGCGCCGGGATCGACTGGCCCGGCCTGGCCCTCCTGAGCGGGATCCTGGTCACGCTGATGCTCGTCCTCTCGATGGCGCCCGAACTCGGCTCGCAGCCCCTCGTGCTCGCAGCCCTTCTCCTGCTCCTGGTCACCCTCGTGACCGGATGGACGGCCGTGGAGCGCCGAGCGGCGTCGCCGATGGTCGATCTGCGCATGCTGTCCCGGCCTGCGGTGTGGAAACCGTGCGTGCTGACGTTCACGATCTGCGTCGGTACCTCGGCGGCGGTCCATCTCGTCCCGCAACTGTTCGCGGTGCCCGACGACGCGTACGGCTTCGGGGCCGGCCCCACCACGATTGGCTTCTTCCTGCTGCCCGGCGCCGTCGCCGCGGCCCTGGCCGGGCCGATCGGTGGGATCGGAGCGCGGCGTTTCGGCTCGCGTGAGGTAGTCACCGCCGGGATCGTCATCCTGACGGCCTCCCTGATCGCCCTGGCGGCCGTGCACACCGAGGTCTGGCACGTCGTCATCGGCAAGATGCTGATCGCGCTCGCCAACGGGCTGTGCGTGACAGCGCTGGTGACCAGCATCGCCACCTCCGTCGATCGGGGTGACACCGGCATCGCCACCAGCCTGGTCCTGGTGACCCGTGTCATCGGCTTCGCGGTGGGCGTGCAGGCCAGTGGCGCGCTCCTCACCGCTGCGACCCCGTCCGGATCCGGAGTCCCGGACGAATCGGCCTTCGTCACAGGCTTCGTCATCGCCGGCACCGTCACGGCCCTGTCCCTGCTTGTCGCCCGCACCATGCGCGAAGGAGTCAAAGAATGACGCCCCCGCACCAGTTGAGGAAAGGCCGCGCTGTGCCGCAGCGCAAGGCCCTGATCTCTGGGGCCAGCATCGCCGGGCCTGCCCTCGCGTTCTGGCTGAACCGCCTCGGATACGAGGTCACGGTGGTCGAGAAGGCCCCCACACTCCGAGGCGGCGGCTACCCCATCGACGTGCGTGGCACCGCACTCGAAGTCGTCCGGCGGATGGGAATCCTGCCACGGCTGCGGGACGTGAACATCGACCTGCGCCGACTCACCTTCCTCGCCGCGGACGGCGGGGAGGTGGCCTCGGTCCATCCCCACTCCGTCACCGGCGGCGTTGCGGGGCATGACCTGGAGGTGCGGCGCGGGGATCTCTCCGACGCTCTTTACGCGGCGACCCGTGACGACGTCGAGTTCTTGTTCAACGACTCCATCGAGACCCTCGACGAGCACGAGCACGGCATCGACGTCACCTTCCGGAGAGGCAGCACGCGTACGTTCGACATGGTGCTCGGCGCGGACGGTCTGCACTCGCACACCCGCCGGCTGCTGTTCGGCCCCGAGGAGCAGTTCCACAGGTACCTCGGTTACTGCTTCGCGGTGTTCACCATGCCCAATACGTCGGGGCTCTCCCAAGAGACGGTGATGTGGAACGTGCCGGGCAGGGCTGCGGCACTCTACGCCGTGGGGGACCACGACGACGTGCACGCCTTCCTGAACTTCGCCCACCCGCAACCGCCATTCGACGTGTTCCCCGACCCGCGAGCCCAACGCGACCTGATGGACACGGTCTTCGCCGACGCGGGGTGGGAGGTCCCGGGTATGTTGGCCGCGATGCGGGATGCGGGTGATCTGTTCTTCGACGCGGTCGGTCAGATCCGCGTGCCCCGCTGGTCCGACGGCAGGGTCGCCCTGGTGGGCGATGCCGCGTGGGCGCCTTCGTTCCTCACCGGGCAGGGCACCAGCCTTGCACTCGTCGGCGCGTACATGCTCGCCGCTTCCCTGGCCGACCGGGAACACCCCTCCGGCTTCGCCGCCTACGAACACCACACCCGTGACTTCGTGACCATGAACCAGGCGCTGGTCGGCAAGGGCGGTGCCACACTTTTCCCGACCACCGCACAGGGGCTGGAGGAACGCAACACCAGACTGCGCGGACTCGCCGCGATTCCCCGCACGGAGGAGCGACCGGCTCATTCGGCCCTCACCCTGCCCGACTTCATGAGTACGCTGGGCGGCCCACCGGCATCAACTTCGCCATAGAGCCTTTTCCGACCTCACGCCGGTGCGTGATGAAGGACGAGAACGGCCTGGGCGATCGCGGTGATGCGGTGAGTGCCGCAGCGGAGCTTCGGCAGGAGGCGCCCCCCTCGGCGTGCTGTTGTGCCGCCGCTGCCACCTCCTAATGAGGTTGTCAAGCCGCCACTGTGACCGGGAGTTCACGTTGGTAGCACCGTCCGTCACGAATCAGGGCGCGCAGGACGTTGACCCGTCGCCGGGCCAGGGCGAGGACGGCCTGGGTGTGTCGCTTGCCTTCGGCGCGCTTGCGTTCGTAGAAGCACCGGGACGCGTCGCAGTTGCGGATGCTGATCAGCGCGGAGGTGTAGAAGACGCGTTGCAGGCCGCGGTGGTAGCGCCTGGGGCGGTGGAGGTTTCCGCTGACGTTGCCGGAGTCGCGGGGCACGGGGGCCACTCCAGCGAGGCTGGCCAGACGATCGGCGGTGCCGTAGCGGCTCATGTCGCCGGCGGTGGCGGCCAGGAACTCGGCGCCCAGGAGTGGGCCGATTCCGGGCATGCTGGAGATCACCTCGGCGAGTTCGTGCTCGCGAAACCGGGCCGCAATGAGCTTGTCGATCTCGGTGATCTGCTCGTTGAGGCCCATCACCTCCTTCGCCAGGGTGTGGATCACCTGCGCGGTGATCTTCTCCCCGGGGACGGCGGTGTGCTGGCGCCCGGCCGCTTCGGAAGCGGCTGCGGCCAGGTCCGAGGCGCCGCGGACCTTGCGGTTGTGCAGCCAGGTCTCCAGCCGCTTGGCGCCGGTGCGGCGCAGGGCGGCCGGGGTCTGGTAGCCAGTCAGCAGGATCAGCGGGCCGACGTTGCCCAGATCGAGGGCCCGTTCCAACGCCGGGAGAATACTGTTGAGTTGACCGCGCAGTCGGTTGATCCGGCGGGTGCGGTCGGCGTTCAGGTCGGCTCGCCGGTTGGTGAGGATCCGCAGCTCGACGGCGTCCTCGTCGTCCGGCCGCAGCGCGGTCAGGTCGCGGCGCATTCGGGCCTGGTCGGCGATGACGGTGGCGTCCTTGGCGTCGGTCTTGCCCATGCCGCGGTAGCCGGCCGAGGCCCGGTTCACCGCGAGACCGGGGATGTAGAGCAGCTGCTGGCTGTGATTGAGCAGCACGCTGATCAGCAAGGCCGCCATGCCGTCGGCGACATCGACCGCCCACACGGCGTCCTCGTCGATCGCCAGCACATCGGCGAGCAGAGCCGGCAGTTCCGGCTCATCGTTCAGCACGCGGCGCGACAGCAGTCGCTTGCCTTCCGCGTCCAGGACCACGCAGTGGTGACGGGTCTTGCCTATGTCCACGCCTGCCCAGATCTGGGGCACGGGTTCCTCCGGTCCGTCGGTGATTGCTGTTCTCCCGAACGACCTCGCCAGCGTGGTCCTACTCAGCGATGCACCCGCAGGTGCTCGCAGCTCCTAATCAGCGGCCGAGTCGTCGTGAGACTCCGGGCGGCCAGGTGGCATGAACCATCAAGGGCAACCGCTTGAAAGCCATACCCGGAGTCTCTGGGCCTCTGGACCTTACGACTGGCCCGTCCAACCCACCAACAACGTAGGACC
>NZ_NEUE01000205.1 GCF_002910905.1 Streptomyces sp. SM11 | reverse complement strand
GGGGTGTGCGCAGTCATGTCGGATACCGCCTTCGGGTCGTCAGGGCCTGCCGCCGTTGACCACCTGGAGGTGGCCGTTGAGGGCAGTGGTCAGGTCGGAGGCGAGCGCGAGGACGCAACCCGCCACCTCGTCGGCGCTGGTGGGCACCACTCCGGGGCCGAGCGGCCCGGTGTGGGGGTGGGCGGGATCCTGTACGGGGCCGGGGGCGACGCAGTTGACCCGTACGCCGTCGGCTGCCAGGTCGTGGGCCAGCGCCAGGGTAAGGCCGGCGACCCCTGCCTTCGCGGCGCAGAGGTGTGGGGCCGCGGGCCGGCCACGCACCCCGGCGAGTGACGACAGCAGCACCACCCTGCCGTTGCCGGCTGCGGCGAGCAGCGGCAGCACCGCCGTCACCAGGGCGAAGGCGCCGACGACGTCGATGTCGAGCAGGTCGCGGAACTCCTGGACGGTCAGCTGTGCGGCGGGCCTGGGCTCTCCGTCGTAGCCGGTGGTGCAGTTGACCAGGACGTCGAGCCGGTCCACACCCGCCGCGACGAGTTCCGCGCGCAGTCGGGCGGGGCCGTCGTCGTCTGTGAGGTCGGCCGTCACCGCATGTGTGGTGACACCGTGATCGGCGGCCGTACGGGCGGCGAGGGCGGCCGCCGACCCACCGCGGCCGTGCACCACCACCTCCGCGCCGGCCGCCGCGAACCGGCGCACCACCGCGCCGCCGACGCGTCCGGTTGCGCCGGCCACCAGTACTCGGGCGCCGGCCATCCCCCCTGGGTCAGCCGCGCGCAACGTGGGACACCACCGTGTGCAGCTCGGGCTCGGCCTTGGCCACCGCGGCCAGGTCGCGGATGTGCTCCTGGAAACCTTCGGACTGGATGACCTGGAGGTGGGCGGCGGCGTCCTCCCAACGGGCGATGTTGGTGTAGATGTTCGGATTGGACAGCGAGCGGACGAGTGTGTGGTCGATGAAGCCGGGCCGGCCGCGCATGTACACGGAGCTGGCTTCGAAGACCTTCTCGAACTCCTCGGGGGCGGCGGTAAGGATGAACTTGTTGACCAGGATCACCATCGTGGAACCTCCATCGAGTCCTGCGTGGAATGAGGCGCGCAACTCACGGCGGGGGATCTTGCCGTTCGGTGAGCGAGGGATCTGTCCGACGACCTCATGGGTGTGGACACGCTTGTAGTAGGGCAACCGCTCGTTGAGCCTGGCCACCGCCCGGTCGGCCTCGTCGGCGTCGATGCCGCTGTTGGAGTCAGCGCCGGCGTCGCCTGCGAGCACCAGCACGGCATGGGCGACGGCGCCCGATACGGGGTGCGGCCGGTCGAGTACGACGCTGTCGGCCACGGCAGGGTCCTCGGCCAGGGCGTTCTCGATCTCGGAGGGCGAGACCAGCCAGTTGTCGCACTTGAAGACGTCCTTGAGGCGGTCGGTGAGGAACAGCCGTCCGTCCTCGTCGGTCCGGCCCACGTCTCCGGTGGACAGCCATCCGTCGGCGTCGACCACGGAAGTGATCCCCTGGTCGAGGTAGCCGAGCATGACCTGCGGGCCGCGTACCTGGATCTCACCGGACTCCCCGGTGGGCAGCACGCGCCCGTCGTCGAGGGAGACCACCCGGTGCCCGGTGCCTTCGACCGGCGCGCCGACCGAACCCGGGCGAGGGTCGCCCGGCCGGTCGAAGTGGGTCAGCGGGGACGTCTCGGCCAGACCGTAGCCCTGGACCACGGGGAGACCGAAGTGATCGCCGAGAGCCGTCGCGACCGCCGGTGCCAGTGCGGAGCCGCCGGAGGCGATCATGTGCGCCGCCGGCAGCGTGAGTTCTGACAGCCGGGGGTACGCGGCCAGTTGCGTGAGGCGCGCGGGGAGCGAGTAGAAGTGCGTGACGCCGCGCCGGCGAGCCTCCTCGACCGCCTCTGCCGGGTCGGGTCCGGGGACGAGGACCTGGGCCGCCCCGGCGGCGATCGCCGCGTTCATGTGCATGGGGTGGTAGCTGGGGAAGTGCACCAGACTCACCGAATCGGGGCCCAGGCCGTGCGCCCGTGCGGTCTGCACGGCGTTGACCGTGACATTGCGGTGGCTCAGGACCACGGCCTTCGGCATTCCGGTGGTTCCGCTGGTGAAGTGCAGCGCCGCCGGATCATCGGGCTGGGCCGGGTGCTCGGGTGGTTCCACGTTCCCGGCGCCGTCGAGCAGTTCGACGAAGTGCGGGCCTTCCCGGTCCGTCGACTCCGCTCCCTGGCCGAGTACGACGACCAGCTCCAGTTCCGGCAGTCCCTTCAGGACGCGGCGCAGTCGGCGGTACTGCGCCGGGCCGACGAAGGCTGCTCTGGCGCCTGATGTGCCCAGTACGTACTGGAGTTGCTGTTCCCGGAGGAGTGGGACGACTGGCAGCGCGAGGTTCCCACTGCGCAAGGCGCCGTGGTAGGCGACCACCACGTCGGGGTGAAGTTCCGCACCGATGGCCACCACCGCGCCCGCCGCGCCGAATCGGGTGTGGAGTACCGCCGCGCAGCGGTCGACCGCCCCGTCGAGATCCGCGTACCGCAGCTTCGTACTACCGACGATCAGGGCCGGGCGATCGGCCCCCGTACGGGAGCTCGCGCGCAGCAGCAGGTCGGCGCGAGTGGGGAGGCCGGTCAGGACATCAGACACCGGACGCCCCTTCGACGAACGCCTTGGCCCGGTTCAAGGTGGCCGCGCTGTTGCGGCTCAAGGCATCCCGGACGAGCGCACGGGCCTGCGCCGGGGTGGCGTCCTCGCCCAGGACCTTGCTGATGGCATCCGTCTCGATGACCACGGTGTGTTCAGAGGTGGCTGTCACTCCGTGCTCGTCCTCGACCAGCAGCCAGACTCCGGTGTGCACGCGCAGCAGTGCCGGCGTCAGGAGCTGTTTGTAGCGAATGCGATCGGGCGCGGTGCAGATGCGGACGGAGCGGGTGGTGTGCGAGGAGCCGTCGGCGGTGCGGGTGTCCATTTCCAGGATCTGCAGGCCCGGTACGTCCTCGGTGAGGGCGACCCGGGCCACATGCGGCAGACGCTCCGGCCAGTGCTCGGCCCGGTCGAGGAAGGCGTACACCTGGACGAGGGTGCCTTCGATGTGGACGGTGTCGCGGAAGGTGAAGCCAAGCCTGCCGTCGGCTCCGTCCGCGCCCTCGGCGCCGTCCGCGCCCTCGGCGCCGTTCCGGCCGGCGGCCGCGGCCAGGGCCGCGAGTTCGGCGCGGCTGTTGGTGTCCACGGCCTCCTCCAGCCAGGCCAGGGTCTCGGCGTCATCCCCGACGGCGGCGTAGTCGTGGGTGAGCACGACCTCGGTGCCGCCGTCGGAGTCCGGGCGTACGATCCACTCGCCGCCCATGGCGGCGATCGGCGCGGCCGGCCGCTCCTGGCCGAACGTGATGCTGAGCCGGGACGGGTCGACCTCGCGGCGGGAAGTCCAGCAACGCACGGCGCCGTTGGCAGTGGCCCACAGGCGCAGCCGCTCCGTCCCGCCCTCCGCCGGCGCACGCTCCAGGTACTCGGCGTGCACGGTGGGCGGGAAGATCAGCGGCCACCGCTCGACATCGGCGACCAGGGCGAAGACGGCCTCCGCGTCGGCGTCGACGGTCACGGTGTGCTCGACGTGCACACGGGTGGGTTCGTCCGCCGGCTGCCCTGCGGCCGGCCGGGTGTGGCCCTCGGTCGGCTCGCGCGAGCCGCTGGACGGGACGGATGGAGGGGTTGGCTGCACGCTCTGGGACACGTTCTGCACCTTCCGGTCGAGGGTCCGGCTCACGCGCCGGGGCGGGACGGGGTGGGGTGACGGGGCGGTCAGTAGTTACCCAGGCCGCCACAGACGTTGAGGGCCTGCGCGGTGACGGCATCGGCGGCCGGCGTGGTGAGGTAGGCGACCATGGCGGCGACCTCCTCCGGCGTCGTGTAGCGGCCGAGCGGAATCTTGGCCTCGAACCGTTCGCGTACCTGCTCCTCGTCCGTGCCCCAGGCCTCGGCGTAGGCGCGCCGTACCCGCCCCGCCATCGGGGTCTCCACATAGCCGGGGCAGACCGCGTTGACGGTTGTGCCCGACTTGGCGAGTTCCAGCCCGAGCGCCTTGGTCAGGCCGACCACGCCGTGCTTGGAGGCGGAGTAGGGAGCGGCGAGTACAACACCCTGTTTGCCGCCGGTGGAAGCGATGTTGACGACGCGTCCGCGCGGGCGTCCCAGCATCCCGCCGGCCGACAGCACCTCCCGGGTCACCAGGAAGACGCTGTTGAGGTTGGTGTCGATCACGTCGTACCACAGCTCGTCGGGCAGGTCGGCCGTGCTGCCACCGCCGTTACGCCCGGCGTTGTTGACCAGTACGTCGACAGGGCCGAAGGTCTCCACCGCGGTGGCCACCAGCGCCGCGACCTCCACGCGGAAACGTACGTCGCAGGTGGTGCCATCGGCCTCCCAGCCCTGGTCGCGGAGTTCCTTGACGGTGGCGGCCACCGAGTCTGCCGACCGGGCGCACAGAAACACCCGCATTCCCTGGGCGGCCAGTTCACGGGCGACGGCCAGCCCGATCCCGCTGGTGGCACCCGTGATCAGGGCAGTACGCCGGGTTGCCGGGGCGGTGGTGTCCGTGAGGGTCATCTCGCTCCTCTTCGGTGCCGCCGAGCGGCATCGTCTGTGGGAGGGCCGGTGCTCCGGCCGTTCGCCGGACCGGGTTCCCGCGGTCACCGAGACTGCGGCTCCGCACTGGAGAGCCGCTCGAACGCTGCTGGAGCGGGACGCCGGCGCCATGGATCCGTTCTTGAGCGCACCTTGACCGGTCGCTCCTACGGTGGCCTCCGTTCCTGCCCGTGACGTCCAGTGAAGTCCCGTGAAGTGAAGCCCAGCGAAGTCCCGATGGAGGAGTGGCCGTGGAAATGCCCGCCGTGGAAATGTCTGCCGACCAGCCGATGAGGGTGGCAGCAACTCAGGAGGTCGTCGACTACGTGGTCGCCGCCGGGATCGCGCCGCTCCCGGCCCAGAACGACCTGGTGGAGCGGACCGAGAAGGAGACCGGCGACCGGGCCGGCATGCGCATCGCGCCTGAACAGGGCGCGCTGATCACCCTGTTGGCGAAGATGGCCAGCGCCCGTCGTGCGATCGAGGTGGGCACCTTCACCGGGTACTCGTCCCTGTCGATCGCCAGGGCGCTTCCCGCGGATGGGCACCTGCTCTGCTGCGACATCAGCGAGGAGTGGACGCGGATCGCTCGTGACGCCTGGGATTCGGCGGCGCTGAGCGACCGGATCGAGCTGCGCATCGCGCCCGCTCTTGAGACTCTGCGCGCCCTGCCCCGTGAGGAGACAGTCGACTTCTCCTTCGTGGACGCCGACAAGACCGGTTACGCCGCCTACTACGAGGAGTTGATCGTCCGTACCCGGCCCGGCGGTCTGATCGTCTTCGACAACGTCCTCTACGGCGGCCGGGTCCTCGGCGACGACGCGAAGACCGGGAACGCCGCGGCGCTGCGCGAGTTCAACCCGGCGCTGGCCGCCGATCCGCGGGTCGACGTGGTCATGCTGCCGATCGCCGACGGTCTTACGGTCGCCCGCAAGATCTGACGCTTCGATCCAAGGCGGCCACCCCCAGCCGCACCGTTGGACAGTCCGGCTCATCAAGGAGTGGCATGTCAGGCAGAAACGGGCTATCGCGCCGCAGATTCCTCACCGGCGTCGCGGCGGGCGCGGCAATCGGAGCACTACCCTCGCGGTCCGCTTTCGCGGCGGAGCCCGTGAAGGCGCTGATCATCGGCAGCGGATACGCCGGAAGCGTCGCCGCGCTGCGGCTGGCACAGGCCGGCGTGGACTCGGTCGTTCTCGAACGGGGCAGGCGGTGGCCGATCGCCGCGCAGGGCGGCACCTTCGCCACGCCGGCTGCGCCCGACGGACGGGCTTCGTGGCTGAACTCCTGGAGCCCGTTCGTCCCTCAGCAACTCGACGTCTACCCCGGTGTACTGGAGGCCTTTCGGACAAACAGCGTCATCGCCCTGGCCGGCGCGGGCGTCGGCGGCGGATCGTTGGTGAACAACGCGGTGATGCTCAAGCCCTCCCAGGAGGCATTCAACCGGGCATTCGGCACCCACGTCGACTTCGATGAGATGAGCGAGCGCTGGTACACGCGGGCCCGTGCGCTCATCGGCCCGGCGCCGATGCCGGACGACGTGTACGCGTCCTCGTACTACACGGCGGCGCGTTCGTTCACTGCGGAGACGACGGCAGCCGGCCTGTCGCCGTACCGGGCGGACATGGCTGTGGACTGGCAGGCCGTACGGGAGGAGGCGGCCGGCAACCGGGAGCCGTCACTGATCATCGCGCGCTCGATCTGGGGCGCCAACAGCGGGGCCAAGCACAGTGTCGACCGCACCATACTCGCCGCCGCCGAGGCGACCGGCCGGGTCGCGGTGGAGACACTCACCCGGGTGGTGGACGTGGTGCCGTCCGGCGGGCGCTACCTGGTGGGGTGCGAGCGGATCGACGAGAGCGGGACCGTGGTGGCCCGGCCGGAGTTCTCGGCGGAGCACGTCTTCTTCGCCGCGGGCTCGCTCGGCACCAGCCGTCTGCTGGTACGGGCCCGGGCGCGCGGCAGTCTGCCCGCGCTGCGGGCCTCGGTCGGCCGGGGCTGGGGCACCAACAGCGACCGCCAGACGGTCCGGGTGGGCATGCCCTGGAACAACCCCACCCAGGGCGGCCCTTCCGGCATCGTGGCCCAGGATCTCGACAATCCGTACGAGCCGGTCACCATGATCAACTTTCCGTGGCCGGTACCGACCCCGGACGGGACCGGCGCACTGGCCGCGCTCGCCATGACCACCTGTGCGGCCGAGGGCTGCTTCACTTACGACGCCGCCACCGATGGGGTGTCGCTGACCTGGCCCGCCACCAGCGCATCGGCCACGCGCGCCACTCAGGCGGTGACCGCCACCGTCGACCGGATCAACGCGGCCAATCCCGGCACCTCCACCCTGCGGGTGAACGCCGACACCGCGTCGCACACCCTCGGCGGTGTGGTGCTGGGCAAGGCCTGTGCGCTCGACGGCCGGCTGTACGGCTACGACAACCTCTATGTGATCGACAGCTCGCTCATCCCCGGGACGATGGCAGCGGTGCCGCCGGCCCTGACAGTCACCGCGCTCGCCGACCGATGTGTCAGCAAGGCGCTGACGCGAATCCTGGCCTGAGGCCGGCACCGGGCCCCGCCCGGCCTCCCCGCCGTTCGCCGCCCGGGCGGCGAACGGCGGGTGGGAGTCGGTGCGCGCCTGCTCATCCGGTGCCGCGACGTTCTCTCGGCGTGTCTCGGTGTCTCTCAACGTCTTTCGGTCTCTCGGCACCCCCTGGCAGCGTCGCTGGTGGAGCGTTCCGCGGAATTTGTTACCCGCGCGGAAACTCGCCGAGAGTGTCGCTCCTTTTGCGATTCCTTTGAATACTGGTTCGAATCGATCGCGCCACTGCGGGGTACTGTCCAGGCCAGGTGGCGAGACAGGGGGGGTAATGGAGATCACGGCCGGAATAATGGGAATGCTCGAATTATCGCTTGGGGATTATAATTGCGTACCCAGCGCACCCAAGCCGAAAAAAATTCTGGCGCTTCTGCTCATTCATTTCAATCAGATCGTCCCGGTGTCCGCTCTGGTGGAGGAACTCTGGGGATACGATCCGCCAGCCAGCGCCCGCACCACGCTCCAGACCTACATTCTGACGCTGAGAAAACTGCTGCACGGGTCCGACCCGGCTTCGGGTGCCGCATACCTGGTAACCGTGGGACCGGGATACATGCTGCGCATCCCGCAACAGAATTACGACCTCTACCGGTTCGGCAAACTGACGGACGAGGGCCGGCAGGCCATCGGCCGGGGTGCCGACGCCGAAGGGGCCGCGCTGCTGCGTGAGGCGCTCGCCCTGTACCGCGGGCCGGTGCTGGCCGACGTCGACACGGGGCCGCTCATCTCCGCCCATGTGACCCGGTTGGACGAATTGCGACTGGGCACTCTTGAGCTCTGCATCGACGCCGAGCTGCGACTGGGCAAGCATCAGGCGCTGGTCGGCGAGCTGACCACACTGGTCGCCCATCACCGCTTTCACGAAAACCTCCACGCCCAGTACATGCGAGCGCTGTGGCGGTCCGGCCGCCGCTTCTGCGCGCTGGAGGTGTACCAGCGGCTGCGGAGGGCCCTCGCGGACGAGTTGGGCATGGAACCTGCCTGGTTTCTCCAACAGTTGCAGCAGGCGATCCTCTCTCCCGGCGCCCCGCACGATCTCCCGGCCGTCGGCATCGCCTCGGGCCGCGCCGCCGGCTGATCGGCTCGACCGTCCGCCTTCGGGCCGGCCCCGGGACGGGGCCGGCCCGAAGTGGTGCCGGTCTCAGAACAGGTCGTCCCTCGTCACCTGACGCTCCCGCACCAGCCAGCCGGTCTTCTCACGGACCAGTACGTCCTCGCAGACGGTGCTGCGATGTACGGTCGGCATGCCGCCCCGGGCAGTGGCGATCACCAGGGCGTAACAGCGGGCCGCGACGCTTCCGTCGGGGCGGGGCGTGACGGTCAGCATGCCGAGCCAGTGCCGATGAGTGATTCCCTGCTCGGTGAGGGCGGCACGGGCACGGGCGCTGCTGGCGGCGAGAGCGGGCCGGCCCGTCGCCTTGTCGTGACCGCCGTGGAGGGCGAAGACTCCGTCCACGGTGAAGGTGTTCGCCCATTCCTCCGTCCGGCCGTCGTCCAGCGTCTGCATCTGGCGCGCGTAGAAGTGCGACACCTCGCTGTAGAGCCGGTCCTCGGCGACCGGCTCCGTGATGGTCTGTGACACCGTGTTCTCCTTCGCACCGTCGGGCCTCCGATCGTGCGCGCGGAACCTGGAATGCGGCTGGAGCTGTGCTTGAGCCGATGCCTGCCGAATGGCGCCCGCTGCCCGGGATCGGGGTCAGAAGGCGACGGGCCCGTCCTCGCGGCCGTCTCCCTGGGCCGCGTCGTACAGCCGCAACAGCAACGACACCAGTTGCTCCCGCTCCTCGGCGGAGAACGGGGCGAGGAGTTCGTCCTCCAGCCTGCGCAGCTCCGCGTCGACCTTGGGCCAGATGTCGCGCCCGAGCGGGGTCAGCCAGATGCGGCTTCTGCGGGCGTCCTGCACGTCCGGCGTGCGACGCACCATGCCGGCGGCCTCCATGCGCTTGATCGCCTGAGTAGCCGTCGGTCCCTCCACCCGTACCCGGCGGGCCAGTTCGCCGACTGTGCTGCCGTCCGACTCCCATAGGCATTTGAGAAAGAACTGCTGGCCGGCGTGGAGGCCGAAGTCGCCCAGGCGGCGTTCCGCCCGGATGCGCGCGGCACGGCCCACCAGGGAGAAGAGGGTGCTGAAATCCTGGAGGGAGACGGCATCCATGACGGGGTCCCTCGGGTCGCGGGCAGAGATACGACGGCTCCTGGCCGACGGCGCTGCGGACCAGCCAAGGCGGATCAGCCGCGCGGACAGGATACGCCGCCCTCCCCGCCGCCCGCCCGGCCTCGGCTCCACTGGTTCCCTAGCGTCCCTCCAGCGGCGGCGTAAATCATCTCGAATGTCACTGGAGGAATACACCGGAGACTCCCGACAGAAACAGTCGAGAACGGGAAAGAGTCGATTCGATGGACAGCGGAACACCTCTACAGAAAGTGGACATCGCTGTGTGTGAATTTGCAAATCGCAGCGCATCCGAAAGTGCACCTCCAGCCGTAATGCCGACGGCCAAAGGTGCATCGACCTTTCCCCTGGTGCGAACAACCGGCGGATTTCGGTGACGCGCCGGGTAGCTGTCACCGGCCTCGGCGTCATAGCCCCCGGTGGTAACGGAACAAAGGAATTCTGGGCGCTTCTCACCTCGGGCCGGACGGCCACTGGACCCCTCACCCTGTTCGATGCCTCGGCCTACCGGTCCCGCATAGCGGCAGAGTGCTCGTTCGATCCGCTCGCCGCCGGGTTCACGCCACGCGAGGTACGCCGCATGGATCGTGCGGCCCAGTTCGCGGTGGCGTGTACCCGGGAAGCGCTGGCGGACGCCGGGCTGGCGCTGGCGGCGCCGCTCGACCCCGAGCGGACCGGGGTGTCCGTCGGGAGCGCCGTGGGCTGCACCATGGGTCTGGAGCAGGAGTACTCCGTGGTCAGCGACTCCGGCCGCGAATGGCTCGTCGACCACCGGCATGCCGTACCGCACCTGGAGGACTACCTGGTGCCGAGCACCCTGGCCCGCGAAGTGGCCTGGGCAGCGGGCGGGGAGGGGCCGGCGGCGGTGATCTCCGCCGGGTGCACCTCCGGACTCGACGCCGTCGGGCACGCTTGCGAGCTGATTCGTGAGGGCACAACCGACGTGATGCTGACCGGCGGGACCGACGCGCCGATCTCACCCATCACGGTGGCGTCCTTCGACGCGATCAAGGCGACCTCGGCACGCAACGACGACCCCGCCACCGCGTCACGTCCCTTCGACCTGACCCGCGACGGATTCGTCCTCGGCGAGGGTGCGGCCATGCTCGTACTGGAGGAGTGGGAGCACGCCCGGGCCCGGGGCGCCCACGTGTACGCGGAGATCGGTGGGCACGCTTCGCGCAGCAACGCCTTCCACATGACCGGCCTGCGCCCGGACGGCCGCGAAATGGCTGAGGCGATCCGGCAGGCGCTGGACGAGGCACGGCTCGATCCGACGGCGGTCGACTACGTCAACGCTCACGGATCGGGAACCCGGCAGAACGATCGGCACGAGACGGCCGCGTTCCTGCGGGCCCTGGGCGAGCACGCACGCACCGTCCCGGTCAGTTCCATCAAATCGATGATCGGCCACTCGCTCGGCGCGATCGGGGCAATCGAGATCGCGGCCTGCGCCCTCGCGCTTGAGTACGGCGTCGTCCCACCCACAGCCAACCTGCGCGAGAGCGACCCCGAATGCCCCTTGGACTACGTACCGCTGACTGCGCGGGAGCAGCGGCTCGACACCGTACTCACGGTGGGCAGTGGTTTCGGCGGCTTCCAGAGCGCGATGGTTCTCAAGCGCCCGAGAGGGGTACTGAAATGATCACAGCCTCCCCCTCCAGCATGGGCGGCGCCCTTGCAGCCGCTCCGCCTCCTTCTACCCACGAACCGGCGGTCGTGACCGGCCTGGAGGTTCTGGCCGCCAACGGCTCCGGGAAGCGGGAGTTCTGGGAGCGCACGCTCGCCGGGCGGAGCGGCATCGCGCCGATCAGCCGGTTCGACGCCTCCTCCTACCCGAGCCGAACGGCTGGCGAGATCACTGGCTTCGACCCGGCGGCCCATGTACCCGGCCGACTTGTGCCACAGACGGACCGCGTCACCCAGCTCGCCCTGGCCGCGGCCGCCGGAGTCCTGGCCGACGCCGGCATCGACCCCACGGTCCTGCCGGACTACGGCATTGGCGTGGTGACCGCCAACGCGGCCGGCGGCTTCGAGTTCGGCCAGCGTGAGCTTCAGAACCTGTGGTCCATGGGCCCCCGGTACGTCAGCGCGTACCAGTCCTTCGCCTGGTTCTACGCGGTCAACACCGGTCAGATCTCGATCCGGTACGGTCTTCGCGGGCCAAGCGGCGTGCTTGTCAGCGGGCAGGCGGGCGGGCTCGACGCCGCCGGACACGCTCGTCGGTTGCTGCGCAAGGGCACCCCAGCCGTACTCACCGGCGCGATGGAGTCGGCGCTCTGCCCGTGGGGCCTGGTCGCGGAGCTGGCCGGAGGCCGACTGAGCACCGACGACCGTCCGGAGGTCGCGTACCGGCCTTTCGCCGAGGACGCGTGCGGGCACGTCATCGGCGAGGGAGGCGCCTTGCTGATGCTTGAGGGCGCGGCCTCGGCCCGAGCGCGCGGAGCGACCCACGTACTTGGCGAACTGGCGGGCTACGCAGCCACCTTCGACCCGCCCCCGGGCTCCGACCGCCCGTCGGGACTGGCCCGTGCCATCCGCGCCGCACTGGCCGACGCCGGGACGGAGCCCGGCGGCATAGGCGCCGTCTTCGCCGACGCGGCCGCCGTGCCGGAGCTGGACACCTCGGAGGCGGCAGCCATCGCTGAGGTTTTCGGCCCGTACGGCGTGCCGGTCACCGCGCCCAAGTCGTTCACCGGCAGGCCCGGCGCCGGCGCCTCCGCACTCGACCTGGCCACCGCGCTGCTCTCGGTCAGGGACGGCGTCATCCCGCCGACCGCGGATGTGGGCCGGGTGCCCGACGCGTACCGCCTCGATCTCGTGACGGGCGGTCCGCGTCCGCTCGGGACCGGTGAGGTCCTGGTACTGGCGCGAGGGCGAGGCGGTTTCAACACGGCGGTCGTGGTCCGCGCTGTTTCCTGACCGACCGCACACCCCCCCCCGTTCCTCACCCGGCTCCTGCCCCGACTCCCACCCCGACGAACCGAAAGGCGACCGACCATGTCTGAATTCACCATTGAGGACCTCAGGCGCATCATGCGCGAGTGTGCGGGCGAGGACGAGTCCATGACGCTCGAAGGCGACATCCTCGACTACCCGTTCGAGGAGCTCGGCTATGACTCGCTCGCCCTGTTGGAGACCGCGACGCGTATCGAGCGGGAACGGAACGTGACCGTCCCCGAGGATCAACTCAGCGGCGCGAAGACACCCCGGCTGCTGCTCGACGCGGTCAACTCGGCCCGCTGAACGGCGGAGCGGCCTGCCGCTCGGCCCCGGCCACGCTCCGACCCAGGTGAGGAAACATGACCGACAGACCTCTCGTACTCGTGACCGGTGCCACCGGAGCCCAAGGTGGTTCTGTGGCTCGCGCCCTGCTGACCAGCGGCCGGTACGCGGTGCGCGCCATCACCCGCGACCCGGCGTCCGGTCCGGCGCGGGAGCTCGCCACGCTCGGCGCCGAGGTGGTCGCCTGTGACCTGACCGATGCCGGGCAGGCAAGGCGGGCAGCGAAGGGTGTTCGCGCGGGGTTCCTGGTGACCGACTTCTGGTCGCTGCGCGACGACGAGTACCGGGTGGCAAGGACGGCCGCAGAGGCCGTACTGACCGCCGGTGCCGAGACGCTGGTGCACAGCAGCCTTCCAGAAGCGCGCCGCCGCAGCGGCGGCGCCCTGTCGCTGCCACATCACGACGGCAAGGCCCGGCTGGAAGAGGACCTTCGCGGTCGTGGGGCCCCCGTCGTCACGGTCCATCTGTCCACGTACTACGAGAATTGGCCGGCCCGGCGGCTACGCCGGCAGTCGGACGGGTCACTCTGCTTCAGCCTTCCCCACGGTGACACTCCGTTGCCCGCCGTCTGTGTCGCCGACCTCGGCGGAGTGGTCACGGCACTGCTGGACGCCGGTGCGAAGGTGCACGGCGAAGTGGTCAAGGTCGTGGGTGACCTGCTGCCGCCCGCCGAGTACGCCGCCCTGCTCACCAAGGCTCTCGGTGTTCCGGTGACCTACCAGGACGTGCCGTACGAAAAGTTCCGGCAACTTCCCCTTCCCAACGCAGCGGCCATAGCCGACATGCTGGAGTTCACCCGCCGCCACCCTGATGTGGCCCCCACCGATGTGGACCGCGCCCGGACTCTTCATCCAGGCATGCGGACCTTCGGCGAGTGGCTGGAGACGGAACGGGGATCGTTCGCCTCGCTGCTGTGAGCGGTGATCACCGGGCAACACGCAGAAGACTTCGTCGGCCGACGCGGAGAACCAGACAGGAAGAGTCACAGGACACGGCGAGGGGTCGGCGCCGTCCAAGCGGCCCTCGGCGGCACGCTCGCCTGGCCCTGGTCGTCAGCGCACAGGGCGAGGCCTGCCCCGTCGGTACTGGCCGTGGCTCAATCGCTCAAGCGCCGCACATCGTCATGTCGGGGTGGCTCACACGGCGACGACACGCACCCTGTTGCCGCACAGCTTGGTCATGTCGTCGACATCCGATGTCAGCATGACAACCGGACGCTGCTGCCGCAGCGCTGCCTCGGCCACAGCCGCATCGATGGCGTACTCGTGACCGTGCAGCCCAGCCCCTGTCAATAGTGCCGAGGCCGCCTTCGCCTCCTCATCCCCCACCGGCACGGCGCGCAGGCCGGAGAGCACCCAGCCCAGCCGCGCCTTGTTCGTACGGGAATGCACGGATTCGATGATGGTGAGCGCACTGATCACCACCTCCATGCCGCGGGACCGCGCCTCCGCGACAAGGGACACCGCGGTCTCGTCATCGCTGAGCAGCTTGGAGAGCCCCTCGCTGTCCAGGACCAGCGTTCCCTCGTGGCTCAGCTCGCGGCGGGCCACTGGTCGTCCTCAGCGAACACCTCGTCGAGCACCTGACGCGCCTGCTGCCGCGCCTGATCGGAGATCGATCCCTTACGGCTCTCATAGTCGGCCAAGTACTCGTCCAGCACCTGGCCGCGCAACTCCCTCTCGACGGACGCGGCAATGAACGCGGAGAACTCACGCTTGCCAACCCGGGCGCGGATCGCCTCAGCGGTCCCCTCGGGCAGAGAGAGGCTGACCCGCGTCGCCGGCCCCTCACCAATGCCGTACGTCGACTCGGACATATCCGCACTGTATCAAACGAGTAGGAAACCTGGCTCGCAGCGCTCGCCCTCCCGCATCCCGGAAGGCCCAGGGGATCCACGGGGGAGACAGGCAGACCTCAGCCCCTGTCAACTCAGGGGCCGCGAGTCGGTTGATGGGCACATCATGCCCACCAATGGGCACCAAAAATACCCCCTGAAACCGCGTCTCCGCAGGTCAGAGGGCATTTAACAGTGGAGCCTAGGAGATTCGAACTCCTGACATCTGCCTTGCAAAGGCAGCGCTCTACCAACTGAGCTAAGGCCCCGGGCCACAACGAACGAAGGCAACGCCCAGCACGTCCGCGCCAGGGCTACCGTCGTGGACCAGCGTACCGGGTGACCCCCGTAATCCTGCAAAAGGATAGGGACTCCCGGTGGACGAGCACGCTCCGTAAGATGCTCGCAAGGTTCGCAGCAGCGAAGCCGCAGCGATGGGGAGACGCCATGGACGCAGCGCAACAAGAGGCGACGGCAAGAGCCAGAGAGCTTCAACGCAGTTGGTACGGAGAGCCGTTGGGGGCGCTCTTCCGTCGGCTGATCGATGATCTCGGCCTGAATCAGGCCCGGCTGGCCGCTGCTCTCGGGCTGTCCGCCCCGATGCTCTCCCAGCTGATGAGCGGCCAGCGGGCCAAGATCGGGAACCCCGCGGTGGTCCAGCGCGTCCAGGCCCTCCAGGAGCTGGCGAGCCAGGTGGCCGACGGCAGCGTCAGCGCGGGCGAGGCCACCGACCGCATGGAGGAGATCAAGAAGTCGCAGGGCGGGTCGGTCCTGACCGCCACCGGCCAGACCGGCTCCACCGGCGGTGCTCCCACCGTCCGCCGTGTGGTGCGCGAGATCCAGTCCCTGCTGCGGTCGGTCGCGGCGGCCGGCGACATCATCGATGCCTCGGACGCCCTCGCCCCGACCCACCCGGAGCTGGCAGAGTTCCTCAAGGTGTACGGAGCGGGGCGCACCGCGGACGCGGTCGCGCACTACGAGGGGCACCAGAGCTAGCGGGTCCGGAACACGACGGACGAGGGACGACGGAGCCAGGGCACGCGCGCACCGTGCAGCGCCCTGGTGCCGGCCGGACACGGGGGCCGGACACGGGCCGCGGCGGACGCCGCGGCCCCACAGGAACGGGGAGCGGGCGCAGCACAATGGGTGAGGTCTTCGCTGGTCGGTACGAGCTGATCGATCCGATCGGACGAGGTGGGGTCGGCGCCGTCTGGCGTGCCTGGGACCACCGACGCCGCAGGTACGTCGCGGCCAAGGTGCTCCAGCAGAGCGACGCGCACACGCTGCTGCGCTTCGTCCGCGAGCAGGCCCTGCGCATCGAGCACCCGCATGTGCTGGCCCCGGCCAGCTGGGCCGCCGACGACGACAAGGTCCTGTTCACCATGGATCTGGTGAGCGGCGGCTCGCTCGCCCATGTCATAGGCGACTACGGCCCGTTGCCCCCGCGCTTCGTCTGCCTGCTGCTGGACCAGCTGCTCTCCGGCCTCTCCACGGTGCACGCCGAGGGGGTGGTGCACCGCGACATCAAGCCGGCCAACATCCTGATGGAGGCGACCGGAACAGGCCGTCCGCATCTGCGCCTCTCCGACTTCGGCATCTCGATGCGCAAGGGCGAACCCCGGCTGACCGAGACCAACTACGTGGTCGGTACGCCCGGTTACTTCGCCCCCGAGCAGATGATGGGCGCCGAACCCGATCTCCCCGCGGACCTCTTCGCGGTCGGCCTGGTCGCGCTCTACCTCCTCCAGGGCCAGAAGCCCGACTCCCAGGCACTGGTCGAGCGCTTCGCCGCGCACGGCACCCCGAGCGCACCCAACGGAATTCCCGAGCCGCTGTGGCAGGTTCTCGCCGGTCTGCTCCAGCCGGACCCGCACGCCCGGTTCCGGACCTCGACGGGCGCGCGCAAGGCCCTGACCGCGGCGGTCGAGATGCTGCCCGACCCCGGCCCGGACGACGAGCCGGTGGAGGTGTTCGACCAGATCGGGCCGCTGCCGGCGGGATTCGGTCCCGACGGGCCCGTCACCGCCCCCCAGCCGACCGCGGACCCCGCGCCGCCCGGCCCCGCGGCCGCGGCGGCGCAGCAGGCCGTTCCGCAGCAGGCCGTTCCGCAGCCGTCCGGTCAGCAGTCCTACGCACCGCCCCCCGCCTCGATGTCGGAGACGGGCAGCTTCCACCTCGCACCCCCGTCCGAAGGCTCACCGCCACAGCAACAGCCGTACGCGCAGCCGGGGTTGCAGCAGAAGAAGCCGATCGCAGCGTTCACAGCGGACGCACCGCCCCCGTACGCCGTCGGCACGCCGGGCCCCTCCCCGGCGCCGGCCTCCGGCGTTCCGCACGATCCCGCTTCCACCCGCGCCTACACCGACCAGCAGCACCCGTCGGTGCGGCACGCCGCGCCCCACGCCCCCGTACGGCGAACGCGTCCGGGACCGCCCCCGAAGGTGGCGGTCCCGGTACTGGTGGTGGCGCTGATCTGCTTCGCGGTCGGGATCTGGGCCCTGACCCAGGTCTGACGGCCCGGGTCCGACGGCCCCGGCCGACGGCAACCGCCGACACGGCGGGCCCGGCGAGGGGAGCGCCGCCGGGCCGACTACCAGCCCTGCGGCGGCTGGTGGCCCTCACCGGCCGGGTGACCGGCGGCCGGGCCGCCCGCCGTCGCCCGTCGGCGGGCCAGCAGCGTCCAGACGCCCAGCCCGAGCACCAGCACGGACCCCGTGCCGATCCCGGCCGCGGCGACCACGGTCATAGGACCGCTCCGCGCGGCCTCGCGGGCGTTCTTCCCCTTCCGGGCCACTTCCCGGTCCTGGTCGGTGACGCCGAAGACCCCGGCGTCCCCCTCGTACGGGGACTCCTCGGCCTTGTTCTTCACCTGGACCGCCAGCTCGAACGGAATCGGCTCGTCGCCGTAGGACTCCTTGAGCTGCGGGCTGAGAGACACCGACAGGTAGTACCAGCCCGCGAAGCGCATGGCGCTGACCTGGTTCGAGGAGTCGAACCGGTTGCGGTAGGCCACCGGCGGCAGCGGCCTCAGCGACGCGGACGCGGGCCCTCCGGAGTACGAGAGCATGGCGTCGGAGACATGTCCCTGGGCCGGGTTGTCCAGTGACAGGGTGAGCGCGCTGCCCACGAAGTCCTTCTTGGCGCTCGTGCTGTTGGAGAGCCCGGCGGTGGCGTGGATCTGCTGGCCCCAGTCCACCGGCACCCGGTAGAAGCGGGTCTGCCCCGGGGCGACGGTGTCCTGCCAGCGGCCGTTCGCCAGGCTGGTGGCCTCGGAGTACCCGGCCCCGCCGGACCGCTTCTGCTGCTTCCCGGTCAGCGGCTTCGCCGAGGCCGAGGGCCAGCTGTCGGGCCCGTCGGTCGGCAGGGACGCCCCGCTCTTCGCCTGCGGCTCCCGCAGGAAGCGCAGCTCCAGGTCCCAGGCTCCGGTATCGGCCGCCGACTTGCTCTCGCGCTCGACGAGGACGTCGTACGGACCGCTCTCCTGACAGGTGGTGCTGCCTTCCTCGACGGTCCGGGAGGCGTACGCGGCGATGGGACGGGCGTACTTGCCCGCGCCGAAGTTCGCCCGCTCCGAGCCGCACCGGGTGTCGTCGGTCTCCCGGAGGCTGACGGTGATGCCGTCGCCGTAGGCGACCGTGTCGCTGTCACCGGGCACCGCGACCGCCGAGACATAGGCGGCGGAGACATCGTCCAGCACGACCCGGTAGTAGAGCTTCTCGCCCGGCCTGATCGTGCTGCGGTACGGGACGCCCTCGTCGAGTTCGGACGCCTCGACGTTCGCCGTCGCCCCCTGCACGTTCTTCGCGACGGGGTCGAACGCGTACGCCCCGGGGCCGGCCGCGTGCGCCTGCCCCGGCAGGACCGCCGCCGCGCACATCACCGCGAGTACCGCGGCCGCCGCCCGGCCCCTGTTGCGCTGCCTCTTCACGCGCTTCCCCTCGTCGTCCTCACGCGCCGTCGCCCCGTCGACCGCCCGGCCGCGATACCGGTCCATCCTGCCCCGCCCGCACCGCTGCTGTCTCCGGCCCCAGCCGGATTGTCCCGCTTGCCGGCGCCGCCGACGCCGAGTTCCCTGACGGGTATTCACGTAAGCAAGCTATTTGTTCGCACAAGTGAAGTCGCGGGGGTTCCGGACAGCACGAAGCCCCGGCCGCTCAGCGACCGGGGCCCGTAACAGACTGTGCCGTCTCACACACCCGGGCCTGCGGGCACGGAGTCGGTCGCCTCCGTCCACAGATCCTGCTCGGCGCGATCCGCCTGGATCTGGCGGTACACGAGGAGCCCGCCGATGGCGGCCAGTGCGACCAGGAGAAGCTTCTTCACCGCGCGACCTCGTCTTTCCTTGGCGTAAGGGCCTTCTGCCGCCGACTATACACACCGGCCGATACCGATCGGTGACCTGCCCGCACCCCCGGAACAGCCCCTCCAGGGCGTCCCGAACGGCCTCCCGGCACCCCCTTCCGACCGCCCGCGAGGGCCTGTCCACTCCGGTTGCACCATACGAGTGGTGTTAATCCGAAGATCGGCGCAGAGCGGGCGTCGCTCCCCGGAAACGCGGCCCGGATCCACATGATCGGAGAAGTCAGCAGCCGGACCGTCCGAAAGCGAGGGGCCATGAGCACCTTCCAGCCCAAGAACATCTGGACCGCCTTCATCACCGCCTTCTTCGCCCTCCTGGCGTCGCTGGGCCTCGCCACCGCCACGGCGAGCGCCACGAACGCCACGAACGCCGCGCGGCCGAGCGCCACGCCCCAGGAGCACACGGGCGCCACCGCGGCAACTCCGCTCGCGCCCTCGGTCCGATGGACCCTTCCGCGTGACCGGGCCCTCCCACCCACGATGAAGCAGCGCATCCGCGCCGAGGCCCACGGCTCCTCCCCGGCCACCCGCCACCTGTCGCTCGACCCCGCAGAGACCGCCCGCACCACCGGCCCGGCCGGCTCCCACCCCACAGCCCCGGAAGGCGACTCCCCGGCGCCACCCCCGTGATCCCGGCCGCCACCGCGCCCCGGGGCCCCTGGTCCGGTTCACACCGGCCGGGGGCCTTTTCCGTGTGCCCCGGGCCTCTTCGCACGAGGACTGGACCTCCGACGAGCGGTCGGCGGTGCGCCGGACGACCATGGAAGGGTCCGGTGCACCGCCGAAAGGACCGTTCGATGAGCTCTCGTGCCACCACCTTCGCGGCCTTCGGCACCGCCGTCGCGCTCCTCACGGTCACAGCCTGCTCCTCGGCCTCCACCGGTACGGCTTCGAGCCCCGGCAGCACGGTCCCGGCGGCGGCGACCAGCAGCCCGGACGACGGCGCACCGCCGGGCGCGGAGGTCCTGGGCAGGCCCCGGACCGGAGAGCCGTTCAGGCTGACCCTCGGCTCCACGGCCGAGCAACGGCCCGACGAGTTCGAGATCACCGTCGAGAAGGTCACGTGCGGCGAATCGCTGGACCCGGAGGTCCTCGCGCACGCGGCCGACTCGGTGGGCGAACCGACGGCGAACCCGACGCCCGAGGACGGGAAGCAGTTCTGTGTGCTCAGCATGGAGGTGCTGAACGTCGGCAAGAGCGAGGCCGTCTGGAGCCTCGACGAAACGGTCACCCTCAACGTCGACGACACCGCGTACAGCCAGAGCCAGTCCGACGCCGTCTACGCGAGGGAGTACGCCGACTACTGGAGCGAAAAGGGCGAGACGGGACCGTCGTACGGTCTCAACCCCGGAAGCAAGGGCCCCGAGCACGGCGTCTTCCAGATCCCGGCCGCCGACGAGCCCACCACCCTCTGGTTCGCGTCCAGCAGGTTGCTGGAGACCTTCGACGGTCCAGAGCCCGGCTACCTCGTCCAGCTGAATCCCGCACGCTGATCGCGCCCCCGCAACGCGAAGACCCCCGGTCACTGGTGACCGGGGGTCTTCGCTCCGGGGGCCGACGGAATGTGAACGCCGTAGGTGGATCCCGATCCACGGGTACGTCACGCTTCCGGGTCACCGCGCCGGGCGCCGCGGGCGGCCGAGCAGTTCAGCCCTGCTGCAGTGCGGCGAGCCCCTTCCGCAGGTCTTCGCTGTTCATCACCGGCTGGATCTCGATCTGCCCTCCATCCGGGGCTGCCCAACGCCCACGGTCCCCCGCGACCCCTACAGATCGCGGGTGTCGCGAGGACCGTTGGAACCCAAGCCGGCCGGGGGCTCCATGGTCGGCCTCCCGCGCCGGAGGCGGAGCCCGCCCATCCGGCGCGGGCCGTGCTCCGCCGCACCTCCGGATCCGCTGAACGCCTGATGCCGGCCGCACATGGCGAAGGCCCCCCACCGCTACCGGTGAGGGGCCTTCGTGCTGGTGGGGCTAACAGGATTTGAACCTGTGGCCTCATCCTTATCAGGTCGGTCGCCGACTCGATCTGCCACCGGGCGGTACCCAATTTCTCAGGCTAGACCGCTATTCGGCGTTCGCTGCTGGCCGCTCCTGATCGCAGGTGTTGGTGTCAGCCGCTGATGTCGCCCGGCCCTCGCGAACTTGACAGCCCCTTGTTCATCGGCTCGTTCATCTTGCGCAGCGTCCGCTCCAGCGCCAGCGACGGCTCGTTCATCTTGCGCAGCGTCCGCTCCAGCGCCAGCGACGGCTCGTTCATCTTGCGCAGCGTCCGCTCCAGCGCCAGCGACGGCTCGTTCATCTTGCGGAGCATCCGCTCCAGCGCCAGCGACGGCTCGTTCATCTTGCGCAGCGTCCGCTCCAGCGCCAGCGACAGTTGAGCGAGCGCAGGAGGGACCACATCGTCGCCTACCTCTGACATCGGCGCAGTACCGACCGAGCGCCGGGGGGCTTCCTCTTTAAGCTGCTGCTGTTGGCTAGCAGAGTGAGAACTGACCTGAGCCAACGCGACGCAGTACGGAAGGTCGGGAGTGGCCCTCGCGAGAGCGCGAGCCTTCTGCTGTGCAGTCGTTCGCCTATTCTTCGGCATAACTTGCTCCATGTCGAGCAGGGCCTATGCCACCTGCCGATTAGCAAATCTCGCCGGGCAGGAACGTCATCACGGGTCTCGAAAAACCTTGACCGTCGGCGCAGACTTCGCGGCATAGGCGCATGTCAACAGCGGCTCGGGCGTACGTGGCTTGCCCTATCGGGCATAGTACGCCAGCTGCAACTTGACCGCCACCAAGCTCCATGAACCCACCACTCACCCCAGCTCCCATCCCGTCCGCCTTCGACCCACACTCC
>NZ_NEUE01000204.1 GCF_002910905.1 Streptomyces sp. SM11 | reverse complement strand
GGGACGTTCCCGGCGGATCGGGTGCCTGATGGGCAGCCCGGTGGCCGGCAGCGCCGGGGTGGCCGTGCCGGTGTGCGGGCGTGATGGGGCCTGGAGGGTAGGGGCGGCGGAGATTTCAGGCGGCGAGGTCGACGTCGTCGGGGGTGCGTGGTTCGTAGAGGGCTCCGGTGCGGATCATCGCGTGGATGACGTTCACACGTTGGCGGGCCAGGCGGAGGATGGCCTGGGTGTGGGTCTTGCCGCGTGCGCGCTGGCGGTCGTAGTAGGTCCGGGAGGACGGGTCGGACTTGCAGCCGATCGCGGCGAACGCGGCTTGGAACAGGGCGCGTTTGAGGAGGCGGTTGCCGCGGTGGGGTGCGTGCTCGCCGCGGATGGAGGTGCCCGAGGACTTGGTGGCGGGGGCGAGTCCGGCGCAGGAGGCGAGGTGTCCGGCGGTGGGGAAGGCGGTGCCGTCACCGATCGCGACGATCACGGCCGCGGTGGTCCTGACGCCCAGGCCGGGCATGGACGTCAGGAGGTGGAAAAGAGGGAGGGCCTCCAGCAGGGCGGCGATCTCCTGCTCGGCCTGACGCCGCTGGGTGTGGGCGGCGGCGAGCTGGGCGGCCAGGCCCGGCACGATCAGCGCGCTGGCCTCGGTGCCGGGAACGACAAGGGTCTGCTCGGCGAGGGCGTCGAAGATCTCGGTGGCGAGGTGGTGGGCCTTGCGCGAGCCGTGCGCCTTGAGCAGGACCTCGCAGCGGCCTCGGCCCAGCTTCTTCAGCCTGGCCGGGGAGCCGTGCCGTTCAAGGAGGGCCAGGATGTAGGGGTAGCCCAGGCGTGGGCCGACCACCCTTTCGAGAGTGGGGTGGATCTGGGAGAGCAGGCCGCGCAGCCGGTTGGTGGTGCGGTTGACCTCGCCGGCCAGGTCGTTGTCGTAGCCGGTGAGCATGGTCAGCTCGGCCAGCGCCTCGTCGTCGCGGTCCACCGCGCGCAAGGTGTGGGGCATGGTCCGGGCGGTGTCGGCGATGACGAAGGCGTCACGGGCGTCGGTCTTGGCCTCGCCGGGGTAGAGGTCGGCGGCCCGGCGCATCGACAGTCCCGGCAGGTAGGCGACCCGGCAGCCGGTGGCGCGGGCCACGGTCAGCGGCAGCGCGCCGATGTTGGCGACCTGGTCCACGATCACCAGGACGGTGCCGAACTTGGCATTGAGCTTGTCGGACAACTCCCGCAGCCGGGACTCGGTGTTGGGCAGTCTCTTGTCGTGGACGGTCTTGCCCTGCCCGGTCAGGCCGCGGGCGTGGTGGAACTCCTTGCCCAGGTCCAGGCCGAGGAACAGACCTATTCCGGAGATATCGACAGCGGTGTCGGCCATGCGCGATGCCCCTCTTCGGTCGTACCTTTCACATGCTCCCGACCGTCCCTGCGGCACCACACGCCGGCAACCACGTTACGCAGACATCCCACCCGGCAGCGGTCCGGCGTTACACCGGACCAGGCAGTCGTCAGGCCCCTCAACAGCGGTCAAGCGGTGCCCCGAAGCCCGGCGGCAACACCCCCCAGGTCATCCGTACGACAGGGGGCACACAGCCATACCGGCCCCGGGGGCCAGGCGCCCCATCTCGGGGCCACAGAAAAGGTAACGGGGCGACCGGAACACGCTCGTCCCCGGCCACTGGCTCACCGCTCACGCCGACCTCGACATCCCCACCCTCCGGGAAGCCTCCGCGCTGTCTCTTCCCACCGCGGACGAGCAGTTCGACCAGCTCGTCGCCGCCGTCATCGCCCGGATCCGCGGCGGACTCAGCTCCGGCTGACGGCCTGCCGGTCGCGGTGGGGCTCCCGGTCCGGTTCCCGGTTAAGCGCCCGGTGAATGGGCTCCGCGCCGCCGGTCAGCGGCAGGCCCGTGCCACCGTGCCGGGCCGCTACGATCTCCGCCGCGATGGACAGGGCCGTCTCCTCGGGCGTACGGGCTCCGAGGTCCAGGCCGATGGGCGAACGCAGGCGATCCAGCTCCCGGTCGCTCAGGCCGGCCTCGCGCAGCTGGCGTCTCCGGTCCTCGTGGGTGCGGCGCGATCCCATCGCGCCGACGAACGCGACGGGTGTCCGCAACGCCTCCACCAGCAGCGGAACATCGAACCGGGCCTCGTGCGTGAGCACGCACAGCACCGTGCGCCCGTCGGTCGGGGTGCGCCGGAGATAGCGGTGGGGCCAGTCGACGACGACCTCGTCCGCCTCGGGGAACCTGGCCCGGGTGGCGAAGACCGGCCGGGCGTCGCACACCGTCACGTGGTGGCCCAGGAACTTTCCGGCCCGCACCAGCGCCGCGGCGAAGTCGACCGCGCCGAAGACGATCATGCGGGGCGGAGGCACACTGCTCTCGACGAGCAGGGTGAGTCCGCCGGGGCAGTGCGTCCCGTCCTCGGAGAGGGCCACGGTGCCGGTCCGGCCGGCGTCCAGCAGGGCCGAAGCCTCGGCCGCCGCCGTACGGTCCAGCTCCGGGCGCCCGCCGAGCCCGCCCTCACGGGTGCCGTCGGCACGGACCAGCAGGGCCCGTCCCAGGACCCCGTCCGGGCCGCTCACCACCCGGGCGAGGGCCGCCCCCGCGCCGGAGACCGCGGCGGACAGCGCGGCCCCCAGCACTGCGCGTTCCGGGGAGTCCGCGCGGACCGGCGTGACCATGATGTCGATGCCCCCGCCGCAGGTCAGCCCGACGGCGAAGGCGTCCTCGTTGCTGTAATCGAACTGTTCGCGCACGGTCTCGCCGTCCTGGAGGGCCTGCGCGCACAGTTCGTAGACCGCGCCCTCCACACAGCCGCCGGAGACCGAGCCGATCGCCGTGCCATCGCTGTCGACGGCGAGGGCAGCGCCGGGCCCGCGCGGCGCGCTGCCGCCGACGGAGACAACGGTGCCGACGGCGAACTCCCGGCCCTCCGCCATCCACCGGTGCAGCTCGCCGGCGATGTCAAGCATCCGCCGCTCCCCCGCCGGGCAAGGCCGACGCCGACGCCGCGAGGACGCGGTCGGGGCGGATCGGCAGGTCCCGGTGGCGTACGCCGGTGGCGTGCCAGACCGCGTTGGCCACGGCCGCCGCCGCACCCACGATGCCGACCTCCCCGACGCCCTTGATGCCGACCGGGTCGTCCGGATCGTGGTCGTCCACCCAGTCCGCCTCGATGTCCGGGACGTCGGCGTGCGTGGCCACGTGGTAGCCGGCGAGATCGGGGGCGTAGTGGCCGCCGGTGTTCCGGTCGCGGACCGCCTCCTCGTGCAGGGCCATCGAGATGCCCCAGATCATTCCGCCGACGAGCTGGTTGCGGGCGGTGAGCGGATTGACGATCCGGCCCGCCGCGAAGATGCCCAGCATGCGGCGGACCCGGACCTCGCCGGTGGCGGTGTCCACGGCGACCTCGGCGAACTGGGCCCCGAAGGAGTGCCGTTCCTTCTGCGCGAGGGCGCCGAGGGCCTCGGTGGTGTCGGACCGCACGGTGATGCCCTCGGCGGGGACGGACGTGGTGACCGCGAGCCGCTCCCGCAGTCCGGCGGCGGCGGCCGTGACCGCCCAGGCCCAGGAGCGGGTGCCCATGGATCCGCCGGCGATCATCGCGGGGCCGAAGTCGCTGTCGCCGATGCGGACGCGGACCCGTTCGGGCGTGGTCTCCAGCGCGTCGGCGGCGACCAGGGTGAGCGCGGTGCGGGCTCCGGTGCCGATGTCGGCGGCGGCGATCCGTACGGTGAAGGAGCCGTCCGCCTCCGCCGTGACCAGGGCCGTCGAGGGAGCGGCCCCGGCTCCGTAGGAGGCCGCCGCCGTGCCGGTGCCCAGCAGCCAGCGTCCGTCGCGGCGCGTGCCCGGGCGTGGGTCACGGTCCGCCCAGCCGAACCTGCGGGCTCCTTCGCGGAAGCAGGCCGCCAGATTGCGGCTGCTGAACGGGAGCCCGGATACGGGGCCGACGTCCGGTTCGTTGCGCAGGCGCAGTTCGATCGGGTCGACGCCGGTGCGTTCGGCGAGCTCGTCGAGGGCCGCCTCGATCGCGAACGACCCCGGGGCCTCCCCCGGGGCGCGCATCCAGGTCGGCGACGGCACATCGAGCCGTACGACGTGGTTGGCGGTGTGGTGGGCGTCGGCGTCGTACAGCACCCGGGCGACGCCCGCGCTCGGCTCGACGAACTCGTACACCGTCGACGTCTGGTTCAACGAGCGGTGCTCCAGGGCCAGCAACCGGCCGTCGGGGGCCGCGCCGAGCCTGATCCGCTGAGTGGTGGGGCTGCGGTAGCCGCCCAGCGAGAACATCTGGCGCCGGGTCAGCACGACCCGCACCGGGCGCCGCAGGGCGGTGGCGGCCATCACGGCGGACACCTGGTGGGCGCGCAGGCCCTTGCTGCCGAAGCCGCCGCCGATGTGCTCGGAGCGCACCCGTACCGAGGACGCGTCGAGCGAGAACAACGTGGCCAGCTCACTCTGGACCCAGCCGGCGCCCTGGTTGGAGTCGACGACCTCCAGCCGGCCGCCCTCCCACCTGGCGGTCGCCGCGTGCGGCTCCAGCATGCTGTGCTGCTCTTCGGGGGTGGTGTACCGCGCGTCCACCACGTGGGCGGAGGCGGCCAGCCGGTCCTCCAGATCACCCTTCTCCGTCTCCGCGGGCATATGGCCGGCGGCGGGGTAGGCGTCGGGGTGGCCGGCGACGAGCACGGTGTCGTGCGGCTCCTGGTCGTACGTCACCACGAGCGCTTCGGCGGCCTCCCTGGCCTCCTCGGGAGTCTCGGCGACGACCAGCGCGACCGGCCAGCCGGCGAACGGCACCCTGTCGTTCTGGAAGACGGCGGAGGCCGGGTCCGGCGGGATGCCGAGCATGCCGACGTAATCGGTGTTCAGGAGGGGGGCGTTGCCGTGGTGCAGCACGGTGAGCACGCCCGGCATGCCGAGGACCGGGGCGGTCTCCACGTCAAGGATCCGGCCACGGGTGACCGTGGACAGCACGAGCCAGCCGTGGGCCAGGTCCGGGAAGGGGATCTCGCCCGCGTAGCGGGCCGCGCCGGTGACCTTGTCGCGGCCCTCGACGCGGGTGTGGGCGACGCCGACGGCGCCGCGTACGGCCGGGGGGCCCGGCGTGGTGGTCGTCATCGGGCGTCCCCCTCGGCGAGTTCGGTGAGTACGGAGACCACAAGGTTGCGCATGAGGGTCACCTTGTATCCGTTGTCGGGCAGCGGCCTGGCGGCGGCGAGTTCGGCGTCCGCCGCGGCGGCGAAGGTCGCGCCGTCGGCCGGTGCGCCGGTCAGCACGGCTTCCGCCGCGCGGGCGCGCCAGGGCCGGGAGGCGACGGCTCCGAGGGCGAGGCGCGCGTCCCGTACGCGGCCGTCCTCGATGTCGAGCGCCGCGGCGACGGAGCCGATGGCGAAGGCGTACGAGGCGCGTTCGCGCACCTTGCGGTAGCGGGAGCGGGCGGTCACGGGCGCGGCGGGCAGGCTGACGTGGGTGATCAGCGCGCCGGGCGGCAGGGCGGTCTCCCGGTGCGGGGTGTCGCCGACGGGGAGGTAGAAGTCGGTGATCGGGCTCTCGCCGGGCCCGTCGGCGCTCTCGTAGGAGACCACGGCGTCGAACGCCGTCAGCGCCACGCCCATGTCGGAGGGGTGCACGGCCACGCAGTGGTGGGAGGCGCCGAGGACGGCGTGGTTGTGGTGCTCGCCGGCGACGGCGGGGCAGCCGCTGCCCGGGGCCCGCTTGTTGCAGGGGCCCGACACATCCGTGAAGTAGCCGCAGCGGGTGCGCTGGAGGAGGTTGCCTCCCACGGTGGCCATGTTGCGCAGCTGCCCGGAAGCCCCGGCCAGCACGGCCTGGGCCAGCGCCGGGTAGTGGCGGCGGATTTCGGGGTGGGCGGCGAGGTCGCTGTTGGTGACGGTCGCTCCGATGCGCAGGCCGCCGTCCGCCGCGGGTTCGACGCGGTCCAGGGGGAGTTCGCGGACGTCGACGAGCCGGGCGGGGCGCTCCACGCCGGACTTCATCAGGTCGACGAGGTTGGTGCCGCCGCCGAGGAACCGCGCGTCCGGGTCGGCGGCGAGGAGGGCGACCGCACCGGTGACGTCGCGGGCGCGCTGGTAGCCGAACTCCTTCATGCGGCGGTCTCCTTCGTGGCTGCGGACCGGTCCTCGGCGTGGGCCTCGGCGGCCCGGGTGACGGCCTGGACGATCGAGACGTAGGCGCCGCAGCGGCACAGGTTGCCGCTCATCCGCTCGCGGATCTCGTCGGGCGTCAGCGGTGGCGGCCCCGCCTGGGGGCCCAGGTCGTCGGTGACGGCGCTCGGCCAGCCGGCCGCGTGTTCCTCGATGACGGCGATGGCCGAGCAGATCTGCCCGGGTGTGCAGTAGCCGCACTGGTAGCCGTCGAGGTCGAGGAAGGTCTGCTGGACGGGGTGCAGGTCATCGCCCTCGGCCACACCTTCGATGGTGGTGATCTCGCGCCCCTCGGACGCGACCGCGAGGCTGAGGCAGGAGACGACGCGCCGCTGGTCGACCAGGACGGTGCAGGCGCCGCACTGTCCTTGGTCGCAGCCCTTCTTGGTGCCGGTGAGATCGAGGCGCTCGCGCAGGGCGTCGAGGAGGGTCATGCGGTGGTCGATGGACAGGTGGTGCTTCTCGCCGTTGATGTTCAGGGTGATCGCACTGGACGTCGATGAGGTCGCTGGGGCCATGATCAGCCTTCTCTGGTGTCTGGTGACGAGGAACCGGGTCGCCGGCCGACGACCGCGACCGGCGAACGCGGCCGGCGCTAAGGTAGCTCTAACCGGACTGTTGTCCGCTCATGGAGAAATAACGTAACGGACAGCTGTCCGGTTAACAAGGACGGGTTTCGGCCACGAACCCGCGAGGAGGATCCGTGTCCCAGCCGGAGAACGACACCCCCCTGCGTTCGGACGCGCAGCGCAACCGCGAGCGCATCCTGCGCGTGGCCATGGTCGAGCTGACGCTGCGCGCGGACGCCCCACTGAGCGCGATCGCCAAGAAGGCGGGCGTCGGGCAGGGCACGTTCTACCGCAACTTCCCGCACCGGGAGGCACTCGTCCTGGAGGTCTACCGCTACGAGATGCAGCAGGTCGCCGACGCCGCGGGCGAGTTGCTGGAGACCCGCCCGCCCGAGCAGGCCCTGCGCGAATGGATGGACCGCCTCGCCCGGTTCGCCATGACCAAGGCCGGTCTGGCGGACGCGATCCGACTGGTCACCAGCGCGCCCGGCGGCCCCGCCAGGCCCGGCCCCACCCCGATCATGGAGGCGGCCGGAACCCTCCTTCGCAGCTGCGAGGAGGCCGGGGCCATCCGCCCCGGGGTGACCCCGGACGACTTCTTCCTCGCCATCGCCGGCCTCTGGCAGATCGATCCGCACGAGGACTGGGAGCCGAGGGCCGGCCGGCTCCTGGACTTCGTCATGGACGGGCTGCGCGTGGGGGCGACCGGCCGGTGACCGGACCACCCGCCCCCGGGTGTCGGCGGGCCGTGTGATGATGCCCCGTACAGCCCTCGGACCTGGGAAGAGACCGACGGCGCGTCTCGCGCAGAACACGGACGGGAGCAGTGGGTTGCGCCAGGATGGGGCGTCCATACCGGACGAGGAGTGGGAGCGTTTCCTCAAGGAGGCCGATCAACAGCCCACCCTGGAGCAGCCGTTCAGCGGGTCCCCGGCCGTACGCTGGAGCGACGGAACGGCGGGCATCCAGCCGCCCGGGGCACGGGCGACCGGCTGGATGAGTCCAGATCCTCCCGTACGGCGAGGCGGAGAACGCCGACGCCTTCGCCGTGACCGAGGAGACCGAGGAGACCGCCGAGAAGTACGGCCTGAAGTCCCTGGCCGACCTCGCGAAGCACAACGGCAAGCTCGTCATCGGCGCGGCACCCGAGGTCAAGAAGCGCATGGTGGGTTCGGTGGGTCTCAAGAAGGTCTACGGCGTGGAGTTCAAGGAGTTCAAGTCCCTCGACTCCTCCGGACCGCTGGTCAAGGGGTCCCTCAGGAAGGGCGATGCTGACGTGGCGAACCTCTTCACCACCGACACCGACATCGCCGCCGAGGGCTGGGGCGTCCTCACCGACCCCAAGAACCTGATCCCCGGCCAGCACGTCGTTCCGCTCATCGCCGACCGCAAGGCCGACTCGACGGTCCGCAAGGCGCTCGCCCGCCTCGGGGCCGTCCTGACGACCGAGGACCTCACCGAGCTCAACCGCCTGGTGGACAAGGACCGGAAGGACCCCGAAGACGTCGCGAACGACTGGGCGGCGGAGCACGGCATCAAGAATTGACATGCTCCTCGGGCTGAAGCCCGAGGATTCCGGCCTTCCCCTACCGGGTGCTGTGCCGCTTCGCGGCACGGTGGTGGGTGGGGGATTCCGAGGCTTCCTGTTTCCGCAGGCGTTTCGGGTCTCCGCGATGCCCCTCGGCGACCTTGAGCGTGTACAGCCGTCTGCCCTCTTGGAGGGTGTTGTCGGCGGCGTCGGTGTCTCTGTCGTGCACGGTTCCGCACCCCTGACAGGTCCGGGTACGGACGCTCAGGGGTTTGGGACCGTCGATACGGTGACAGTCCGGATTCGAGCAGCGCTGGGAGGACGGGACCATCCGCCCGACCCGCTGGAAGACCCGCCCGTACCGGGCTGCCTTCGCACCGCTCCCCCGGGCGTGCGCCGACAAGGCGGACGTCCTGGTCGTGCCGCTCTCCTTCCTTCCCACCCGATCGGGCGAGCGTCGTCGCCGTCCGCTCCCGGCGGATTCGCCCCGCCCGGGCGGTCCGCCGGCCGTCCGACGCCCTGCCCCCAGCGCCCTGCCCGCCTCGACCCCTGGGCGTCGTGATGGGCCCCGCAAGCCCAACCCCATCAGCCCGATATGCCCCACCTGGTGAAACGTCTTAGCCTGCTGACACTGCTCGGATAGTCGACAGCCGGCGCCGTCGGCGGAGGGCGAGCTTCCATGGCTGAACTACGCAGAAAATCCGGACTGGTCGGCGAGTTGTCCGCCGAGTTCGCGGGCACGATGATCCTCATCCTCTTCGGATGCGGGGTCGTGGCCCAGGTGGCGGCAGGCGGAGCCCTGACGGATCCGCCCGGCGGACTCGGGGACCACGACAGCATCGCCTGGGCGTGGGGGCTGGGCGTGACGCTGGGCGTCTACGTGGCGGCACGGCTGAGCGGGGCCCATATCAATCCCGCGGTGACGCTCGCGCTGGCGGCGTTCAAGGGGTTCCCGTGGAGCAAGGTGGCTCCCTACGCGCTGGCGCAGACAGCCGGTGCGTTCGTGGCCGCGCTCCTCGTCCGCTGGAACTACAGCGAGGCGCTGGCGAAGGCCGACCCCGGGCACACCATCAAGACTCAGGGGGTGTTCTCCACGCTGCCCGCCAATGGCAACCCGGCGCTGCCGGTCCACGAATGGGGTGCGTTCCGCGACCAGATCATCGGCACCGCCATCCTGATGCTGCTGATCATGGCCGTCACGGACATGCTCAACACCCCGCCCGGGTCGAACCTGGGCCCGTTCATCATCGGCCTGATCGTGGTCGCGATCGGCATGGCCTGGGGCACCAACGCGGGTTACGCGATCAACCCGGCCCGTGACTTCGGCCCCCGGCTGGCGAGCTTCCTGACCGGCTACGGCGGTGCGTGGCGGGACCAGTACGGAAATCTCTACTTCTGGGTGCCCATCCTCGGCCCGCTGGTCGGCGCCCTGCTGGGCGCGGGTTTCTACAAGGCGTTCGTCGGACGGTTCCTGCCGGCCGCCGTACCCGAACCGCCGGGGCGCGTCCCGGCACCCGAGGACTGACCACACGGCCGGAGAGGCGACACATCATGGCGGACTTCATCGGCGCGGTGGACCAGGGGACCACCAGCACCCGGTTCATGATCTTCGATCACGGCGGCAACGAGGTTGCCAAACACCAGCTGGAGCACGAGCAGATCCTGCCCCGCTCCGGCTGGGTGGAGCACGATCCCGTGGAGATCTGGGAACGCACCAACTCGGTCATGCAGAACGCCCTGCGGCACGGCGGTCTTTCGCCGACCGACCTGGTGGCGATCGGGATCACCAACCAGCGCGAGACCACGGTGGTCTGGGATCCGCGCAACGGGCGGCCCTACTACAACGCGATCGTGTGGCAGGACACCCGTACCGACGCCATCGCGGCGAATCTCGAACGCTCGGGGCAGGGCGAGGTCATCCGCCGCAAGGCCGGGCTGCCGCCGGCGACGTACTTCTCCGGCGGCAAGATCCAGTGGATCCTGGAGAACGTCGACGGCGTACGGGAGGCGGCGGAGGCCGGCCACGCGATCTTCGGCAACACGGACGCCTGGGTCCTGTGGAACCTGACCGGCGGCCCGAACGGGGGTATCCACGCCACCGACGTCACCAACGCGAGCCGCACCATGCTGATGAACCTGGAGACCCTCGACTGGGACGAGGAACTCCTGGGCTTCTTCAGCATCCCCCGGTCGATGCTTCCGAAGATCAACCCCTCGTCGCACCCGGAGGCCTACGGGTCCACGCGCACCTCACGCCCGCTGAGCGCCGCCATTCCCATCGGGGGCGTCCTCGGCGACCAGCAGGCGGCCACCGTCGGCCAGGTCTGCTTCGCCCCCGGCGAGGCCAAGAACACCTACGGGACCGGCAACTTCCTGGTGCTCAACACCGGCACCGAACTGGTCCGCTCGCAGAACGGCCTTCTCACCACCGTGGCCTACCAGTTCGGCGACAGCCCGGTGGTCTACGCGCTGGAGGGATCGATCGCCGTCACCGGTTCCGCGGTGCAGTGGCTGCGCGACCAGATGAAGATCATCAAGTCGGCGCCCGAGAGCGAGGAGCTGGCCCGGAGCGTCGAGGACAACGGCGGCATGTACTTCGTCCCCGCGTTCTCCGGCCTGTTCGCGCCGTACTGGCGTTCCGACGCCCGCGGCGCGATCGTCGGCCTGGCCAGGTACAACGACAACGCCCATCTGGCGCGGGCCACTCTGGAAGCCATCTGCTACCAGAGCCGCGATGTGGTCGAGGCCATGGAACAGGACTCCGGAGTCCATCTCGACATGCTCAAGGTCGACGGCGGTGTCACCGCCAACGACCTGTGCATGCAAATCCAGTCCGACGTCCTGGGCGTCGAGGTCAGCCGTCCCGTCGTCGCCGAGACGACCGCTCTCGGCGCCGCCTACGCGGCGGGGCTCGCCACCGGTTTCTGGCAGAACACCGACGAGCTGCGCACCCAGTGGCACGAGTCGAAGCGCTGGTCGCCCCAGTGGTCCGAGGAGCAGCGCGCGGAGGGCTACGCGGGCTGGAAGAGGGCGGTGGAGCGCACCCTCGACTGGGTGAAGGTCCCCTGACCGCTGCCGGCCCTCCCCCGAGCGGCGGCTCGGGGGCCCTCGCACAGGTTGGCCGTCCTACCCGTCCCACCCGACGCACCGCGACGAGGGCCGGCCCATGTCCAGCAGCACCAGGATCCGCCTGATCGCCCGCCGACGCCGCCCCGATCGCCGCGCACCGGGCGCGGGACGCCGAGGCCTCCACCAACCTGGAGAACCTGCCCTCCCAGCAGGTGCTGCGCCGCAACGGGTTCACCCCGTAAGGTGTCGCGCACTCCGCGATCCTTCTCGACGGGAGCTGACGGGACGGGCTGCTGTGGGAGCGGATCCTCGGCGACTGAGCCGGTCAAGGTCCGCCGACAGGCCCTAGTACTGCAACCGTGCTTGCAGTGGCGAAGCCGACGGCGTCGGGTATCCCGGCGGCCCGGCAGCGGGCCGGGTCCTCGGTCCAGGAGCGCGGAACATACAGCTCCCGGTCGATCGCCGCGTGCCCGAGCGGGGTTGAGTAGGCGAGGTAGACGGCGACCTGGCTGTTCTCGATGCGGCCTGCGGCCTGCGGTGCCGGTGTACTGGCGCTGCACGCCCACCGTGCCGGTGCCCTTCTTCAGGTCGCCGGTCTCGTCCACGACCAGCACCGCGTCCTCGTGGTGCAGGTGCTCAACGACGAAGCCCCGGATGTCATCGCGTACCGCGTCGGCGTCCCATCTGGCCCTCGACAGCAGGTGCTGCAGACCATGCGGATTCGCGTCCCCGGCATGCTCGGCGAGCGTCCAGCAGTTCTTGCGCGGCAGGCCCGACAGCAACCCGAGGACGAACGCCCTCGCCCGGCGACGGGGTTCCACCCGGACGAACCGTCCCGCGATACGGCCCATCAAGGCCTCGAACGCCTCCTGCCAGCGAGCAGGATCTATGCTGTGACCCGCGGCCACC
>NZ_NEUE01000203.1 GCF_002910905.1 Streptomyces sp. SM11 | reverse complement strand
GCCCCGGTCGCCGATCCCCGGCTGGCCGAGCGGCCCGGCCCCGCCCTGTCCGGCTACGCCGCCCTCCTCGCCGGCGCGACCGGAGTCGCCGGCGGTCTGGCCGTCCTGTGGTGGCGGGGCGTGCTGCCCGCCGCCTGGCAGAGTGCCGTCGGCCTGACCCCCCGGTCCGACCTCGGCGTCGGTGCCGGCGCCGGGGCCCTGCTCGCTCTCCTCGCCACCGTGGTGCTCCTCGCGCTCGGCGGCCTCGGCCGGGGACGGGTCGGGTACGCGTGGGTGCTGACGCTGTTCGGCGACTACCGGGGCAGCGTCCGGCGCACCGGCCTCGTCTGGGTCTCGCCCCTGCTGCTGCGCCGCCGCGTCGACGTACGGCTGCGGCACTGGCGCAGCGAACCGCTGCCCGCCGTCGACGCGAACGGCACCGCGCTGCGCGTGGTCGTCCTCGTGGTGTGGCGGATCAAGGACACGGTCCGGGCCGCCCTCGGCATCGAGGACCACGAGGCGTACCTGAGCGCACAGGTCGAGGCCGCGATGGCCCGGGTCCTCTCGCAGCTGCCCGCCGACGCGTTCCACGAGGACGCCCCGAGCCTGCGTGACGCGGAGGCGGTCGGCGACGCGCTGACCCGGATGCTGAAGGCGGACTGCGAACCCGTGGGCGTGGAGGTGTACTCGGCGCAGCCGACCGGCATCGAGTACGCCCCCGAGGTCGCGGCGGCGATGCAGCGGCGGAGGATCGCCGCGATCGACTCCAAGCACCGCGACAGCGTGCTCACCTCTGTGGTGGACGCGGTCGACGACACGGTCAACCGGCTCACCGCGCGCGGCATCGTCGAGCTCGACGACTACGAACGCAAGGCGCTCGTCAAGGACTTGACGGTCGCCTTCTACACCGGTCGCGGCGGGGGAGGGGACGGGGCCTGAGCGTCCGGGGGAGGCTCGGAGTGCTTCGTGGGCGGTCTGTCCACCCGCTGGAATATGACGCTCATTGGTCTGGACATGTTCATGCGGCGTCAATAATCTAAGACTTGGTCTAGACCGCAGTACCGCATGCATGGCACCACACACATCACGCATCACGCACCAAGCGCGCAGCAGTCGAGCAATGCTCATGGAGCCTCCCCCACGTTCTAGAGGAGCGACAGCAATGCGGAAAAAGGCAAGCGCGGCCGTGATCGGTCTGGCGATAGCGGGCGTCTCGGTGCTCGCGACCAACAGCGCCAGCAGCCACGGCTACACGGACTCCCCGATCAGCCGTCAGAAGCTGTGTGCCAACGGCACGGTGACCGGCTGCGGCAACATCCAGTGGGAGCCGCAGAGCGTCGAGGGGCTCAAGGGCTTCCCGGCGGCAGGGCCGGCGGACGGCAAGATCTGCTCCGGCGGTAACGGACAGTTCGCCCAGCTCGACGACCCGCGCGGCGGCAACTGGCCCGCCACCCAGGTCACCGGCGGGCAGGGCTACAGCTTCCGCTGGCAGTTCACCGCCCGTCACCGCACGAGCGACTTCCGGTACTACATCACCAAGGACGGCTGGGACTCCACCAAGCCGCTCACCCGGGCCGCGCTCGAATCGCAGCCCTTCATGACCGTGTACTACGGGAACCAGCAGCCGCCGGCCACGCTGACCCACCAGGGCACGATCCCCACCCAGAAGAACGGCAAGCACATCATTCTCGCCGTCTGGAACGTCGCGGACACCGCCAACGCGTTCTACGCCTGCTCCGACGTCAAGTTCTGACGCTCCTTCGGTTACCGTGCGGCGCCATGAGGAGTACCGGCACCGTCGCGGAGCTCGTACGACGTCAATGGGGTGACCACCGGCCCGCCCTGAAGCACGGCCCCACCGTGCTCAGTCATCACCAGGTGGTCGAGGGCGCCGCCGCTCGGGCGGCGCTCCCGGCGGATCCGCTGCCGCGAGGCGGCGAGCCGCACCCCGGCGTCCTGCTCGACAACACCCTGAGTTCCCGCTGTGGCTCAGCGCGGCGGCCCTGGCCGGGGCCGCCGTCGCGGGGACCAATCCGTCCCGGACCTGGTCACCGGCGACCAGGGCAGGGCGCTGCGTGTGAGGGACAGGAGAAGCGCGATGGGCGGTCTCCGTGAAGGAGACCGCCCATCGCGTGTCGTGCGCCGTCAGGGACTCGAACCCCGGACCCGCTGATTAAGAGTCAGCTGCTCTAACCAACTGAGCTAACGGCGCCTGCTGACTCGAAAATAATACCTGGTCCTCGGGGATGCTGATGACACCCGGCCCAGACACCCCCTAGCCCTCTCCGGTGCCCCCGCACCCGCCCACCGCGTCCGGGACCAGCGGCCCGATCCACGCGGCGAACGGCTCCCACAGCTCCTGGCCCGCCGACCGGACGACCGCGTTCGGGTTCTCGGCGGCTTCCAGGCCGAAGCGGTCGCGCAGCCAGGCCCGGAACGCGGGGTTCTCCGGGCAGGGGTCGTAGCCGTCCTCGTCGTCCGCGTCCGACTCCTCGCGCTCGTCGTAGTAGTCCAGGCTGTCCCAGCCGCACATCGGGGACCAGCCGGAAGCGAGGAGGCGCAGCAGCTCGACCGGATCGCGGGCGACGATGTGGACGCCGCCCTCGTCGCCGGGGAGGAGCACCGGCAGCGTGGCGAGGTCGGCGCGGTCGTCCCGCAGCCAGATCGCGTACGTCGAGCCGGAGCCGTTGGCCCGGGCGAAAGGGTGGATCCGGTCGGAGAAACGCGGGTAGCCGCCGTCGTCCTCGCCGAACCCGATCAGTTCGAAGCCGGGGGCGAAACAGTCCTCGACGCCGTCCTCGAACTCCTTGAGGAGGTTCAGCGCGGGGACCGGTGAGTACATGGCGGTGACGTTACCGCCGACGAGCCCCGGCTCCGGCCCCGGCCGCTACAACGCCAGCGACAACAGCACCGGCGCCGCCCGGCGGCTCAGCGTGTCGGCCGCCTCCCGCAGCCGGTGCGCGTCCCCGACCGGCAGTGACAGGGCGAGGCTGCCCGCGGCGGAGCCGGCCGTCAGCGGCACGGCCGCGCAGACGGTGCCCACCGCGTACTCCTGGAGATCCAGCACCGGGACCGTGGCGGACTGGGCGTCCAGCTGGGAGAAGAGGATCTTCTCGCTGGTGATCGTCCGCGAGGTGAGCCGGGCCGTCCGGTGCCGGGAGATGTGGTCGCGCCGGCCGTCGTGGTCGAGCTGGGCCAGCAGGCACTTGCCGACCGCGCTGGCGTGCGCGGAGGAGCGGAAGTCCACCCACTCGTTGACCGCCGGCGTGAGCGGTCCGTCCGCGACCTGGGTCACGCTGACCTCGCCGTCGGCATAGCGGCTGAGATAGACCGCCGCGCCGACGGAGTCGCGCAGCTCGGTCAGGGTGTGCTGGAGGCGGTCCTCCAGGGCCTGGCGGCGGGCCGCCCCGGAGCCGAGCAGCAGCAGCGAGGCGCCGATGACGTACGCGCCGTCGCTGACCTGCTCCACGTATCCCTCGCGGCGCAGCGTGAGGAGCAGGGAGGCGAGGTGCCCGGTGGGCAGCCCCGTCTCGCGGGAGATCTGGGCATCGGGCACGCCGTTGCCGTGCTTGGAGACCGTTTCGAGCACGCGCAGGGCGTACTGCACCGAGTGGAACGGTGCGGTCGGCTCGGGCTTCAACGCCACGGTGTCCCCCTACCAGGTTGTGACCGCAAGCTTTCGCCCCACGATAGCCGCCGAAACGCCCGTACGGGGTGGTAGTTGACGAGCCAGTGGGTGCGCCCCGGAGCTGTCAACTGGGGCGCACCCGCCTGGCATATGCCAGCGTCATGAGCGGAGTCTCAACTGCGAGGTCACAGCACCGCGTTGAGGAACTCGCGCGTACGTTCGTGTGACGGATCGGAGAAGATTTTCTCCGGGGATCCGGACTCCACGACCCGTCCCGCGTCGAACATCAGCACCTTCTCCGAGACGTCCCGGGCGAAATTCATCTCGTGGGTCACGCAGAGCATGGTGATGTCGGTGTTCCGGGCGATGTCCTCCAGCAGCTCCAGCACACCCGCCACCAGCTCCGGGTCGAGCGCGGACGTCACCTCGTCCAGGAGCAGGATCTCCGGCTCCATGGCCAGGGCGCGGGCGATGGCGACCCGCTGCTGCTGGCCGCCGGAGAGCTGGGAGGGGTGGGCGTCGACCTTCGCGGAGAGCCCGACCAGGTCCAGCAGTTCCCGGGCCCGGGTCTCCGCCTCCTCGCGGCTCTTGCCGAGCACGCTCACCGGGGCCTCGGTGATGTTCTCGATCACCTTCATGTTCGGGAAGAGGTTGAACTGCTGGAAGACCATCCCGATCTTCTTCCGGGACTCGCGCAGCTGCTTCTCGCCCGCGGGCTTCAGCGAACCGTCCGGGGCGTGGACGTGGGACAGCGGGGAGCCGTCGACCCAGATCACCCCGTCGCTGATCTTCTCCAGCGTCATCAGCAGCCGCAGGATCGTGGTCTTGCCCGAGCCGCTGGGGCCGATCAGGGTGACGTGCTCGCCGCGGTCCACGGTGAAGTCCAGCTCGTCCAGGACCACATGGTCGCCGTAGCGCTTCACCACCTTGTCGAAGCGCACCAGTGGCTCGCCCGTGCTCCCGGCGACGGGTACGGCGTCCTCGGGGGCTCCGGCCGGCCCCGGCGACTCCGTCTTCTTCAGGGGGAGGGGTTCAGTGGCCAAGGCGCTTCTCCAGCTTTCTCATCAACAGCGACGTGGGGTAGCTCGCGACCAGGAAGATCAGGCCGGCGAGGGTGAACACCTCGGTGTACGCGAACTGCTCGGCCCCGTAGTACCGGGCCTCGAAGACCATCTCCTGCACCGTGATCACGGCGAGGAACGGCGTCTCCTTGAACATCGAGATCGCGTAGTTCCCGAGCGCGGGCAGCACATTGCGTACCGCCTGCGGCAGGATCACGGCCTGCCAGGTCCGCCGGGGCGAAAGCGACAGTGCGCGGCACGCCTCCCACTGGCCCTTCGGCACACCGTCGATCCCGGCCCGGTAGACCTCGGAGGTGTACGCCGCGTAGTGGATGCCCAGTACCGTGATGCCGATGTACAGCGGCTCCACCGAGTTGAACAGGGCCGCCGCGCCCACCAGTTGGACCAGCAGGGGGGTGGAGCGGACGAACTCCGTGACGAGGCGCACCGGCACCGTCACGAACCTGCTGGGCGCACGCCCGGCCACCGCGACCGCCAGCCCCAGGACGGCCGCCACCAGGGTGCCGATCAAGGTGGCGAGCAGGGTGACCCTGAAGCCCTCCAGCAGCAGGGGGAGGGATTCGCCGACTCTGCTCCAGTCGAAGCCGTTCACCGGTTGCCTCCCACGGCGGTCGTGGCCGCGCTACGGCTCTTGAACAGGCTCTTCGCGCCGGTGTCCAGACCCAGCCGCCGTTTGGCGCTCCGCTCCAGCAGATTCATCAGCAGGGTCAGCGCGTACGCCAGGACGAAGTAGGCGACGAGCAGGGTCAGATAGGCGGTGAGGGTCTCACCGGTACGGTCGCGCAGTTGCTGGATCACCGTCATCAGATCGGCGGCGGAGATCAGCCACAGCAGCGGGGTGCACTTCAGCAGCTGGATCAGCAGGTTGGTGAAGGACGGGATCATCTGCACCCAGGCCTGCGGCAGGATCACCTTCCACAGCCGTCTGGACGGGCTCAGGTTGAGTGCGATCGCCGCCTCGTACTGCCCGCGCGGTACGGAGTTGACCGCGCCGCGCACCACCTCGGCGCCGTACGCACCGTAGTTGAGGCCGAACGCGACCACACCGCAGATGAGCGGCTCCAGTTCGTAGCCGGTCAGCAGCGGCATCGCGTAGTAGAGCCAGAACAGCTGGATGTAGAGGGAGGTGCCCCGGAAGAACTCCACGACCACCCGGGAGAACCCGCGGGCCAGAAGCAGCCGGCTGCCCGCCATCAGACCGAGCGCGAAGGCCAGGACTCCGGCCAGCAGCGCGCCCAGGACCGTGGCCTGAAGTGTCACCCACAGGCCCGAGCGGACCCGGGGGAACTCCTCGACGAGGAGGGAGAAGAAGTCACTCATGCGTGTGCATCCGCCCTGTCAGCCCTTGCACAGTTCCGCCGTCTTCAGATCGGCGGGCGGGATCTCCGTCTCCCCGAACCCGTACGGCTCCAGCAGCTGTACATAGCGCGAGCGGTCCGACACGATCTTCTTCAGCTCGCGGTTGAAGGAGTCCCGCAGGTCCTCGTTGCCCTTGCGGAACACCGCGCCGCCGGGCGAGAACTGCTCCTTGCCGTCCAGCTCCGGCACGAACGCCTCGGTGACCTCGGTGTCCTGGTTGGTCTTCGCCAGCCAGCGCAGCGAGATGCCGGTCAGGAGGAAGGCGTCGATCCGGCCGCCCTTGACGGCGTCGGCCCCGTCCTGCGGCTTCTGCAGCGTCTTGATCTTGTCCTCGGGGATGCCCGCGCCCTTGGCGTACGAGCCTTCCACCGCGCCCGACATGACGCCGACGGTGATTCCCGCCTCCTTCGCGGAGGTCAGGTCGGTGACCTTCTTCGGGTTGCCCTTCTTCACCATGAGGGCGGTCGGCGAGATGAACTCCGGCTCGGAGAAGATCGCGTTGCCGCAGCGCTCCGGAGTGATGGCCATGCCCGCGCTGACCACGTCGTACTTCCCGGCCTGGAGCCCGGGGATCAGCCCGTCCCACTCGGAGAGCGTCGGCTTCAGCTCATCCACGCCCAGCGCCTTGAATATCTCCCGGTGCAGCGTCGGGGCCTCGCCCTTGAGCTCCTCGCCCTCCAGGTACCCGTACGGGGCCTCGTTGGCGTACGCCACCCGCACGAAGCCCTGCTTACGGAGCTTGTCCAGGGCGCCCTCGCCGGTCGCGGAGCCGGAGTCGGTCTTGCTGCACGCGGTGAGCAGGCCGGGAACGACGAGGAGGCCGCCCACGGCCGCCGATCCGTTGAGGAAACCCCGGCGGGACAGGTTCGGGAATTCAGCCATGGTTCGCAATCTCCTGGAGGTCGAACAGTCCGGACAGAGTGACCCCCTGCCCGATCCCGTACGTCTAAGCGGGAAGCCGGGGTCCTGTAACCCAACAGTGGCCGGAAGGTGACCTTCCCGTGCCCGGGGAGGGCGGAGCGAGACCAGGAGTGTGCAGGGCGTGTTCCCTGTCACGCGGGACTCATGACTCCGCATCAGCCACTTCTGTGATCAGGTGGCGTCATGGTTGCCATGTGGACAAGCGTCGTAGCGGTCGGGGGCACGCTCATGGGTGCGGTGATCACACACCTCTTCCAGCGCCTCGCGGCCACGCGCAGTGAGCGGTTCGCGCGGTCGGAGGCGCTCCGGCAGGAGCGCACGGCCGTCTACGGCTCGTTCGCCGCGGCGGTGGAGGACTACCGCCACGGCCAGGCGGGCCGCTGGTACCGCATGCGGGAGGGCCGTGCGGCAGAGGCCTACATCGGGGCCCGCGACGAGGCCCACCGCCTCCGCACCGCCACCCGGCACGTGCTCTACCGGGTCAAACTCCTCACGGACGACCAAGAGGTGATCCTCGCCGCCGAACAGGCCTATCGGTGCACACGGGACGTGTCGACCGCGCAGGACCAGGCCGGGCACGACGCGTTGGACGCCGCGGCGAGGCAGGCGATCGAGGAGTTCATCCCCCGGGCCGCGCCGCTGACCCGTTGACGCCCGGGGCGGAGGCGTCGGGCGGGCCGGAAGCGTCGGGCGGGCCCGAGCCGTTTCCCGGGCCCGACGCGTCGGGCAGGTCAGGGGAGGGGACGTAGCCGAGGTCCTTGTCGACCGTGTTCGGCAACGGCTCGCCGCGCGACCACCGTTCGTACATCGCCACGAACCGCTCGCCCAGCCGGTCGCGCCACCCCGCGGTGTCCCCGCCCAGGTGCGGGGTGAGCACGAGCCCCGGGGTGTCCCACAACGGGCTTCCGGCGTCCGGCGGTTCCTCCTGGAAGGTGCTGAGCGCCGCCCCCGCGAGCCAGCGGCGGTTCAGCGCGTCCACCAGGTCGGCCTCCACCACCGTCGCCGGGCGTCCCGCGTCGATGAACCGTGCCGAGGGCTGGAGCAGCCCGAAGAACCGGGTGTCGAACATCCCGCGCGTCGACTCGGTCAGCGGGACCGCCGCGATCACCCAGTCCGCCCGCGCCGCCAGCCGGTCCAGATCCGCCACCCCGTGGATCGTGCGCCGGGCGGTCCGCCCCACCAGCGCCACCGTGACCCCCAGGCCGTGCAGCAGCCGGGTGATCTCCCGGCCGATCGGACCCGCCCCCACGACCACCGCCCGCGATCCGGCGACCCGCTGCCCCTCCCGGTCGTGCCGGCGCCGCTGCCGCTGGGACTCCAGCATGCCGGGGAGATCCGTGGCGAAGGCCAGCACCAACCCCGTCACGTACTCCGCGACCGGCCGCTCGAAGACGCCGCGCGCGTTGGTGAGAACGGTGTCGGAGGCGACCAGCTCCGGGCAGAGCAGCCGGTCCACGCCCGCGCTCGCCGTGTGCACCCAGCGCGGCCGCGCCCCCGGCCCGGGCCAGGCCTCCCGCACCGCGTCGGAGACTGGGTCCCACACGAGCAGCACGTCGGCGGCCGGGAGCAGCCCGGCGAGCGAGGAGGCGTCCGCGTACCGCACCTCCACGCGGCCGGTCAGCCGGCCGAGCCGGGGAGACGGTTCGGCGTCGAGGACGAGCAGGACGGGATCCGGCATCGCTGGTCGGCCCTCCGCGTCGGAGCGGACGTACGGATCGCCCACGCTCGCAGCAGGTTTCCTCCGCGTCAACGAGGCCCGGCCGCGCGCCCCGGTGCTCGCACGGGGGAATACTGGGAACAAGTCGGGGCAAGAGTGACCGGTCGCGCGGTCACGGCCGCCGGGGCGCCCGGAGGGCCGCGACACCCGTACGCGACACACCCGTAAGGGGGTCGCTCGTCGCGCGGCGAGCCGTCGACGTACAGGAAGGGTGGACATGACGACCGTAGGACTTCTCTACCCGGGCCACGCCGCCGAGGACGACTTCCCACGGATCGAGATCCTGCTCGACACCGACATCCGGTTGCCCCTGTTCGCCACCGGGACCGGCAAGGACGCCTACCGCGCCGACGCGCTGCGCGAGCAGGGCGCGCCCGCCCGGCTCGCCGAGGGCGTCGAGGAACTGCGTCTCGCCGGGGCCGAGGCGCTGCTCTGGGCCTCCAGCGGCGGCAGCTTCGCGCAGGGCTGGGAGGGCGCCCACGAGCAGGTCTCCACGCTCGCCCGGGCGGCGGGCCTGCCCGCCTCCAGCGCCTCCATCGGCTTCGGCCACGCGGTGCGGGAACTGGGCGCGGGCCGGGTCGCCGTCGCCGCGCCCTACCCCGAGGACGTCACCGGGCTCTTCGTGGAGTTCCTGGCGTCGGCGGGCGTCGAGGTGGTGGCCGCCGCGTCCGGCGGGGCCGCCTCGTCGGCCGAGGCCTGTTCCTGGACCCCGGAGCAGGTGAAACGGCTGGTGCGGGAGGCCGACGACCCGGACGCCGAGGTGGTGCTGATCCCGGACACCGCCCTGCACACCGCCGCGTACGTCCCCGAGCTGGAGGAACTGCTCGGCAAACCCGTCCTCACGGCGAACCAGGTCACGGTGTGGGAGGGGTTGCGTCTCACCGACCGCCGGACCTGGGCCCCCGCGCTCGGCACCCTGTTCGCCACGCGTGAGCCGGTGCTGAGGTCGCTGGAGCCGAAGGGCATCGAGGTACGGGAGTAGCGCCGCGCCCCGGGCCGGACCGGGGACAAGTACGGCCCGGGACAAGTACGGACCGGGGACATGCGCGGCCCGGGGAATAAGCGGAGCCATCCTCCTGTTGCACCCCTCCGACGCAGGCGTACGAGAGCAGCACCGGGAGAGGCCGACACGTGGACGAGATCCGAGGCGACGAGACCCGCAGCGACGCGACCCGCAGCGACCCGAGTGGCGGAGCGGGCGGCGGAGCGGCCAACGATGACGGGATCCGGGGCGACGCAGCCGGAACGGCCGCCGTTCCGCTGTCCGTCCTCGACCTGGTCACCGTGGGGCAGGGCCGCACCGCGACCCAGGCCCTGCGCACCAGCGTGGACATCGCGACCCTCACCGAGCAGCGCGGCTTCCACCGCTTCTGGGTCGCCGAGCACCACTCCATGCCCGGGGTCGCCTCGTCCTCCCCGGCCGTGATCCTGGCGCACATCGCCGCCCAAACCGAGCGCATCCGCCTCGGCTCCGGCGGCGTGATGCTGCCCAACCACGCCCCGCTGGTGATCGCCGAGCAGTTCGGCACCCTGGAGGCGATGGCCCCGGGCCGGGTCGACCTCGGCCTCGGCCGGGCCCCCGGCACGGACGGCGCGACGGCGGCGGCCCTGCGGCGCAGCGACCGGCTCAACGAGGGGGCGGATGATTTCCCGCAGCAGCTCGCCGAGCTGATCCGCTTCCTGGACGACGACTTCCCCGACGGACACCCGTACGCCCGGATCCACGCCGTACCGGGCCCGGTCCAGGCGACCTCCCCCGGCGGCGTCCAGTCCGCGCACCGCCCGCCGGTCTGGCTGCTGGGCTCGTCGGGCTTCAGCGCCCGGCTGGCCGGGACGCTCGGGCTGCCGTTCGCCTTCGCGCACCACTTCTCGGCGCAGAACACCATCCCCGCGCTCGACCTGTACCGCGAGTCCTTCCGGCCCTCCGCCGCGCTGGACGCCCCGTACGCCCTGATCGGGGTCTCGGCACTGGCCGCCGACGACGAGCGCGAGGCCCGCCGCCAGGTGCTGACCGGCGCCCTGTCCATGGTCCGGCTGCGCACCGGCCGCCCGGGGCTGATCCCGAGCCCCGAGGAGGCGGCGGCGTACGAATTCTCCCCGATGGAGCGGGAGTTCGTCGACGGCTGGCTCGCCAACGTGATCCACGGCACCGCTGACGAGGTCCGCAGCGGCCTCGACGACCTGGCCAAGCGCACCGGCGCCGACGAGCTGATGATCACCGCCAACGCGCACGGCGGCGAGGCGCGGCTGCGCAGCTACGACCTGATCGCGGACGCGTACGGCCTGCCCGCGGCACCGTAGCGCCGCGCCGGGTCCCGGCCGGCCGGGGGCGTCAGCCCTCCAGGGGCCGGGACCCGATCAGCCCGGCGATCTGCTCCGGCGCCACGGCCCGTGAGTACAGCCACCCCTGCCCGGTGTCGCAGCCGATCCGCCGCAGCCGCTCCGCCTGCCCGGCCGTCTCCACGCACTCCGCGGTGACGGTCAGGCCCAGGCGGTGCGCCAGCTGCACCATGGCCTCCACGATCGTCTCGTCGGCCGGGCTCGGATGCGTACCGTCCTCGTACCGGAAGCCCTTCACGAACGCCCCGTCCAGCTTCAGCACGGAGACGGGCAGCCGGCTGAGGTAGGCGAGGTTCGAGTACCCGGTTCCGAAGTCGTCGATGGCGATCCGTACGCCCATGTCGCTCAGCGCCTGGAGCGCCCGCAGCGGGCGGCCGCCCGAACCCATCACCGCCGACTCGGTCAGCTCCAGCTGGAGCAGCCCGGGGGCGAGCCCGGTCTCGGTCAGGATCTGGGCCACGTCGGCGACCAGGTCGGAGTCCCAGACCTGCCGTACGGCGACGTTGACGCTGATGAACAGCGGCGGCTCGGCCGGGTGGTCCAGCTGCCAGCGCCGCGCCTGCCGGCACGCGGTGCGCAGCACCCACCGGCCGAGCTGGACGATCGAGCCGTCCTCCTCGGCGATCTGGACGAACCGATTCGGCGGCAGCACACCGAACTGCGGATGGTTCCAGCGCACCAGCGCCTCAACCCCGCGCAGCACCCCGTCCGCCATCCCGACCAGCGGCTGGTACTCCAGCGTGAACTCGCCGCGTTCCACGGCGGGCCGGAGCGTCGAGGAGAGGGACTGCCTGGTCATGCGGTGGGCGTTGCGCTCGGGGTCGAACAGGGTCCAGCGTGCCTTGCCGTCCGCCTTCGCCCAGTACAGCGTGGTGTCGGCGGCCTGCATCAGGCCGGTGGGGGAGGTGCCCGCCGCGGTCCGCTCGACCACTCCGATCGACGCGGAGACCGAGAGCCGCTGCCCGGCCAGGTCGAACGGCTGCTGGAGGGCGGCGAGGACCGAGCGGGCCAGGTCGGTGAGTTCCTGCGTGCCGGCCGAGTCCTCGACCAGGATCGCGAACTCGTCGCCGCCCAGGCGCGCCACCAGCCGGCTGCCGCCGGGATGGCGGGAGGCGTCGTTCTCGGCGCAGTCGGTGAGCCGCGCGGCGACCGCGGCGAGCAGCCGGTCCCCGGTCCGGTGGCCCAGGGTGTCGTTGATCGCCTTGAAGCCGTCCAGGTCCAGATAGCAGAGCCCGATCCGGGCGTGCTGCCGGGGCGGCATGGAGTCATCCTGGTACGGAGGGGTCTCCAGGGCCGAGGCGAGCCGCTCGAAGAACAGCGTCCGGTTGGGCAGCCGGGTGACCGGGTCGTGCATCTGGAGGTGACGCAGCCGTTCCTGGAGCTCGCGCCGGTCGCTGACGTCGGCGATCGTCAGCAGGACCCGGGCGGACTCCGCGGCCGAGGCGCCGGTCATCGGTACGACGGTGATCTCGGCCCACAGGGAGCGCCCGTCGGGGTGTTTGAGGCGGCGGGTGCAGCGGAACCGGGAGCGGCGGCCCAGGAGGACCTCGCGGTAGGCGTGCCAGGTGCGGTCGTCGGAGGCGAGGTCGAGCAGCTCGCACGCCTGCCGCCCGGCGAGGACGGCCGCCGGGGTGCCCAGCAGCCCGCCGAGCGCCTCGTTGGCCCGCACGACATGGCCCCGGCCGTCGACGACGCCCATGGGGAGCGTGGCGGCGTTGAAGGCGGCCCGGTAGTCGCGCAGCTCGGAAGCGGTGGGACCGTGACAGGCCGGGGACGCGTCCACCGCCTCCGTATGACGCTCCGTGACCGGCGCGGGGGGCGCGCCGGGGGCCGTGCCTGCCGGGGCGCTCGGCCCTTCGGAGGTTCCGCTCACCGCTCGCTCCCGCTGTGAAGGTCGTCGTGAACTGGTGGGGTCGGACAGGCCACCGGGTGGCGGTTCCGTGAACGGGCCCGTTCCACGCGGGAAAGCGTGGTGAAGCATAGAGGGTGCCGCGTCGGCCGTTCCAGCTCACCGTCCGGTCCGGGCCACCGCGCGGGTCCGCGAGTGGCTGGTAGCAGACGTTCCGCTTTGCCCAACCCTGATCATTTCTGTGCGGATCTGTTGTAACGGATGGCTGGAATGATCGATGGTGACGTTCCGTGAAGGTGTGGGCGGTGATTCTGGCCGCTGACCCGTGTGGGGCAGCACAACAGGGCGTGGCGTGGTGAAGCGGCACAGGGTGGACGGGATGGACCGTGTTTTCCCACCCGGAGGTCGATGTGCCGTGCCGTCGCGGACCCGAGGGGGCGGAACGGCCGCCGCTGCGCAGTCTGGCCGCCGCCGCCACCTCCCTCCTGGCGCTCGCCGCCATGTCCCTCGTCGCGGGCCCCGCCGTGGCCGCCTCGGGGGACGCGACTCCCTGTGCCCTGCCTCGGACGGCGGCGCACCACTCGCTCGGCCTGAACACCTGGAACACGGCCTACCCACGCCCCGACGAGGCCCTCGACGCGGTCATGATCTTCCTGTCCTTCCCGGACTCCGAGCCCACGCTCACCCCCGAGGTGCTCACCGCCGATCACTTCCCCGCCACCACCCGCTTCTTCGAACGCGCCAGCTACGGCCGGTTCACGTTGCGCGCCCACCCGCAGCGGACCTGGACGCGGATGCCGCGCGACTCCACCTGGTACGGCATAGAGCGGGACTGGAGCGCCGAGCGGCGCACCGCCTACCTGCGCGACGCCATCGACGCCGTCGACCCGGACGTGGACTTCGCCCGGTACGACATCGTCTACCTGGTGGCCGACCCGGACGCCCCCGGCGTCGACTCCGACGCCACCAAGGTCGTCAACTTCGACCGGCCGCTGCGCGCCGACGACAGCGACATCCGGCGCGTCGTCACGGTCTTCGAGCAGCACCCGCCCGACCGCAACGTCCTCGCCCACGAGACCGGGCACGTCTTCGACCTCGCCGACCTCTACCACCGGCCCACCGACGGCAAGGGCGACTGGGACACCCACGTCGGCGACTGGGACGTCATGGGCAGCCAGTTCGGCCTCGCCCCCGACCTGTTCGGCTGGCACAAGTGGAAGCTCGGCTGGCTCGGCGGCCGGCAGGTCGTCTGCGTCCAGGGCTCGGCCGACCTCACCCTGGAACCGGTCGCCGCCGCTCCCGTGCCCGGCGGGTCGATCGGGACCCGGCTCGCCGTCGTCCGCACCGGCGCCGGCAGTGCGCTGGCCATCGAGGCCCGCAGCGCCACCGGGAACGACCGGGGCACCTGCGCCGAGGGCATCCTGATCTACCGCGTCCGCAGCGGAACGGCCTCCGGCGGCGGTCCCGTCGAGGTGGTCGACACCCATCCGAACACCGGGGCCTGCTGGGACCGCTCGGTCTACCCGCCGCTGGCCGACGCCCCGCTGGGGGTCGGGGAGACCTTCACCGTGCCGGGCGACGACACCCGCGTAGAGGTCGCCGACCGCACTCCGTCCGGCTCCTGGACCGTCCGGATCACCACCGGCGTCTGACCACGCCGCCCGGAGCCCCGCACACGAAGAAGCCCCCCGCTTTCGCGAGGGGCTTCTTCCGTCTGTGCGCCGTCAGGGACTCGAACCCCGGACCCGCTGATTAAGAGTCAGCTGCTCTAACCAACTGAGCTAACGGCGCCTGCTGACGTCGTAGACATTAGCATCCTGATCCGCCCGAGGAAAAATCGAATGTGCGGTGCCCCGGGAGGGCGTGGACCTGCTCACCCGGACACACGCCCAGAGCAGCACGTCGGGCCCAGGCAGCCACGGATTGCGGGTGTCGGGGGCGACCACCCAGCGCGGCCCGCCGTCGGACGACGTGCAGGTCAGCGGCGGTACGGTCACGGCGTCACCGGTGCCGTGACAGAGCAGCGGCGGCACCTCGCCGCGCCGCTCGCCGGAGCCTCCGGAGACCCTGGAACCGCTGGACCCCCACTCCTCCCAGGCGAGCAGCGAGGGCAGCCGCTGGGCCGTTCCGGGGGCGGCGAACAGCAGCATCCGGCCCCGGTGCGTGGCGACCGGACCGGAGCCTGGCCCCTCGGCCCAGAGCTGCTCCAGCATCCGCCGCCCGAACAGCGCCGGCACGTTCACGACGTCGAAAGCGGAACCGCAGGGGAGCACCCCGGGAGCCGTGGGGCGCTCCTCCCACTGGGCGAGCGTGCTGCGCGGGTAGGGAGCGGCCCCCGCCAGCCAGGCGGCGCCGGCCGCCGTGACCTGTGTGGCCTGAGGTCCGGACTGGTCCCGCAGCAGGGCGAAGATGTCGACGCCGTGGTGCGGGGCTGCACCGGCCTGCAGGGTCGTTTCGTCTTTCAGCCATGCGCTCATGGAGCAAGATCTACCGGGAGTGGCGGAAAGGATTCCGAGAGTTGCCGGAAACCGGGACAGGGCGGGAGGGGGAGGGGTATCTTGCCCGCCGGAATATGCCACAGGCCCTGCCCCCAGGCCTGTCGGAACAGCATCTGCCCCGGCCGCCCCACAGGTCACGTCGGCCCCATGGGTCTCGTAGGTCGGCCCCATGGGTCTATACGTCGGGCTCTGGACGGTGTCGGGTTCTGGGCGACGTCGGGTTCTGGGCGACGTCAGGCTCTGGGCGCGTCCAGCAGGGAGCGGCCGAACTCGATCATCTTCTTCGCGTAGTCCTCGGTCCACTCCGCGCGCTCCGCGACGTCCGCCGGGGTCAGCCGGTCGAACCGGCGCGGATCGGCGAGCTGGGCCGCCGCCAGCGCCTGGAACTCCACCGACCGGTCCGTCGCCGCCCGGAAGGCCTGCGTCAGCTCGGTCGCACGGGCCAGCAGCTCGCGGGGGTCCTCCATCGACTCCAGGTCGAAGAAGTGCTCCGGATCCGCCGTGGCCTGAGACGGCTCGAAGAGCAGCGGCGCGGGGCGCAGCCGCTGCCGTTCGTTCCGCTCGGACTGTGTCATGTGGTGTTCCTCCCTCGGGCGACCTGATGACCGGAAGACCCGGACGGCCACCCTCCATTGTCCAGCCCCGCGCAAGGGGGCCGGGGTGTGCGGCGGGGGCGCGGGGGCGCGACTCCCGCTCGGTGCCGCGGGTGCGCGCCCCGGCTCAGGCCGCGGGGGTACGTCTCCGCTCAGGGCCGCGGCCTGCTCGGGGTTATGGATCTCCAGAACGTTGCCGTAGGGCTCATTCCGTTCTCAGCTCAACGAGCCGTGTGGCCCATGCCCACCTTCACGATCTTCGACGACACCAGGGTGCACGCGGACACCCTGGACGCTGCCGCCACCCTCACGCAGCCCAGCCAGGTTGAGCTGTACACCCGGGCCTTTGAACGGCTGTCACAGGAAGCCGTGCGTGGAGCGGCTGCGCGTTCTCTCATAGCGCGTGCGTTGGCGTCCCTGGGCTGACTGCCTGCACGTCACCGCAGCTCAGGGACGCCAGGACACACGGTGCTCCAGAAGGTGAAGGTGTGTGGTAAACATTGCGTCCCAGCCGTCGGGGAACTTCACCGTGACGCCCAGCTGGACCGGCTCCGTGGACGGGTGCTCGTCCAGCAGGTCCGCCACCCCCTCCCGGCACACCACGACGCAGGCGTGCCGGTGCCGCGAGGCCAGCACGCACAGCCGCCCCGTCTCCAGGTGGAAGGCCGTGGCGTCCGGCCGGCCCGACAGCGGGTGCAGCACCACCGTGACGTCGAACTCGCGGCCCTGGAGCCGGTTCGCCGTGTCCACCGCCACACCGGTGACGCCCAGCTCCGCGAGGGCCGCCCGCACCGCCGCCGCCTGGTCCCGGTGGGCCGTGCCGACCGCCACCCGGTCCGCCGTCACCGGCACCGGCTCCTCGGCCCGCTCACTCGTCGCGACGCCGCCCCGGTCCAGCAGCCGCCGGACCACCAGTGCCACCGCCCGTACCGCCTCGGGGTCGGTGCGCGGGGTGTGCCGGGCGGGCAGCTCCAGCAGCCCCCACCCGGTCTCGGCCGCCTCGTCCAGCACCCGGTCGGGCCCCGACCCGTCCGACGCCACCTCGAAGGAGAGCTTCCGGTCGCCGTGGTCCGTACCGCTGCGGAACGGCGTGTACGGGTAGAACGCGTCCGACACCAGCGGGGCCGCCGACGCCGGGAGCCGCCACGACACCGGCAGCCGGTGCTGCGGCAGCCCCGGATTGTGCGCGAGCAGTGTGGACACCGCGCTCACCGACGGGTCGTAGCTCAGCCCCGCCCACTGGTCCGCGCCCACGATCGAGAACGGGTCCAGCTGGCCCGGGTCCCCGACGAACAGCGCCCGCTCGAACAGCCCGGCCACGGCCAGCAGCGCGTCCGAGCGCATCTGGTACGCCTCGTCGACGATCGCGTGCCCCCACGGCTCCACGTTCTTCACGTGCGCCCACTTGGCGGCCGTCGAGATCACCACGTCGAGCCCGGCCAGGTCCGTCGCCTTCGCCGATTTCTTCACGTTGTCCAGCCCGTCCAGGACCTTGTCGTACGGGTCGGAGTCGTTGCTGTGCAGCCGGCCCACCGGCAGCTCCGGGTCCTTCTCCGCGAGCCGCACCACCAGGTCGTCGACCTGGGCGTTGGTCTGCGCGATCACCATCAGCGGATGCCCGGCGGCGGCCAGCTCCATCGCCGCCCGGACCACCAGCGTCGACTTCCCGGCGCCGGGAGGCGAGTCCACGACGATGCCCCGGGAGGCGCCGCGCAGGGTGTCGTCGAGGATCGCGCCGGTCGCGCGCGCCGCCTCCGCGCCCGGGTCGAAGACGGTCCTCACAGCGGGTCCTCCCCAATGGTGGTCTTCACAGCAGGTCCTCCGGAGTCACGGGGTCGGGTCGCTCCGCGCGCACGGCGGCGTCCGCGCCCGGCGGGCCGCCGTGGGTCCACGGCGTCTCCTCCGGATCCGGCAGTTTCGGGCCGCCGCGCTGGTCGTGCTCGAACAGGGTCCAGGCGATCCGCTCCCCGGGCTCCGGCACCGAACCGGGCACGGGCTCCCTGCCCCGGCCCATCCGGTCCAGGATCCGCAGCACCAGCAGGATCTCCCCCTCCTGGGGCGGGTCCTGCGCGTACGCCACGAACTCCGCCGTCTGCGGCTTGCCGTCCAGCGAGCGGTAGACCTTGGTCCGCTCGCCCAGCTGCGGACGCTCGTCCGTGCGGACGGTGACCAGCGGGCGCGGGGAGGGCCGCTTGGACTCGGTGTACGCCATCTCCACCCCGGCCACGGTGGCGAGGAACGCCTCGCCCGCCAGCCGCCGCCCCGCCAGCACCAGTGGATCGTCCAGCGCCTCCTGCGCCTCCAACTGGGCCTGGGCGGTCTCCCGGGAGGCCAGCTTCCGGGCCGCCGTCACCGCGTCGTCGCGGCGCGGCTGCGGCGGCTCGCCCGAGCGCACCCGGTCCCGGTGGCCGGTGAACGACCACCGGTCCCGGGTCCAGCGGTCCTCGGCCCGGGACCCGTCGGGCAGCTCCCGCAGCAGGTCGAGACCCCGCCACACCGCGTCCCAGGTCGGCAGCATCACCTTCGCCAGCAGGGAACGGATCTCCCGCTCGGCGTCGCTCAGCTCACCGAGGCGGGCATCCGCCGCGAGACCGTCCTCGGCGGACGCGAACGCCGTGCGCGCCCGGTCGTACCGCTCGATCGCCGGGGCCAGGAGGCGGTTGTCGAAGTCCGGGTCGGTGGCCGGACCCGCGGGCGGGCACAGCAACTGGCCGTCCCCGTCCCGGGCCAGCTCGGCCCGCAGCGCCGCCTCGGCCCCCGAGGCCCCGGCCGGCGGGTCGATCCAGGCCAGCAGCGCGCCCAGATGCTGGTCCTCCAGGCTGCTCTGCCCGGTCGCCCAGTGCCGGTTCAGCAGATCCGTGGCGGCCGGCAACAACGAGGAGCCGGGCACCCGGGCCCGCTCCCCGTAGTGCGTCAGCCAGCGGCCGAGCAGCGGGACCCGGGCCGGGGCCGGATAGGGGGTGTCCGGATCGTCCTCGGCGGTGCGGCGGAACCGCATGGACCGGCCCAGCAGCCGGACGAACTCGACACCCGCCCGGCTCGGCACGATCAGCTGGGCGGCGTCCGTGCACAGCTCGACCTCGACCTTGGTCTTCTTGCCGGTCGCCGGGTCGACCTCGTTGCGCTCGGTGGGCTCGACGACGTCCGCGTACGCCTCGATGTGCGGCAGGACCGCCTCCGCCAGCTCGGCCAGAAACGCGAACCTCAGGTCCCGGTCGCGCGGCTGGGCCACGGCCAGCAGCCGGGGCGCCTGCCGGTCCGTGCCGACCAGCGCCCCGAGCGGGGCCCCGGCCTCACCGGCGGTGGTCAGCGGGACCAGCACGAGCGGCCGGTCGGTGAGATGACGGTGCCGGACGGTCGCCAGGGGCTGGGCGCGGCCGGTGTCGACGGCCTCCAGCCGGGCCAGGGTGGTGATCAGCGACATGCGGCAGCGCCCTCCAGCCCCTCGGGCGCTCCGGCGCTCAGCACGGAGGCACTCTCCAGCGCCTCGGCGCGCAGGGCGGCGGCCCGGCGCAGCGCGGCGACCGTCGGATCGGCGGGATCGCCCTCCTTGCCCGCGGCGGCGGCCAGCACCCCGGCCACCGTGGTCAGCCCGCCCAGCTCACCGCGCACACTGCGGCCCAGCGCCTCCACCGCCCCCTCGGCCCGGGACTTCGCCCGGCAGTGGAAGGCCAGCTCGCAGGCGGCCAGGCACTCCGGGGCGTAGGCCGGGGTCACCGCCGCCACGGCGGCGTCCAGCTCCTCGGGCGGGCACGCCGGGTCGAACGTCGTCCCCTCCGGCAGCCCCGCCGCGATGTCCTCGACGCGCGTCAGCCGGGTCAGCTGCCGACGGGTCACCGCGCGCTGCTTGCGCACGTCGACGACGGAGGCGGTCGGCAGGTTCGAGAAGTCCTTGGGGCAGACCAGCAGCACCCGGTGCCCGACCTCCGCGCCCTCGGTCACCGCCGCGACCCGCTCCAGCGCCAGCACGTACACCGCGGCCTGCCGGGCGGCGGCGCCGACCTTCGACGCGTCGGCCGACGCGTCGATCATCGGGAACGACTTGATCTCGACGACCGTCCACCGGCCGTCGGGGTGCACCACGACCGCGTCGGGTTCCAGATAGGCGGGGGAGCCCGCCACCTCCAGGGCCAGCATCGGGTGGTCCAGCAGCGCCCAGCCGCCCGCCGCCGTGGCCTCCCGCAGAGCCAGCGCGGTGCGGGCGGCGCGACCCTCGGGACCGGCGGCGCTCAGATCGGGGGTGGCGGCGTCCCCGGCCGGCGGCGGAGCACCGCCGCCGAGCCGCTCGTACAGCAGGCGCAGCAGCTCGGCGCCGCCGTCGGCCTTGACCTTCGCCTCGAACGCGTTGCCCCGCATGAAGGCGAACTGGGACTGCCCGAAGGGGGCGGGGGAGCCGAGCGCGGTGGCCAGCACACCCTTGTCCACGCCGGCGCCGTCGAGCAGGGCCCGCCGTTTGCACCCGGGGTTGGCGGCCAGGGCGGCGAGGGCCCGGGCGTCGAGCGGGTGCGGTGCGACGGAGGGGCCGCGCAGCTCAGCGAGCCGCTGCCGGAGCGTCGTCGCTCGCGGCCGCGGTGTCGGCGTCTCTGCCGCCGACACCGCCGACTGCCGTGCCGGGGGGATCTGCGGAGGTGGTCCGCTGGCCGGGGATTCGCTCACCCGGGGAAGTCTTGCACCCGGCACTGACATTCGGGGACACGGTCGCCGGAACGTCCTCGGGAACGGTTCCCCGGCCGCTTCGGAACCGGTCGCCGAACGAGGCCGCGACCGGGCCGGCGACCCGGACCCCGGCCCACGCCTTGAACCGGTCGGCCAGCCGCATGACGGGCCTGGTCAGCAGGGCCCCGATCCCCATCACCGCGGCGCCCGCGACGGCATCGAGGAAGTAGTGGTTGGCGGTGCCCATCACGACGATCGTGGTGATCAGCGGATAGGCGATGCCCGCCCCCCGTACGAGGGGATGGCGGCCGTGCCGCCACAGCAGGATCCCGCACCAGAGGGACCATCCGACGTGCAGGCTGGGCATCGCCGCGTACTGGTTGGTCATCCCGCTCAGCCCGCGCGGGGCGCTCGCCCCCGTGCCCCACCAGCCGTAACCGCTGTACTGCGCCATCGTGTCGACGAAGCCGTGGCTCGCGTCCAGCAGCCGGGGCGGACAGGTCGGCATCAGCGTGAAGCCGACCAGCCCCAGCAGCGTGGAGTTCATCAGCCAGACCCTGGCCGCCCGGTACGTCGCCGATCTGCGCCGGAACATCCAGATGAGGACGGCCGGGGTGACCAGATAGTGCAGGGACGCGTACGCGAAGTCCGCGGGTATCCCGAGCGACGGGGTGCTGGTGAAGAGACGGTTCAGCGGATGCTCGGCGTTGAGGTGCAGCGCCTGTTCCAGCCGCAGGATCGCCAGGCCGTGGTCGACCGCGGTCGACACGTCGCCGCGCACCAGGAGCCGGCCCATCGAGTACAGCGCGTAAACCACCGCGATCAGCGGCAGCTCCGTCCACCAGCGGGGCCGATGACCGGTCACGGGCGGCGCGGTGACGTGCGGCATCCGGTAGCTCTCCCCATGTTCATGCGGCCGACGACGGGCGTTCAACCGTACGGCGGCACCGTGCCGCCGCTTCCCCCCGGGGGTCCCTTTCGGACATCCCGTACGCAGCGGTCCCCGCCGTGGCCCGGAGCGGCCGGCGGGGGCTGCTCAGAAAGGGACGCCCGCGCGGCCCCGGAGGTTGCCTGCCCGTCGGGTACGGGATGATGGAAGGCCCATCACCAGCGTTCCAGCGTTTCAGGGAGAGCCGTCATGGCACCGCGCATCCTGCTCGCCCGGCACGGCCAGACCCAGTGGTCGGTCCGGGGCAACCACACCGGCAGGACGGACATTCCGCTCCTGGACACCGGCCGCGAGGGCGCGAAACTGCTCGGCGAGCGGCTGCACCGGGCGCCGTGGGCGGGGCTGCCCGGCGTCGAGGTCCGCACCAGCCCGCTCGTCCGGGCCGCGGAGACCTGCGAACTCGCCGGGTTCGGGAAGCGGGCCGAGCCATGGGACGCGCTGATGGAATGGGACTACGGGGCGTACGAGGGGCTGACCCCGGCGCAGATCAAGGCGGACCGGCCCGACTGGCTGATCTGGCGCGACGGGGTCCCGGACGGGGAGTCCATCGCCGACGTCACCGCCCGCGCGGACGAGATCGTCACCTGGGCGCGTTCGGCGGACCGGGACGTCCTGGTCTTCGCCCACGGCCACATTCTGCGGGCGCTGGGCGCGCGGTGGCTGGGCGAGGACCTGTCCTTCGGCGCCCGCGTCCGGCTGGAGCCGACATCGCTGTCGGTCCTGGGCTGGGCGTACGGCCTGCCGGCCGTGGAACGCTGGAACGACACGGGGCACCTGGAGCGGTAGGGGCAGTTGAGCCCGCCCGGCCGCACCCCACCCCGGGCGGCCACATTCAAGCCCGTCCGGCGCTTGGGGCGGCCCCGGGCCGGCTCAGCCGGCCTGGCGCTCGGGGGGAACGCTGAGCCCACTCAAGCCGGCCCGGCGTTCGGGGGCGGAACCCTGAGGCCATTCAAGCCCGTCCGGCGTTTGAGGGCGGAACCCTTTGCCCGGTGGGCGGACTCTTCACGGACCCCGTGGCGCGGGAGAACCTGATCCGCACCCGAGAACGTGCCGCACGGTTCCGTCCTCAAACGCCGGACGGGCCGGGAGGCGGTCCGGGCGGGCTGGCAGACGGTCCGGGCGGGCTGGATCGGTGGCGGGTCAGGAAGTCTGCCACCGGGGTCGCTTCGGCCCGGGACTCCAGCACGCGCGCCGCCCCCGCCAGCATCCCCCGGATCCGCGAGGACTGGACCCGGTTCAGCAGGTCCAGCACCTGGTGGCCGGTCGCCGCCGCCTCGTCCGCCCGCCCCGCCCGGGCCAGGTCGCCCGTGAGCTGGGCCCGGTACAACGCCAGGTTCCGGGTGAAGTGCGGGTCCTGGAGCGCTGTGGCCCGCCGACCGTGCCGCGCGGCCCGGGACCAGTCGCCCAGCGCCGACCAGCACTGCGCCTCCAGCAGCTCCAGCTCCGCCTCCCGGAAGAAGCTCATCCACTCCGGATCACCCGCCGCCTGGCCCCGGTCGAACGCCGCCCGGGCCCGCCCGATCGCCCGGTCGCACCCCGTCCGGTCCCCGAGCCCCGCCCGGCCCCCCGCCTCCCGCAGCGCGAGCAGCGCCAGCAGCCGGGGCGATCCCAGCGTGCGGGCGGCCCGCTGGCCGGCCTCCGCCGCCCGTACCGCCTCCCGGGGCCGGCCCGCGTCCCGGGCCAGGAACGACGTGTTGCAGAACGCGTGCGCCTCAAGACCCGCGTCCCCGGCCAGCCTTGCCGTGGCCAGCGCCTCCGCGTAGTGCGAGCGGGCGTCGTCGAAGCGGCCCGAGTCGTGGGCCAGCCAGCCCACCGAGATGGCCAGCTCGCCCGCGCCCGCGTGCAACCGGTCCGAGGTGGCGCGCCGTGCGGTGGTTCCGGCGTCCAGCAACTCGTACGCCGCGCGCAGCGGCTGGGCGGCCCGCCGGTACAGCCCGTCCGCGCCGTGCCGGTCGTCCAGCAGCCGGATCTGCCGTACGGCCTTCTCGACGGCGTTCACCTCCGCCTCGCCGACCCGGCGCTGTGCGGGCACAGAGACCTGGGCGGCGGAGGCGGGCGCCCCGCCGAGGCCCAGGGAAGCGGCCGCCACCGTGGCGGTGCCGCTCGTCATGAACGCCCGACGCAGCACGTCGCTCTCCTCGGGGATGTCGTCGGTTTCGGTGTCGCGGCGAAAGCGGGCGGGGGCGGATGCCGGGGCGGATGCCGGAGGGGCGGCCCCGGGCGGGGGTTCGGACACGACCCGCGCGCCCCGCCCCCGTACGCTCTCGCGGGCCGAGAACCCCAGGTCGGCCAGGGACGCCCCGGGGAACATGTGCAGGAAGACGCGTTCGTAGGCGTAGTTGGGGCAGCGGATCTCCCCGGACTCCACGCGCCCGATGTACCGGGCGTCGCACGCGACCTGTTCCCCGATCTCCCGCGCCGCCCTGCGGACCGCCGCCGCGAACTCACCGGCGGAGCGCTGTCCGCGCAGCTGACGGAAGGCGGGGTTGGGAACTGCCGCTGTCGACTCCATGGCCGGCCCCTCTCTGGTGCGGCCGGGATGCGTGGTTCCCGGTGTCCCGGCGGAGCAAGAACGTACCTGCTGTGACGACACGCACATACAGCGTTTCGTTGCGAAAGGTGCATTCCGCCCTCGATCCGCCATGAACTGCCACCCTTTGCGGCGGTGTGGGGCCGTAGCCCTTGACGCACCCGCGGCGTTGGTCCACGTGGAGACGGAGTGTGGCTCCGTTCGGCGATGAGAGGAGGGGTTCCCTTGTTGCATCTCGGCAGGGAGACCGGCTCACGGACGACCGCGACGAAACCGATGACCCCGACCGACCCGACGACCTCGATGAACCCCACTACCCCTGTGGCTCCCGAGACCCCGGCGCCGGGGGACCGGTCCTGCGACCTCGTCACGGTCCCGGCGCGGCAGGGCCTGGAAGCCGTCGACATCCTCCGCCGGGGACGGGACCGGGAGCCCGTCGGCCCGGTTCTGCACGACGGGGCCTGCGACACCCTCGGCTTCCTCGTGCCGGCGGGCACCGCCGACGCCTGGGACGTACCCGGCAGCGCCTGTACGCGGACCGACGGCCGGGGGCTGCGCATCCCCGCCGATCCGCCCGCCGCCGGCTCCGGCTGGCTGCTCCCGCCCGCCGCCGGCGCCCCGGTCACCGATCCGGCCGTGCTCCGCGCCGCCCTCGACCAGGCCGCCCGGCTGATCGAGGCGGCCGACAACCGCTGCTGAGCCCATAATGGCCGGACGGGCGGAACGCCTCCGCCGCGGCCGGCTACCCGGGCCCCCACCAGCAAGGACCAGCGAACGTGGCACGTCGAGGAGCGCCGGCCCGGGGCAGGAACAAAGCCGCGGGCAAGGGCGGAGCCGCGGGCAACGACAAGGCCGGCGGTGCCAGGGCGCAGGGGCGCGAGGAACGCCGGACCGGCGGCCGGGGCTCCGGGCGGGCCGAGCGCGAGCCGGTCTCCCGGCCGGTCGGCGGCGGGCTCGCCGAGTTCGTACCCGACCGGGAGCGGCCGCGCGGCTGGACGCTCCTGATCGACGGCGCCCCACAGTCCCACGTCGACCTCGACGACCCCACGCACCTCTCGTTCGCCTACCAGCGCCGCCTCGGCCACGTCATCGACCTCGCCGCACCCGCGCTCCGGCCGCTGCACGTCCTGCACCTGGGCGGCGGCGCGTTCACCCTCGCCCGGTATACCGCCGCGACCCGCCCCCGCTCCACCCAGCAGATCGTCGAGCTCGACGCCCCCCTCGTACAGCTCGTCCGCGACCGCCTCCCGCTGGACCCCCAGGCCCGGGTCCGGGTCCGGGCGGCCGACGCACGCGAAGGGCTCGGCAGGTTCCCGGACGGCTGGGCGGACCTGGTCATCGCGGACGTGTTCAGCGGGGCCCGCACCCCCGCACACCTCACGTCGGCCGAGTTCCTCACCGAGGTCCGCCGGGTCCTGAAGCCCGAAGGGCGGTACGCGGCCAACCTCGCCGACGGCCCCCCGCTCGCCCACCTGCGCGGCCAGGTCGCCACCGCCGCCGCCGTCTTCCCCGAACTGGCGCTGGCCGCCGACCCGGTGGTGTGGCGGGGCCGCCGCTTCGGCAACGCGGTCCTGCTCGCCTCGGCCCTGCCGCTCCCGGTCGCGGAGTTCACCCGGCGGGTGGCGAGCGACCCGCACCCCGGCCGCGTCGAGCACGGCCGTGCGCTCACCGACTTCACCGGCGGCGCGGCCGTCGTCACCGACGCCGCGGCCAAGCCGTCCCCCGCACCCCCGCCCTCGGTCTTCGAGTAGCCCCGAGCCACGGAGCGCCCGGAGCCTTGGAGCGCCGGATCCCAGCAGCCCCGATCTACGGGTCGACGATCTGAACCAGCGGCGGATGCCCGTTCCAGGTGCAGAACACGGAGTACGTCGCGCCGCCCGCGTCACTGAAGTTGACCCGGATCCAGGCGTCGTTCGTCCACACCCGCATCGACCAGCCCGGCTCCGGAGTCGCCGAGACGAGCTTCGCCGAGTCGGAGCCCAGCTCGAACACGACCCGGCCGCCGTCGGTGCGATAGCTCTTCACCTCGCCCGAAGTCGACGGCACGGGCGGCTTCGCCGGGGGCGCCCCCGGCGTACGGGAGGGGCGCGGGGCCGACGGCGACGGGCTCGCGCCGCCGGTGCGCGGCGAGGGGGAGGGCGATGTCCGGTGCGTCGAGGAGACGAGGGGTGCCTCGGTGCTCTGCCCGATGCGCTGCGGAGACCCCGCGTCCACCGAGATCGGCACGGCCCGCGGCGGATCGTACGCCGTCCCCGTCATGACCGTGTGCACGCCCCACCACGAGAGCGTGACCGCCGCGCCGGTGGCGAGGGACCACGCCAGCGCGTGTGAGAGTCCTCGTTGCATCCGGCACATCCTGCACCACCCGGCCCGCTTCCGGCTCCCCCCCAAGGGCCCACAATCGCCCTTCTCCGGCCTTTGCGGAGGTTTCCGACGAGGCAGGGACCGGGCCCGCCGGCATGGCGTACGGTGCCGCCCATGGCAAGTGTGCTCGTGGTCGAGGACGACCAGTTCGTACGTTCCGCCCTCATCCGGCACCTCAGTGAGGCCTCCCACACGGTACGGAGCGTGGGCACCGCGCTCGAAGCGCTGCGCGAGGTCGCGCACGTCCGCTTCGACGTGGTCATCCTCGACCTCGGGCTGCCCGACCTGGACGGTGCCGAGGCGCTGAAGATGCTGCGGTCCATCACCGACGTGCCGGTGATCATCGCCACCGCCCGGGACGACGAGAGCGAGATCGTCCGGCTGCTCAACGACGGGGCCGACGACTATCTGACGAAGCCGTTCTCCGTCGAGCACCTCTCCGCCCGGATGGCCGCCGTGCTGCGCCGCTCGCGAGCCGCCGCCGGCGGAGAGGCGCCGCCGCCCGGGGCCATCCGCGTCGGCGGGCTCTCCATCGACCCGCTGCGCCGCAGTGTCGAGCTGGACGAGGCCGAACTCGACCTGACCCGACGCGAATTCGACCTGCTCGCCTTCCTTGCCGGGCGGCCCGGCGTGGTCGTCGCCCGCAAGGAGCTGCTGGCCGAGGTCTGGCAGCAGTCCTACGGCGACGACCAGACCATCGACGTCCATCTGTCCTGGCTGCGGCGCAAGCTCGGCGAGACCGCCGCCCGACCGCGTTATCTGCACACCCTGCGCGGCGTCGGCGTGAAGCTCCAGCCGCCGGCCGACGCCCCGGCCGGCCCGCAGGCCGATACGCCGGTCGCGGAGCCGCCCGCATGAGATGGGCCCTGGTCAAGGTCTGCCTGGCGGTCACCGCCATGGTCGTCATCGCCTTCGCCGTACCGCTCGGACTCGTCATCCGGGAGATGGCCAGCGACCGGGCGTTCTCCGACGCCGAACGCCAGGCCGCGATGATCGCCCCGACCCTCTCCATCACCACCGACCGCGAGGAGCTGACCCGGGCCGTCCTGTCCACCGAACCGGGTGACCGGGGGCGCCTCGCCGTCCATGTCCCCGCCGAGGGCGGTCCCCTGGACATCGGCACCCGGCGCGCCACCCCCAAGGACGTGGAGACCGTGCGCGAGGCCGGGCGTGCCTCCATCACCGAGGTCACCGGCGGCTTCGCCCTTCTCCAGCCGACCGCGCTGGGCACCGGGGACATCGCCGTCGTCGAGGTGTTCGTCGCCGAGGGCGAGGTCTCCAACGGGGTCGCCACCGCCTGGCTGATGCTGGCGGGCGTCGGCGTCGCGCTGATCGTCGGCTCGGTCGCGGTCGCCGACCGGCTCGGTGTACGGATGGTGCAGCCCGCCCAGCGCCTCGCGGGCGCCGCCCAGGACCTGGGGGAGGGGCGCCTCGGCACCCGGGTCCCCGAGGAGGGGCCCACCGAACTGCGGTCCGCGGCGGTCGCGTTCAACTCCATGGCCGACCAGGTCGTCCAGCTCCTGGCCAACGAGCGCGAGCTGGCCGCCGACCTCTCGCACCGGCTGCGCACCCCGCTCACCGTGCTCCGGCTGAACGCCGCGTCGCTCGGCGAGGGCCCGGCGGCGGAGCAGACCCGGGCGGCGGTCCAGCAGTTGGAGCACGAGGTCGACGCGATCATCCGCACCGCCCGCGAACAGCGTCCTTCGGCCCAGGGGGTGCAGACGGGCGCGGGCTGCGACGCCTCCGAGGTGATCCGCGATCGTATGGGCTTCTGGTCGGCGCTCGCGGAGGACGAGGGCCGCGAGGTGCGTCTCGCGGGAGTCGACCGCACGGTGCGCATCCCTGTGGCCCGGCCCGAACTGGCCGCCGCCCTCGACGCGTTGCTCGGCAACGTCTTCCGCCACACCCCCGAGGGCACCGCCTTCTCCGTCGACGTCCACCACAGTGGCGACGCGGTCATCGTGCTCGTCTCCGACGCCGGCCCGGGGATCCCCGACCCGAAGGCGGCCCTCGCACGGGGCGCCAGCGGGCGCGCCGGGGGGAGCGGGTCCGTCGGCTCCACCGGCCTCGGCCTGGACATCGTGCGCCGGGTCGCCGAGTCCACCGGCGGCGACCTGCGCATCGGCCGGTCCGTCCTCGGCGGTACGGAGGTCCGGATCTGGATCGGCCTGCACGGCAGCCGTCCCGAGCGCGGCCGGCGCGGACACGGCCGCCGGGTCGGCAGGCAGCGCCGGGGGCGGGACCGCGCCGTCACCGGGTCCCGGCACTAGGGCCTGTCGTTCGGATCAGGCCGGGCTCGCGTGCCCCGGCACGCACGCCCCCAAGCTCTCGGCTCCGCTCGAGCAGGGAGGGGCCCCCTCCGGCGTTGTCGTCAATCACCAACTTCCCCGGGCTCTCGGCTCCACTCCACTCGAACAGGGGAGGCCCCATCCGCGTTGCCTCAATCCTCCGCCTTGCAGCCGCACGCACCGGACCCCGCTCCCTGATCCGGCCTGATCCGAACGACAGGCCCTTAACCCGCGCCCATGCGTTCCTTAAGCGCGCCCTAAGAACGGCGGCCGCCGCCCGTAACACCCTCTTTGCCCGTTCCGCTGCCGCTAGCGTGCTCGTACGCCCTCAAGCAGATCCACCGGACACCGAGGCAGGCAGGACACATCGATGGGCTCCCGTACGCACCGCCGCGCGACGGTGACCCGCACCACGGCGATGGGCGCGGCCGTGGCCTCCACGCCTTTCCGCGCATACCCCTGAACCACTCACGCCCCCCACCGCGCGCCCCGGCCGGCCCCCCCACCTCCGGCCGGGGCGCGTTCTTCCTGGCGTCCGAAGGGTGTCCTCAAGCGTCGGACGGGCTGGAATTTCCCGCCCGCCGCTCCTCCGCGTACGCGTCGAAGATCGCCCGCAGGTGGTGGCCGATCTTCAGGTGGTCCAGGTCGTCCAGGTTGGCCAGCGGCACCCGCACCGACCACTCGGGGCCGTCGAGGCCACCGCCGTTGAGCAGCACCACCGAGGTCTGCTCCGCCGGCCGGAACAGCGGGCCGACCGGTTCGCAGTTCTTCTCCAGGAAGTCGGCGAACGGCTTTCCGAGCACGTGCTCCGCCTCGGCCGGCAGGTCCAGCTCGATGTAGTGCGCGGCCCGCTTCGGGTCCTCCGAGGCCTCTTCGGGTTCCGCTCGCCGACGATGGACACGATCTGCGCGGAGACCCGTGAGGAGAGCGCCGGCCACGAGGGGACCGGCCCGCCCCCGTTCACCTTTCGACGGGAGGGCGGCCCAAGGGGCCCTCCACGGCCCGCCGGACATCCCTCGGCAACGGAATCGTCTTCAACTCTTGACACCCACCCCCTTGAGGCAGCAACCTTCCGGCAACAGCGCATGGGAGCGCTCCCACTCTGGGGGAAGGTCTCGCGCGCTTCCTCTCCCGCACCAGACCCGACGCCCTCCGCCCTGCCTCGCGGAACGGCGCCGGCAACACCCCCGGAACAAGGAGCAGTGGAATGCGCATCACCCGCAGCGTTGCCGGTCGACGCCTCAGAGCCGCCTCCGTGGCCACCACGGGCCTCACGGTCTCCGCCCTCCTCCTCAGCGGATGCGGCGGCTCGTCCGACTCGGACAAGGGAGCCGACGCCGACGGCAACATCACCCTGACCGTCGCCGACTACGGGCAGTTCGGGTACAAGGAGGCCGGACTCTTCGAGAAGTACCAGGAGCTGAACCCGAAGATCACGGTCAAGGAGGACACCACCGCCGAGGAGAAGAACTACTACCCCAAGCTCCTCCAGCAGCTGAACTCCGGCAGCGGCCTCGCCGACGTCCAGGGCATCGAGGTCGGCCGGATCAAGGAGATCGTCGACACCAAGGCGGACTCCTTCGCCGACCTCTCCAAGGCGATCGGCGTGGACGAGTGGGTGTCGTGGAAGGCGAAGCAGGCCACAGCCCCCAGCGGCGCGGTCATCGGCGCGGGCACCGACATCGGCCCCATGTCCCTCTGCTACAACCGTGAGCTGTTCGAGAAGGCCGGACTGCCCACCGACCGCGCCGAGGTCGCGAAGCTGACCGAGGGCGGCTGGGAGGACTTCCTCGCGCTCGGCGAGCAGTACAAGAAGAAGGCGCCGAAGGACACCTACTTCATGGACTCCGCGAGCGCCATGTTCAACGCCGTGGTCAGCTCCAGCCCCGAGCAGTACTACGACGCGAGCGGCAAGCCGATCTACCAGGAGAGCGCCAGCGTCGAGAAGGGCTGGAAGCTCGCCGCCGAGGCCGCGTCCAAGAAGCTGACGCAGGGCCTGGCCCAGTTCGAGGACCAGTGGCAGGCGGCCCTGCGCAAGAGCACCGTCGCCACCGTCGTCTGCCCCGCCTGGATGGCCGGCCAGATCTCCACGTACGCCGGTGACGCCAACAAGGGCAAGTGGGACATCACCAGCGCCCCCGGCAACGCCTCCGCCAACTGGGGCGGCTCCTTCCTCGCCGTCCCGAAGTCCGGGAAGAACGTCGCCGAGGCCACCAAGCTCGTCACGTGGCTGACCGCCCCCGAGCAGCAGGCCGCCGTCTTCAAGGCGATCGGCGTCTTCCCGTCCAACCAGGGCGCCTACGAACTGCCCGACGTGAAGAACGCGACCCTGCCGTACTTCAACGACGCCCCCATCGGCCAGATCTACGCGGACGGCGCGAAGTCCATCCCCGAGGCGGTCCTCGGCCCGAAGGACGGCGTGATCAAGGACTCCATCTCCACCCAGATCAACAACATGGAGCAGCGCGGCACCAGCCCCGACAAGGCCTGGGACGCGGCCGTGCGGACGATCGACAAGGCCATCGGCTGAGCCGGCGCCGGACGCCGGGCAGGTGTGACGCCCGGTGTCCGGCCGACCCGAGCCGAA
>NZ_NEUE01000202.1 GCF_002910905.1 Streptomyces sp. SM11 | reverse complement strand
ATGCCGGGAGGGAACGCCGTGATGTCGAAGTACGTGCCCCGGGCCGCCTCCCAGCTGTACGAGAAGGTCGGCGTCGGCGCCGACCTGCGCGCCGAACAGGCCCGCGCCGAGAGCGACGAGAGCGCCGCCCTCGCCGAGCTGGACCGCCTCACCAACAAGGTCCGCACCCGCGCCGCCCAGCTCCTGGAGGGCACGGACGGAGCCGATGGCCCCTCCCGCCAGGCCGCCGCCGCCCGCGCCGAAGCGCACGTCCAGCTCCTGGAGACCCGCGCATCCACGGCCAGCGAGCATCTGGGACGGCTGCGTGGTGAGGCCGAGCGGCTCGCCCCCGACGACGAGCGGCAGCAGCACACCGAACTGCCGGACGACCTGGTCCCGGCCGACGCCGAAGGCGCCCAGGCCCTCCTGCGTACGGCCACCGCCGAACTGGCCGCCGCCACCGGAGCCCTGGACACCGCCCGCGCCGCCCACAGCGAGCTGCTTCACGCCCACCGCACCGCCGAGGACTCCGCCGGCGGCTTCGACGAGACCGCGGCCCTGCTGCGGGACCTCCTGCGCGACCACGGCACGGAGGACGGAACCGAGGGGCCCGACCCGTACCCGGGCACCCTTGAGGAGGCCCGGCAGTCCGCCGCCGAGTCCCGCCGCTCCCTGCGCGGCTGCAACGCCGACCTCTCGGCGGCCGAGAGCGCCGTCCGCGAAGCGAGCGACATCCTCGTCCGGCACGCCAACTCCACCCGCTACGAACAGGTCCGCACGCCCGCCCGCCAGCAGATCCGCGAACTGCCCGCCTCCGCCCTGCCCGAGCACGCCCGGAAGTGGGCCGACGCCTTCGCCCCCCGGCTGCGCGTCCTCACCGACGAGCTCGTCCAGCTGGAACGCAACCGCGACTCCATCGTCGACCGGCTGCGCGGGTTGGTCGACTCCGCGCTCACCACCCTGCGTTCCGCCCAGCGGCTCTCCCAGCTCCCCGAGGGCCTGGGAGAGTGGTCGGGGCAGGAATTCCTCCGGATCCGCTTCGAGGATCCCGACCAGGCCACCCTCACCGAACGCCTCGGCGAGGTCGTCGACGAGGCCACCCACGCCGCCCTCAAGAAGAACTCCGACCTCCGCCGGGACGGCATGTCCCTGCTGCTCCGGGGCGTCGAGGCGGCCCTGCGGCCCAAGGGCATCGCGGTGGAGATCCTCAAGCCGGACGCCGTGCTGCGCGCCGAGCGTGTCCCGGTCGGGCAGATGGGCGACGTCTTCTCCGGCGGCCAGCTGCTCACCGCGGCCATCGCCCTCTACTGCACGATGGCGGCCCTGCGCAGCAACGACCGTGGCCGTGACCGCCACCGGCACGCGGGCACCCTCTTCCTCGACAACCCGATCGGCCGCGCCAACGCCACCTATCTGCTGGAGCTCCAGCGGGCGGTGTCGGACGCGCTGGGCGTGCAACTGCTGTACACGACGGGCCTGTTCGACACGACCGCGCTCGCCGAATTCCCCCTGGTCATCCGGCTGCGCAACGACGCCGACCTGAGGGCGGGGCTGAAGTACATCAGCGTGGAGGAGCACCTGCGCCCCGGACTGCCGCAGCAGGACCCGGACGGAGAGACGGTGCACGGCGAGATCACGGCGACCCGCATGTTCAAACGGAGCGAGCAGCAGACCGCCACCGAGGTACCGGCCGCGCAGTCCGAAGCGTAGCCGGGGCCCGCAGCGGGCCCGGCCGACAGGTCAGGCCCGACTGACGGGTCAGGCCCGGGAGAGGTCGCCGGTGTTCCGGCGGCCGCCTATGGCACCGCCGGTGCCGTCCCGCTCGGCCGCCCGCTCCGCCCGGCGGGACCGGCGCCGCTCACGACGTATCCGCCGTGCCGAGCTGCTCGGCACGGACACCACGCCGTTGCGTTGGTTCCACACCTGCCGGGTCACCCAGACGTCGAGCACCGACCAGGTGGCGACCACCGTGCTGGCCACACTGCTGAGCACCATCGGGAAGGCAAGCCAGGATCCGGTCAAGGTGCTCAGAAAGGCGACCATCGCCTGGATGATCGTCAGAGACATGATGAGGACGGCGCGCACGGCGGCCGTCCGCACCGCATCGGGCATACGCCGCTTCGAGGCCGGCTCCTCCACCCACAACTGCCGCGGGATCCGTGCCCCGTCCGCGGTTTCCGTACTCGCGGCCGCCGGTACTCCGGTGTTTCCGCGTTCCTGCGTGCTCAAGGTCCTTCAACTCCCCACCTCTGTCCGCCTTCAGGGTGGCTGCCCGGCTTGCGCCGGTTCTACGCGGGCGGAACGCGTCCGTCCTGCCGCGCACGACCCCACCGTGCGTCTGCCCCGTACGTATGGACGAACCACCCGTCCCGAAGATTCCCCCGGAAATCGCCCGCAGGGCGCAGAAGGTCCCGGAGCGAAGAATTCCAGCCAACTGATACGTGCCGGTACCGACTGCTCAGGCCGGTGCTCTCTGTCGCTTTCGCGAATTTCATCTCCGGTAATACCGGGACAACTCATGATCAAGCCCGACCTGAACGGCTGAAAATCATCCGGACGTGTCTTCGAGTTGTCTCTCTGTCGGTAGTAGGCTCGCGCCGTTTATTGACGCAGGACGGATCTCGCCCGCGTTCGCCCGATGTGCACCGGTTGTACGCACGGTGCGCGATGGAGCGGGGCCGAGGGACGACCGGGAGACGACCACCCCCGCGGTGCGGGGCCGAGCTGGGGGAGGCCATGCGCTTTCGCGGGAAGTCCATCCGCAGGAAGATCGTGGCGTTGCTGCTGGTGCCGCTCGTCTCCCTCACGGGCCTCTGGGTCTTCGCCACCTACATCACCGGCCGTGAGGCCGGTGAGCTGATGGGCGCCGGATCCATCGTGGAGAAGGTCGCCCACCCGCTGGACGACGCCGTCCGCGCCGTACAGGCCGAACGACGGCAGACCCTGGTATTCCTCGCCGACCCCCGGGCCTCCGACGCGCTCCCCGTCCTCATGGGCCAACGCGCCACCACCGACCGCGTCGTGGGCGAGGTCAGGGAGAACGCCCGGGCGCAGGACATCCGGGAAGCACTGAGCGCCGCCGACAGCAGCCGCCTGGACGCGATCCTCAGCGCCGTCGACGGACTGGACGCCCTGCGCGAATCGGTCGAGAAGCGCACCATCAGCCGGGCGAAGGCGCTCGACTTCTACAACGGCCTCGTCGACCCCTCGTACCGCTTCCTCAACGGACTCCACCCCCTGGAGAACGTGTCGTTGGACCAGCAGATGCGGGCACTGGTCGGGGTCTCCCGGGCCCGGGAAATGCTCTCGCGCGAGGACGCGCTGATCGCCTCGGGCCTCGTCGCCGGCCGCTTCACCACTTCCGAACTGCGCCAGATATCCGGCCTCGTGGCCCAGCGCGAGCTGCTCTACGAAGTCAGCCTGGAGAACCTCCCCGCTTTCGAGCGCCGACGGGTCGAGCAGTTCTGGGGCAGCCCCGACACCGAGCCGCTGCGCACCGCGGAGGACGCCCTGATCGCCGCCGGCGCGACGAAGCGTCCCGGCGCCGTCGACGCCGAGCGCTGGGAAGAGGCGGCCGTGGCCGTCCTCGACCGGCTGGCGGGCGACACCACGGAGATGGGGAATCGCTTCCGGGACCGCGCCGAACCGGCCGCCTACCGGGTCCTCGCCCAGGCCGGGTTCGCCGGGGTCCTCGGATTCCTGGCCCTGATCGTCTCGATCTTCGTCTCCGTGCGCATCGGCCGTGAACTCGTCCGCGACCTCTCCCGGCTGCGCAAGGACGCCCACGAGGTCTCCGGGGTCCGGCTGCCGAGCGTCATGCGCAGGCTGGCCGCGGGCGAGCAGGTGGACGTCGAGACCGAGGCCCCGCACCTCAGTTACGAGCCCGACGAGATCGGCCAGGTCGGACAGGCGCTCAACACCCTCCAGCGGGCCGCTGTCGAGGCAGCGGTCAAGCAGGCGGACATGCGGCGCGGCGTCTCCGAGGTCTTCGTCAACCTCGCCCGCCGCAACCAGGTCCTCCTGCACCGCCAGCTCACACTGCTGGACGCGATGGAACGCCGTACCGAGAACGGCGACGAACTGGCCGACCTGTTCCGCCTCGACCACCTCACCACCCGCATGCGGCGGCACGCCGAGGGCCTCGTGATCCTCTCCGGCGCCGCACCCTCCCGCCAGTGGCGCAAGCCCATCCAGCTGATGGACGTGGTGCGGGCCGCCGTCGCCGAGGTCGAGGACTACGAGCGCATCGAGGTCCGGCGCCTCGCCCGGATCGGTGTGGGCGGTCCGGCCGTCGCCGACCTCACCCACCTGATCGCCGAACTCCTGGAGAACGCCACCGTCTTCTCACCCCCGCACACCGCGGTCCAGGTGCACGGCGAACGCGTCTCCAACGGCTTCACGCTCGAAATCCATGACCGCGGCCTCGGTATGCCCCCCGAAGCCCTCCTCGACGCCAACCTGCGGCTCGCCGAGACCCCCGACTTCGAGCTCTCCGACACCGACCGCCTGGGCCTGTTCGTCGTCAGCCGGCTCGCCCAGCGCCAGAACGTCCGGGTCTCCCTGCAGAAGTCGCCGTACGGAGGCACCACCGCGGTGGTGTTCATCCCCGCGGCTCTGCTGACCGACGCCCCCGACACCCACGGCACCGGATTCCGCCTCGACCGCCGGGCCGAGCGGGCGATCGGCAGCGGCCGCGGTTCCGACGCGGCGCAGGGCGCGCAGAACACGCCCTCGGGCGGGGAACGCCGCGTCAACGGCAGGTCCGCGGTCCTGTCGCCGGTGCCCACCGGACTCACCGGACCGGGCGTTCTGGACGGGCCGGTCGAGCTGGAGGCACCGGTCGGCCCGCTGGACTTCGCAGGCGACCTGCTGGACCGTCCGCCGGATACGGCCCTGGACCCGGCCCTCGGTCCCGTCCTGGACGGTGTGTCCGATCTGGAGGACACCGAGAGCGAGCGCGGCGGCATCTTCCGCGCCCGGGACCTGCGCCGCGACGGCGACCACGAGCCTCGCCGCGACGAGCCCGGGGGCCCGCGCCGGGACTCCGACCGGGACCAGCACCAGCAGGCCCGCGACCACGGAGACGAGCCCACGGCGGAGGTCCGCCCGATGCCCCCCGTCGGCCCTGTTCCGTTGCCCCGCCGTACCCCTCCGACGCTGGTCACCGACCGGGGCCGCCGGGTCGACACCCCGGGTGACGCCCCGGCCGTGTCCCCCGCGAAGGCCACCGGTCCGGTCCCGTACACCGCCGACCGGATCCCCGGCACGGCCGGCAGGCCCCGTATCGCTGACGCGCCCTGGACCGCGCGAGCCGCCGCGACGCGCACGACAGAGGCGTCCCGCGGCACAGAGCCGTCCCGTTCGGCTGAACCGGAGACCCCGGGGCCGGCCGGCCCGTCCGCGCCCGACACCGTGGGCGGACTGCCCCGGCGGGTCCGGCAGGCCAGCCTCGCCCGCCAGCTCCGGGAGGAGTCAGCGGAGCGGACTCCTCCCCGGGCGCCCGTCGACACGTTCGACGACGCCGAGCGTGACGCGGACGAGGTGCGTGACCGGATGGCCTCGCTCCAGCGCGGCTGGCAGCGCGGCCGTCGGCAGAACGCCGAACCCACCGAACCCACCGAACCCACCGAACCCACCGAACCCACCGAACCCACAGTGCACGCCGAAACCACAGTGCACGCCGAAACCACAGTGCACACCGACACCACCGAGATCACGGACAACACCGAGGACACCGGCGGCCCCGGTGGCACAGCACCAGGAACCACTCCGGGAGGGGACGGTCGATGACCGCACCGAACGCCGCAGCACACACCCCCGCACGCCACGGCTCGGGCGAACTGAACTGGCTGCTCGACGAACTCGTCCAGCGCGTCGCCAGTATCCGCAAGGCGCTGGTGCTCTCCAGCGACGGACTCGCCACCGGCGCCTCGGCGGACCTGACCCGCGAGGACAGTGAGCATCTCGCCGCCGTCGCCTCCGGGTTCCACAGCCTCGCCAAGGGCGTGGGCCAGCACTTCGACGCGGGCCGGGTGCGCCAGACCGTCGTCGAACTGGAGGAGGCGTTCCTCTTCGTCACGGCCGCCGGCGACGGAAGCTGTCTCGCCGTTCTGGCGGACGCCGACTCCGACGTGGGCCAGGTCGCGTACGAGATGACCCTGATGGTCAAGCGCGTGGGGGCGCACCTGGCCAACGCCCCACGGACGACCGGTCTGCTCGCCGGAGGGTGAGTGCGGCGGGCATGAGCGCTGACTCCCCCCGGGGCACCGGCCCCGGATCCCCGGACGGGGCCGTCGACCCCCAGGCCTCGCGGTGGTACGACGCGGAGGCGGGACCGGTGGTCCGCCCGTACGCGATGACCCGCGGGCGCACCAGCAGCGCCTCCCGTCACCGCCTCGACCTGATCGCGCTCGTCGTACCGGAACCGGCCGCCGACGATCCCGGCCGGGACCAGACGCTCGCCCCCGAACACGTGGCGATCGTCGAACTCTGCAGCGACAGGCCCCAGTCGATCGCCGAGATCGCCGCCGAACTCGACCTACCCGTAGGGGTGGTACGGGTCCTGGTCGGCGATCTCGTCGAGGACGAGCTGGTGCACGTCACCCGTCCCGTTCCGCCGGCCGAACTGCCGGACGTGAACATTCTTCGCGAGGTTATCCATGGCCTTCGGGCGCTCTAGGCGCGATAAGCAGCGGTCCGTCGAGCCCGTCACCCTGAAGATCCTGGTGGCGGGAGGGTTCGGCGTCGGCAAGACGACCGCGGTCGGCGCGGTCAGCGAGATCAGGCCCCTGCGCACCGAGGAACGCCTCAGCGAGGCGGGCCGCCCGGTGGACGATCTGGACGGGGTCGAGGCCAAGACCACCACCACGGTCGCGATGGACTTCGGCCGGATCACGCTGCGGGAGGACCTGGTCCTCTACCTGTTCGGCACGCCGGGCCAGGACCGCTTCTGGTTCCTGTGGGACGAGCTGGCCCAGGGCTCCCTGGGCGCGGTCGTCCTCGCCGACACCCGGCGTCTTGAGGACTGCTTCGCCGCTGTCGACTACTTCGAGCGCAGGCGGATCCCGTTCACGGTCGCGGTCAACACGTTCGAGGGCGCCGAGCGGTTCCCCACGGGGACCGTGCAGGCCGCCCTCGACCTCGACCCCGAGGTCCCGGTGCTCGTCTGCGACGCGCGGGACCGGTCCTCCGTGCGTGACGTCCTGGTCACGGTCGTGGAGCACGCTCTGGAGCGTGCCGCGCGGGACCGCGAGCCCGTCGCGACCTGAGTGCCGCGCGAGCCCGGTACGCGTACGGCGGACCGGGACCCGAGTGTTCTGCTGTGGTGACGGCCAGTCAAGTGTAGCGCGGGGAGAACCCGTTCGGGACGCACCGGCTCAACGGACCGCCACCACCGCCGAGCCGTGCCCGAACAGCCCCTGGTTCGCCGTGATGCCGACCCGCGCGCCCGGTACCTGCCGCTCCCCGGCCCGCCCGCGCAACTGCCGGGTGAGCTCGCAGACCTGCGCGATGGCCTGGGCGGGGACCGCCTCGCCGAACGAGGCCAGACCACCGCTCGCGTTCACCGGGACCCGCCCGCCCGGAGCGGTCGCCCCCGAGCGCAGGAGCTTCGCCCCCTCGCCCGGACGGCACAGCCCGATGTCCTCGTACCACTCCAGCTCCAGGGCCGTGGACAGGTCGTAGACCTCGGCCAGCGAGAGATCCTCCGGTCCGATCCCCGCCTCCTCGTACGCGGTCCGCGCGATCGAGGCCCGGAAGCTCTCGGGAGAGGGGTTCACGGCCACCGCCGAGTCCGTGCCGATGTCCGGCAGGTCCAGGACGGCCCTCGGGTAGGTCGGCGTCACGGTGGAGACGGCCCGGATCCGCACCGGGTCACGAGCCCCGTGGAGCCGCGCGAACTCCATGCTGCTCAGTACCAGGGCGGCGGCCCCGTCGGACGTGGCGCAGATGTCCAGCAGGCGCAGCGGATCGGCGACCATCGCGGAGGCGGCGACCTCCTCGGCCGTCACCGGCCTGCGATAGCGGGCGTACTCGTTCAGCGCCCCCGCCGCGGAGTTCTTCACCTTGACCAGCGCGAAGTCCTCCGGCGTGTCCCCGTACAACGCCATGCGACGGCGGGCGTACAGCCCGAAGTACGCCGGGTTCGTCGCCCCGAGCACCCGGAAGCGCAGCCAGTCCGGGTCGTCCGGCCGCTCTCCGCCCGCCGGAGCGAAGAACCCCTTGGGCGCCGCGTCGGCCCCCACCACCAGGACCACGTCCGCCAGCCCCGCCAGGATCTGCGCCCGCGCCGTGTCGATGGCCTGCGCCCCCGAAGCACACGCGGCGTACACGGACGCCACCCGAGCCCCCTGCCACCCGAGCGCCCGGGCGAACGTCGCCCCCGCCACGTACCCCGGATAGCCCCCGCGCACCGTCTGCGCGCCGACCACCGACCGGACCTCGGGCCAGCCGATGCCCGCGTCCGCGAGGGCGGCGTGCGCGGCGATCCGCCCGTACGTGACGAAACTGCGCCCCCACTTGCCCCACGGGTGCATCCCGGCCCCGAGGACGGCCACCTCGCCGGCCCTTCCGCCGGTCACGACACAGCCTCTGTCGCCGCTACGGGGCGCCAGTGCCATGTCGTGTGTACGGTGTCCGTCGCCCGGTCCTCGTCCAGGACGCCCGGCACCACCTCCACCACCGAGCCGACGGGGAGATCGGCCACACCCACCCCGGGCACGGCCTGCCCCAGTACCACCATGCGCTCGGCGGCCAGCTCGACGGCGACCAGCGTGTACGGATCCCAGGGCGACTCGGGATCGCTGACGTACGGAGGAGGCGGCCGGTAGCGCCCGTCGGTGCAGGACCACACCGTGCCCCGCTTCGACAGCGGTACCTCCTCCAGCCCGCCCCCGGGACAGCCCGGATTGCGGCAGTGGCCGTCCTCCCGCGGGAAGTGGACCGACCGGCAGGCGGAGCAGCGGGTGCCCAGCAGGCGGAAGTCCTCCTCCGGGGTGTCCTCGGTGAACCAACCGGCCACCACGGGTGTGCGCGTGCGCGACAAAGCCCCTCCCAGCACTGGATCTGACGGAACGTCAGAAGTGTGCCACGGGTGCCCGTCCCCGGCGAGGGGTCCGGCCCGGCGGCCTCAGCCGCACTCGTTCCCGCCGCAACCGTCCCGGCCGTTCTCCGCAAGCCACTTCGCCGCGGTCTCCGCCAGCTCCGCGTCCCGGCCCGCGATCATCGTCCGGATCATCTGCGCGTCCCCGCGCAGCGACCACACCGGATGCCCGAACGTCGCAGGGTTGTTCTTCTCGATCAGGAAGTGCGCGGGCCACGCCGTGCCGTACCCGATCAGCGGCAGGGCCGCCAGATAGCGTCTCCGGCCCCGCGCCAGCCCGTAGGCGGAGATCGCGAGCCCGGTCAGGGTGCCGGTCAGATGGACCCAGCGGGTGGCGGCACGGGAGTGCATCGCGACGTAGTACGGCCAGAATTCTTCGTACGATTCGAACGTCTGCTGTGACATACGGGCACCGTAGCCGCCCGATCGGCAACCGAACACGCCCCTTTCGCGTCCGAAAGGAAGAACGGGCGGCCGGAGCCCACGGGGGTGGTCTCGGTCGCCCGTTCCACGCTCCTCGGGACGGAGCGTCCCGTCAGCGTCCGGCGACCGACCGGCGGTGCACCGGGAAGTCGAAGTAGGTGTCCGGGAACGGCTCGGGCCTGAACGTGAAGTGCCACCACTCCTCCGGCAGGTTCACGAACCCGGCCTCGGTCAACGTCCGCTTCAGAAACTTCCGGTTGGCGCGCTGAAGCCCCTGGATCCGGGGATCGTCCGTGTGCGACAAGGTGTCGAAGCAGTCGTAACCCGTGCCCATGTCCGCCGAACTGTCGGGGAACCGCTCACCCTTCGGCGCGAAGCAGGGCGACAGCGGCTCTCCCGGACGGTACGGCCTGGTCGGCAGCGCGGGGAGCCTCACCAGCGTCAGGTCCACCGTACTGCCCCGGCTGTGCCCGGACTTCTCCGCGATGTAACCGTCCTCGAACAGCCGCTCCTTGTCGACCAGCGGAAAGAACTCGTCCTTCATCACCTGGTCGTCGAGGTCCTTCGCCCAGCGCACGAAGTGGTCCACCGCCCGCTGCGGCCGGTAGCAGTCGTACACCTTCAGCGAATACCCCTGGCGCAACAGCCGCTGCTGCGCCAGGTGCAGGGCACGGGCAGCGGGCCGGGTCAGGATGCAGACCGGCTGCCGATAGCCGTCCGCCCGCTCGCCCATGAAGGTGTGCGCCGTGGTGTAACGCATCTCCTGAATGATCGTCGGGTCCATCGAGCGCAGCGCCACGAACTCCTCGGGTGCTCGCGGTTCGGGGCGCGCCTGCGCCGCGGGGGAGAGGGCGGTGACGGTGAGGAGGGCGGCGGCCGTGGCGGCCAGAACACGCAGAGCGGTACGCATTGCTGTCATGGGCACACCGTCTATCAGCTTCGTGGCCTCCAGAGAAGGACACGGCTTCACGGCCCCGGGGAAGCGGCCCCCCGCAGACGGGAAGGGACGGTTCGATACAGTCCGCCCGTGTCCGAGCCCGGCGACAGCCCTTCCCCGACCGCCCCGCAGCCATCCCGGTACGTACCGGACTCCCACTGCGGCACGTGCGGAGCCCCGTACACCGCACTCCCGTCCGCCCAGGCGTGGCCCCGCACCTGCACGCACTGCGGAACCACCGCCTACCGCAACCCGCTCCCCGTCGCGGTGGCCCTGCTCCCCGTCATCGGCCCCCGTACCACCGGACTCGTCGTCATCACCCGCACCATCGAGCCGCAGAAGGGCGGCACGGCCCTGCCCGGCGGATTCATCGACCACGCCGAGGACTGGCGTCACGCGGTCGTCCGCGAGCTGCGCGAGGAGACCCGTATCGAGGCCGCCGAACAGGACGTCCGCCTCGCCGACGCGCTCAGCGACACCGGCGGCCACCTCCTGGTCCTCGGCCTCCTCCCGGCACGCCCCCTCGCCGGCCTCCCGCCCTCGGCCCCCACCGACGAGACGTCCGGCTACGAGATCCTGTACGGCCCGCGCCCTCTGGCCTTCCCCCTGCACACGGAAGCCGCCGACGCCTGGTTCGCGGGACGCTACGGCTGAGGGCACTGCGACCGAGGGCGCCGGGCGCCGCGCGGCCGCCACGGCTGAGCACACCGCCCCCCCCACGACCCTGGGCCGGCTCCCGCGCGATCCGGGCCGGCCCCGACCGGACCCGGCCACGCCCCGGAGGCCACCGCCGCGCACACCGGCCGCCGCGTCACCCGCCCCCGACCGTGGGCCGATCCGGACGGCAGGCCCTACGCCTCCGTCCCCATCCCCGCCCCCCGCACCCGTACCGGACATCCGACCCCGCCCTCCGCACCGTCCCGCTCCACCACCACGCGGTCGCCCTCCCACCGCGTCACATACCGCTCGACCTCCGCCTCCGCCCACCCGTCGCCCGGGTCCCGCACCACCAGCCCGCCGCCGGTACGCCCCGGCGCGGGCGCCCACACCTCCAGCTCCGGGCCGCCGTCCGCACCCCGCACCGGAATCACCGCGCCCGCCCGCACCAGCACCGGCACCCGCGGCAGCGGAGCGTCGACCAGGACCTGGCCCGGACCCTCGTACGCCCGCCCGGTCACCGTGTCGTACCAGCGCCCCCGGGGCAGTCGCACCGCCCGCTGCCGTGCCCCGGGCTCCAGCACCGGAGCCACCAGCAGCGCGTCGCCCAGCAGGAACGCGTCCTCGCACTCCCGCAACGCGCGGTCACCCGGCGCACCCCACCACATCGGCCGCACGTACGGTGCACCGGTCAGCCGCGCCACGTGGGACAGCGTCACGAAGTACGGCAGCAGCCGCTCCCGCTCCTCCAGTGCCGCCCGCGCGTGCTCCAGCACCTCCGGCCCGAACTCCCACGGCTCCCGGCGCCCCGCGTCCATCGCCGCATGGGTCCGGAACAACGGCAGATACGCGCCCAGCTGGAACCACCGCAGATACAGCTCCGGCGACGGGGACCCGTCGAACCCGCCCACGTCCGGACCCGAGTACGGCACCCCGCACAGCCCGAGCCCCACCACCAGCGACAGCGACGCCCGCAGTCCCGGCCACCCCGTCGACACATCACCGGACCAGGTGCCCCCGTACCTCTGCATCCCCGCCCAGCCCGACCGCGAGAACAGGAATGGCCGCTCCTCCGGACGGAACCGGAGCAGCCCCTCATGACCCGCCCGCGCCATCGCCAGGGCGTACACGTTGTGCGCCTCGCGATGATCGCCACCGGCGCCCTCCAGGACATGCCGAGCCGAACGCGGCAGCGACGGATCCCCGAACGCCGCGAAGGACACCGGCTCGTTCATGTCGTGCCAGACGCCCGAGAAGCCCTGCGCAAGCCGCTCCTCGTAGAGAGATCCCCACCAATCCCGCACAAGCGGATCAGTAAAGTCCGGATAGACGCAGGCCCCCGGCCACACCTCCCCGACCACCACCCGCCCCCGCGCGTCCCGGACGTACGCCCCACGCTCACCGACCGCCCGGCCCCCGTCGAACACCGCGTCGCCCGGCTCCGCCTTCACCGCCGGATCCACGATCGACACCAGCCGCACCCCGTCCTCGCGCAGCTCCTTCGCCAGCGCGGGCAGGCCGGGGAACCGCTCCCGGTCCACCGTGAACACCCGGTGCGCCGCGTAGTGGTCGATGTCCAGATGCAGCACGGACAGCGGAAGCCCCCGCTCCCGGTACCCGTCGACGACCCGCCGCACCTCCCGCTCACTGCCGAACCCCCACCGCGCGTGCTGCGGCCCCAGCGCCCAGGACGGCGGCAGCGCCGGCGCACCCGTCAGCGCCGTCCACCCCTGCAGCACCCGGGCCGGCGTCCCCGCCACCACCCAGCAGCGCAGCGGCCCGCCCTCCATCCGCACCTCGCAGGTGCCTGGCCGGTCATGCCCCGAGCCGGCGCCCTCCTCGCCCTCCCGCAGCACCACCCGCCCCGCCCAGCTGTTGTCGTGGAACACCAGATGCGTACCCGCGTCCGACACCACCACCTGCACCGGCATCGTCAGGTACAGCGGATCGTCCCCCGGACCGAAACGCCCGCCGGGATCGGTGTTCCACAGCCCGTACACCCCGTCCCGCAACCGGGGCCCGCCCGCCCGGCCGCCCAGCCCGAAGAACCGCGCGTCCGCCGGCACCTCCGAGCGCTGCACCCACCGCCCCGGACCCCCACCCACCGGCTCCCACCAGCGCGGCGGCAGCTCACGCCGCAACAGCAGCCCGCCCGGAGTCCGCAACTCCACCGCCCCGGTCCGCGACACCACCAGCGTCAGCCGCTCCGAGACCACCTGCCAGCCGCCGTCCTTGTCCGGCTCCAGCACCGCCCGCGGATCCGGCGCCGGCGCCTCGCCCGCCACCGCGTACGACGGCAGCGGCTCCGCCCCGTCCCACGCCCAGAACACCGCACCGCCCACCGACACACGGATGCGCAGCTCCGAACGGGCGAACCGCACCACGCCCCCGCCGGGACCCGGCTCCGCACCCGTCAGCGCACCGGGCACCCGGGCCCGCTCCGCCCCGCGCGCCGGCAGCGCCGCGGCATCCGCGGACCGGCGCCGCCACGCCGAACGCACCGTGCGCAGCCCCCGCACCGAACCGACCAACCTCACCCGACGCACCAGGTCACGACCGTCCATGGCGCACACCCTGCCACCCGCCCGACCCGCAGAACCTTCCGTTCAACTCCCGTTCACCCGTGCCGGCCCGGAAGGGACGGAACCCCTCACGGAGGGGCCACTCTGGTGCGGAAGACGATCACATGGCATCGTCCGTGTCAGCCGCTCACGCGCACACCCCGGCCCGTGCGCGTCGACACGCCCACCCCGCGTACCCGTACAGCCAGGGAGCAGCCCTCATGACCGCAGCCACGCCCGACGCCCCGCTCTGGCAGCCCGGCCCCGACCGCATCGAGGCCGCGGCCGTCACCCGCTTCCAGAACTGGGCCGCGACCCGGTACGGCGCCCCGGCCGACGGCGGGTACGCGGCCCTGCACCGCTGGTCCGTCGACGAGCTCGACACCTTCTGGCGCGCCGTCGCCGAATGGTTCGACATCCGCTTCTCCACGCCGTACGAGAGCGTCCTCGGCGAGCGCGCCATGCCCGGCGCCACCTGGTTCCCCGGCGCCACCCTCAACTACGCCGAACACGCGCTGCGCACCGCCGAGGACCCGTCCCGCGCGGACACCCCCGCCCTGCTGTACGTCGACGAGACCCACACCCAGCTGCCCGTCAGCTGGGCCGAACTCCGTCGCCAGGTCGGCGCACTGGCCGCCGAACTCCGCGCCCTGGGCGTTACCCCCGGGGACCGCGTCAGCGGCTACGTACCCAACATCCCGCAGGCCGTCGTCGCCTTCCTCGCCACCGCCGCGGTCGGCGGCGTCTGGACCTCCTGCGCCCCCGACTTCGGCGCCCGCAGCGTCCTCGACCGTTTCCAGCAGATCGAACCCGTCGTCCTGTTCACCGTCGACGGCTACCGCTACGGCGGCAAGGAGCACGACCGCACCGAGACCGTCGCCGAGCTCCGCCGCGAACTGCCCACCCTGCGCGCCGTCGTCCACATCCCGTTGCTCGGCACCGCCGCCCCCGAAGGCGCGCTCGCCTGGGCCGCCCTCACCTCCGCCGACACCGAGCCGGTCTTCGAGCAGGTCCCCTTCGAGCACCCGCTCTGGGTCCTCTACTCCTCCGGCACCACCGGCCTGCCCAAGGCCATCGTCCAGTCCCAGGGCGGCATCCTGCTCGAACACTTCAAGCAGCTCGGCCTGCACTGCGACCTCGGACCCGAGGACCGCTTCTTCTGGTACACCTCCACCGGCTGGATGATGTGGAACTTCCTCGTCTCCGGCCTCCTCACCGGCACCACCGTCGTCCTGTACGACGGCAGCCCCGGCCACCCCGACATCAGCGCCCAGTGGCGGGTCGCCGAACAGACCGGCGCCACCCTCTTCGGTACCTCCGCCGCGTACGTCATGGCCTGCCGCAAGGCCGACATCCACCCGGGCCGCGACTTCGACCTCTCCCGCGTCCAGTGCGTCGCCACCACCGGCTCCCCGCTCCCGCCCGACGGCTTCCGCTGGCTCCACGACGAGGTGGCCGAAGACCTCTGGATCGCCTCGGTCAGCGGCGGCACCGACGTCTGCAGCTGCTTCGCCGGAGCCGTCCCCACGCTCCCCGTCCACATCGGCGAACTCCAGGCCCCCTGCCTCGGCACCGACCTCCAGTCGTGGGACCCGGCAGGCAAACCCCTCATCGGGGAGGTCGGCGAGCTCGTCGTCGCCAACCCCCTGCCCTCCATGCCGATCCGCTTCTGGAACGACCCCGACGGCAGCCGCTACCACGACAGCTACTTCGATATGTACCCCGGCGTCTGGCGGCACGGGGACTGGATCACCATCACCGACCACGGCTCGGTGGTCATCCACGGCCGCTCCGACTCCACCCTGAACCGACAGGGCGTCCGCATGGGCTCCGCCGACATCTACGAGGCCGTCGAGCGGCTCCCCGAGATCCGCGAATCCCTCGTCATCGGCCTCGAAGAACCCGACGGCGGCTACTGGATGCCGCTCTTCGTCCACCTCGCCGAAGGCGCGGTCCTCGACGACGACCTGCGCGCCGCGATCAAGCGGACCATCCGCGAGAACCTCTCCCCGCGCCACGTACCGGACGAGGTCATAGAGGTCCCCGGCATCCCGCACACCCTCACCGGCAAGCGCATCGAGGTTCCGGTCAAGCGCCTGCTCCAGGGAACCGACATGGCCAAGGCGGTCAACCCGGGCTCCGTCGACAACCTCGACCTCCTCCGCTTCTACGCCGAACTGGCCGCGAGCCGCCGCCGCTGAGCCGCCTGTCAGTCCCCCCGGTTACGCTGAGTGAGCAAGGATTCACCGCGCACAGGGGGACACATGGCGCAGACCGGCCACACCAAGCACAGCTCCATCCACCGCCCGAAGCCCGGCACCCAGCAGGGCGCCACCATGCGACGCACACTGCGCCGCGAAGCACCCAGCACCATCGGCCTGCTGGCCGACGCCCAGGACTTCGCGGCCATGCGGCGCTACCGCACCTTCGCCTTCGACGACCACACCGTCTATCTCCAGCAGGTCGAGGGCCTGCTCAAAGCGCTCGCGGCCCAGGGAGTGCACACCACCGTCGCCCTCTTCGACCCGGAGGACTACGCGGAGTTCTGCGCCGAATCGGGCCTCGACCCCGACACCGGCGCGAGCCGCAGCCGCTTCACCGCGGAGATCGCCGCCGCCGGAGCCACGGTCGCCTACACCGGCCAACGCCTGAGCGACCTCATCCCGGTCCTCGTCTCCCGCGCGGTCCGCCAGGCCACCTGGGAGTACGCCACCCTCCTCCTCGCCGACCTCGGCACCTGCGCCGACTGCGGTCAGGACATCGGACGCGCCGCTTTCGACCGCGCCTCGCACCTCCTCATGCGCCTGCTGGAAACGGCGGGACCGGGCACCCACCACCTGGTGTGCAGCACACCGACGGAGAACGACCAGCTCCTGGCAGTGCTCCACACCCACCGCGACACCACAGGACCGGCCCGCCTCGACAGCGCGGAGGGCGCGGAGTTCGCCACCATCCTCGCGGTGGCCATCGCCCTGGAATCCCGCGGCGGAGTGGTCCTGCGCACCAGCGCCCCCGACAGCCCGGACCGCGTCCACGGCTGGCGTCTGGCCCACGGAGCCCTCGCCCCGCTCACCGCCGGCGAGGTCTTCAACGCCTACTGCACCGACGCGGACACCGGAGAGCCCGTCTCCCCGGAATCAGGCGTCGAGTACTGCGCGGGATTCGACATCGGAGCAGACCCGGCGGAGCCCCACCACTGAGACACCACACAGCAGGAGGGGCTTCCCGCCACCCGGCGGAAAGCCCCTCCACAACGCGCCTGCCTCGGCTACTCGCCGGACAGCACAGCCTGAGCGGCGCTGCGCGCCTCGTCCGCGGAGTCGGCGGAACGGGCGGCGTTCGCCGCACGCTCACACTGCGCCAGCGTGTACTTGGCCAGCGTGGCCCGCACATAGGGAATGGACGCGGCACCCATGGAGAGCGAGGTGACACCCAGCCCGGTCAGCACACACGCCAGCAGCGGATCGGCCGCGGCCTCACCGCACACACCACAGCTCTTGCCCTCGGCGCGAGCCGCATCGGCGGACAGCGCCACGAGATCCAGCAGCGCCGGCTGCCACGGATCCTGCAGCCGCGACACCGCGCCCACCTGACGGTCGGCCGCGAAGGTGTACTGCGCCAGGTCGTTGGTGCCCAGCGACAGGAACTCCACCTCCTGGAGGATCGACCGCGCCCGCAGAGCGGCTGACGGAATCTCCACCATCGCGCCGAACTTCGCCCGCAGCCCGGCCTCGCGGCACGCGTCCGCGAACGCCTTGGCGTCGATACGGTCGGCCACCATGGGGGCCATGACCTCCAGGTACACCGGCAGACCCTCGGCAGCCTTCGCCAGCGCGGTCAGCTGGGTACGCAGCACCTCGGGGTGGTCCAGCAGGCTCCGCAGCCCACGGACACCGAGCGCCGGGTTCGGCTCGTCCGCCGGAGTCAGGAAGTCCAGCGGCTTGTCGGCCCCGGCGTCCAGTACGCGTACGACGACGCGCCCCTCGGGGAACGCCTCCAGCACCGCGCGGTAGGCCGCGATCTGCTTCTCCTCGGAAGGAGCCTGCTTACTGTCGTCCAGGAACAGGAACTCGGTCCGGAACAGCCCGACACCCTCGGCTCCCGCCTCGACCGCCGCAGGCACATCGCCCGGGCCACCGACATTGGCGAGCAGCGGCACCTTGTGCCCGTCGGAGGTGGCACCGGGACCGGTCGAGGCGGACAGCGCCGCCTTACGAGCGGCGGCGGCGCTCTCCAGCTCGGCGCGCTTCTCCTCGCTCGGGTCGACGAAGACCTCACCCGTGCTGCCGTCCACCGCGACGACCGTGCCCTCGACCAGCTCACCGGCACCGGGCAGCGCCACCACGGCCGGAACGCCGAGCGCCCGCGCCAGGATGGCACTGTGGCTGGTCGGCCCGCCCTCCTCGGTGACGAAGCCGAGCACCAGCGTCGGGTCGAGGAGCGCGGTGTCGGCCGGCGCCAGGTCGCGCGCGATCAGCACGTAAGGCTCGTCGCTGTCCGGTACGCCGGGCATCGGCACACCGAGCAGCCGCGCCACGATCCGGTTCCGTACGTCGTCGAGGTCCGCGACCCGCCCCGCCAGGTACTCCCCGGCATTGGCGAGCAACGCCCGGTACGCGGCGAACGCGTCGTACACGCCACGCTCGGCGGTGCTGCCCACGGCGATGCGCCGGTCGACATCGGACATCAGCTCGGGGTCCTGAGCCATCATGGCCTGCGCCTCGAGCACATGCTGTGCCTCGCCGCCGGCCAGGTTGCCGCGCGCGATCAGATCGGCGGCGACCGCCTCCACCGCCTGCCTGGCGCGCCCCTGTTCGCGGCCGACCTCCTCGGCGGGAATCGATTTGGCGGGCGGTTCCAGCACCGCCGTACCCATGTGTCGAACCTCGCCGATGGCCACACCGTGGCTCACGCCGACGCCTCGCAGCGTTGTCTCCATTTCACCCGTCTCCGGTTGTGCGGTGACCGAGTCACCGCGGTGGTTGTGCAACTGGCCTGTCACTGCGCCCGGGGCGTCACTGCCAGCCGAACAGCGGGTCGCCGATCTTCACGTCCCCGTCCTCACGGACATCGGAGAGCGACTCGGCGGTGGCCTCCAGGGCCACGATCGGGCAGATGGGTGACTTGCCGGCGGCCTCGACCGCGGACGGGTCCCAGCGCACGATGCGCTGGCCCCGGGTCACCGTGTCCCCCTTGTTCACGAGAAGCTCGAAGCCCTCGCCGTTGAGCTGGACGGTGTCGATGCCGAGGTGCGTCAGGACCCCGTGCCCGTCCGCGTCGACGACGACGAACGCGTGGGGGTGCAGGGAGACGACGATGCCGTCGACCGGGGAAACGGCCTCGGAGGGCTCACGTACGGGGTCGATGGCGGTACCGGGACCGACCATCGCGCCGGAGAAGACCGGGTCGGGAACCGCGGTGAGTCCGATGGCGCGTCCAGCAAGAGGGGACGTCACGTTGGTCATGGGGAGCCTCCCAGGGGGGTGGAGATTCAGGTGTCGCCGCCGCGGCTGATGGGGGACGGCGTACTGCTCAGCAGAGTAAGTCATATGAAGTCACGGTTCCGCCCGAGACCTACCGCTTGGCAGACCTAGGGGTGCACCAGAAACGATTTGCCTCGACTCCCGGTGGCCGGTACTGTCGTACTCCTGCCTGACCCCAACGCGACTTTGAGTCGGGGGTCGGCGGCGACCTTCAAGCCCAGATCCTAACCTCGAACCCTTCTTCGGCATGTCCGCAGGACACGGTCAAGGCAACGGAAAAGGCCTGATAGAGTCGGACTCGCCGGAAAGGGAGAACGCGAAAGCGGAGGACCTGGAAAGCGAAACTGCTTGACCCGCTTCGACCGGGAATCGGACACGAAAGAGTCTGATAGAGTCGGAAACGCAAGAACGAAGGGAAGCGCCCGGAGGGACCCGGTGAAACGGGACCGAAGGAAGCGTCCGTTCCTTGAGAACTCAACAGCGTGCCAAAAGTCAACGCCAAATATGTTGATACCCCGGCCTGCTTCGGCAGGTTGGTGGTTCCTTTGAAAGTCCTGCACGGGTCGCTTCGGCGATCGGGCAGGCAATTACACAGCGAGGACGCTGAGGACAACGGGTCTTATTCCGACCGGTTGTTCCGCTCTCGTGATGTGTGCACCCGATTACGGGTAAACATTCACGGAGAGTTTGATCCTGGCTCAGGACGAACGCTGGCGGCGTGCTTAACACATGCAAGTCGAACGATGAAGCCCTTCGGGGTGGATTAGTGGCGAACGGGTGAGTAACACGTGGGCAATCTGCCCTTCACTCTGGGACAAGCCCTGGAAACGGGGTCTAATACCGGATAACACTCCGTCCCGCATGGGACGGGGTTGAAAGCTCCGGCGGTGAAGGATGAGCCCGCGGCCTATCAGCTTGTTGGTGGGGTAATGGCCTACCAAGGCGACGACGGGTAGCCGGCCTGAGAGGGCGACCGGCCACACTGGGACTGAGACACGGCCCAGACTCCTACGGGAGGCAGCAGTGGGGAATATTGCACAATGGGCGAAAGCCTGATGCAGCGACGCCGCGTGAGGGATGACGGCCTTCGGGTTGTAAACCTCTTTCAGCAGGGAAGAAGCGAAAGTGACGGTACCTGCAGAAGAAGCGCCGGCTAACTACGTGCCAGCAGCCGCGGTAATACGTAGGGCGCAAGCGTTGTCCGGAATTATTGGGCGTAAAGAGCTCGTAGGCGGCTTGTCACGTCGGATGTGAAAGCCCGGGGCTTAACCCCGGGTCTGCATTCGATACGGGCTAGCTAGAGTGTGGTAGGGGAGATCGGAATTCCTGGTGTAGCGGTGAAATGCGCAGATATCAGGAGGAACACCGGTGGCGAAGGCGGATCTCTGGGCCATTACTGACGCTGAGGAGCGAAAGCGTGGGGAGCGAACAGGATTAGATACCCTGGTAGTCCACGCCGTAAACGTTGGGAACTAGGTGTTGGCGACATTCCACGTCGTCGGTGCCGCAGCTAACGCATTAAGTTCCCCGCCTGGGGAGTACGGCCGCAAGGCTAAAACTCAAAGGAATTGACGGGGGCCCGCACAAGCAGCGGAGCATGTGGCTTAATTCGACGCAACGCGAAGAACCTTACCAAGGCTTGACATATACCGGAAAGCATCAGAGATGGTGCCCCCCTTGTGGTCGGTATACAGGTGGTGCATGGCTGTCGTCAGCTCGTGTCGTGAGATGTTGGGTTAAGTCCCGCAACGAGCGCAACCCTTGTTCTGTGTTGCCAGCATGCCCTTCGGGGTGATGGGGACTCACAGGAGACTGCCGGGGTCAACTCGGAGGAAGGTGGGGACGACGTCAAGTCATCATGCCCCTTATGTCTTGGGCTGCACACGTGCTACAATGGCCGGTACAATGAGCTGCGATGCCGCGAGGCGGAGCGAATCTCAAAAAGCCGGTCTCAGTTCGGATTGGGGTCTGCAACTCGACCCCATGAAGTCGGAGTTGCTAGTAATCGCAGATCAGCATTGCTGCGGTGAATACGTTCCCGGGCCTTGTACACACCGCCCGTCACGTCACGAAAGTCGGTAACACCCGAAGCCGGTGGCCCAACCCCTTGTGGGAGGGAGCTGTCGAAGGTGGGACTGGCGATTGGGACGAAGTCGTAACAAGGTAGCCGTACCGGAAGGTGCGGCTGGATCACCTCCTTTCTAAGGGGCATCTAGGTTCTCTTCGGGGAATCCAGAGACCATTACGCCGGCAAGTGTTCGGCGGTGGTTGCTCAAGGGTGGAACGTTGACTATTCGGCACGATGAGCACGGTTTCGTTAGTACTGCTTCGGCGTGGAAAACGGGAACGGGTTGGTCGTGCCGGGCACGTTGTTGGGTGTCTGAGGGTACGGGCTCGTTTGAGTCTGTCCTTCGGTTGCCGGCCCCAGTGAACTCGCCTGTATGGGTGGGGTGATGGGTGGCTGGTCGTTGTTTGAGAACTGCACAGTGGACGCGAGCATCTGTGGCCAAGTTTTTAAGGGCGCACGGTGGATGCCTTGGCACCAGGAACCGATGAAGGACGTGGGAGGCCACGATAGTCCCCGGGGAGCTGTCAACCAAGCTTTGATCCGGGGGTTTCCGAATGGGGAAACCCGGCAGTCGTCATGGGCTGTCACCCGCTGCTGAACACATAGGCAGTGTGGAGGGAACGAGGGGAAGTGAAACATCTCAGTACCCTCAGGAAGAGAAAACAACCGTGATTCCGGGAGTAGTGGCGAGCGAAACTGGATGAGGCCAAACCGTATGCGTGTGATACCCGGCAGGGGTTGCGCATGCGGGGTTGTGGGATCTCTCTTTCACAGTCTGCCGGCTGTGGGACGAGTCAGAAACCGTTGATGTAGGCGAAGGACATGCGAAAGGTCCGGCGTAGAGGGTAAGACCCCCGTAGCTGAAACATCAACGGCTCGTTTGAGAGACACCCAAGTAGCACGGGGCCCGAGAAATCCCGTGTGAATCTGGCGGGACCACCCGCTAAGCCTAAATATTCCCTGGTGACCGATAGCGGATAGTACCGTGAGGGAATGGTGAAAAGTACCGCGGGAGCGGAGTGAAATAGTACCTGAAACCGTGTGCCTACAAGCCGTGGGAGCGTCGCTGTATGTGCTTGCACATGCAGTCGTGACTGCGTGCCTTTTGAAGAATGAGCCTGCGAGTTAGCGGTGTGTAGCGAGGTTAACCCGTGTGGGGAAGCCGTAGCGAAAGCGAGTCCGAACAGGGCGTTTGAGTTGCACGCTCTAGACCCGAAGCGGAGTGATCTAGCCATGGGCAGGTTGAAGCGGAGGTAAGACTTCGTGGAGGACCGAACCCACCAGGGTTGAAAACCTGGGGGATGACCTGTGGTTAGGGGTGAAAGGCCAATCAAACTCCGTGATAGCTGGTTCTCCCCGAAATGCATTTAGGTGCAGCGTCGTGTGTTTCTTGCCGGAGGTAGAGCACTGGATAGGCGATGGGCCCTACCGGGTTACTGACCTTAGCCAAACTCCGAATGCCGGTAAGTGAGAGCACGGCAGTGAGACTGTGGGGGATAAGCTCCATGGTCGAGAGGGAAACAGCCCAGAGCATCGACTAAGGCCCCTAAGCGTACGCTAAGTGGGAAAGGATGTGGAGTCGCAGAGACAACCAGGAGGTTGGCTTAGAAGCAGCCACCCTTGAAAGAGTGCGTAATAGCTCACTGGTCAAGTGATTCCGCGCCGACAATGTAGCGGGGCTCAAGCGTACCGCCGAAGTCGTGTCATTCATACACATAGGGCCAACGCCCGTATGGATGGGTAGGGGAGCGTCGTGTGCCGGGTGAAGCAGCCGCGGAAGCGAGTTGTGGACGGTTCACGAGTGAGAATGCAGGCATGAGTAGCGATACACACGTGAGAAACGTGTGCGCCGATTGACTAAGGGTTCCTGGGTCAAGCTGATCTGCCCAGGGTAAGTCGGGACCTAAGGCGAGGCCGACAGGCGTAGTCGATGGACAACCGGTTGATATTCCGGTACCCGCTTTGAAACGCCCAGTACTGAATCAGGCGATGCTAAGTCCGTGAAGCCGGCCCGATCTCTTCGGAGTTGAGGGTAGTGGTGGAGCCGATGAACCAGACTTGTAGTAGGTAAGCGATGGGGTGACGCAGGAAGGTAGTCCAGCCCGGGCGGTGGTTGTCCCGGGGTAAGGGTGTAGCCCGTGTGGTAGGTAAATCCGTCACACATTTAAGGGTGAGACCTGATGCCGAGCCGATTGTGGTGAAGTGGATGATCCTATGCTGTCGAGAAAAGCCTCTAGCGAGTTTCATGGCGGCCCGTACCCTAAACCGACTCAGGTGGTCAGGTAGAGAATACCGAGGCGTTCGGGTGAACTATGGTTAAGGAACTCGGCAAAATGCCCCCGTAACTTCGGGAGAAGGGGGGCCATCACTGGTGATAGCACTTGCTGCTTGAGCTGGGGGTGGCCGCAGAGACCAGCGAGAAGCGACTGTTTACTAAAAACACAGGTCCGTGCGAAGCCGTAAGGCGATGTATACGGACTGACGCCTGCCCGGTGCTGGAACGTTAAGGGGACCGGTTAGCTGCTCTTCGGGGTGGCGAAGCTGAGAACTTAAGCGCCAGTAAACGGCGGTGGTAACTATAACCATCCTAAGGTAGCGAAATTCCTTGTCGGGTAAGTTCCGACCTGCACGAATGGCGTAACGACTTCTCGACTGTCTCAACCATAGGCCCGGTGAAATTGCACTACGAGTAAAGATGCTCGTTTCGCGCAGCAGGACGGAAAGACCCCGGGACCTTTACTATAGTTTGATATTGGTGTTCGGTTCGGCTTGTGTAGGATAGGTGGGAGACTTTGAAGCGGCCACGCCAGTGGTTGTGGAGTCGTCGTTGAAATACCACTCTGGTCGTGCTGGATGTCTAACCTGGGTCCGTGATCCGGATCAGGGACAGTGTCTGATGGGTAGTTTAACTGGGGCGGTTGCCTCCTAAAGAGTAACGGAGGCGCCCAAAGGTTCCCTCAGCCTGGTTGGCAATCAGGTGTTGAGTGTAAGTGCACAAGGGAGCTTGACTGTGAGACCGACGGGTCGAGCAGGGACGAAAGTCGGGACTAGTGATCCGGCAGTGGCTTGTGGAAGCGCTGTCGCTCAACGGATAAAAGGTACCCCGGGGATAACAGGCTGATCTTCCCCAAGAGTCCATATCGACGGGATGGTTTGGCACCTCGATGTCGGCTCGTCGCATCCTGGGGCTGGAGTCGGTCCCAAGGGTTGGGCTGTTCGCCCATTAAAGCGGTACGCGAGCTGGGTTTAGAACGTCGTGAGACAGTTCGGTCCCTATCCGCTGCGCGCGCAGGAATATTGAGAAGGGCTGTCCCTAGTACGAGAGGACCGGGACGGACGAACCTCTGGTGTGCCAGTTGTCCTGCCAAGGGCATGGCTGGTTGGCTACGTTCGGAAAGGATAACCGCTGAAAGCATCTAAGCGGGAAGCCTGCTTCGAGATGAGTATTCCCACCCTCTTGAAGGGTTAAGGCTCCCAGTAGACGACTGGGTTGATAGGCCAGATGTGGAAGCCCGGTAACGGGTGGAGCTGACTGGTACTAATAGGCCGAGGGCTTGTCCTCAGTTGCTCGCGTCCACTGTGTT
>NZ_NEUE01000201.1 GCF_002910905.1 Streptomyces sp. SM11 | reverse complement strand
CCAGGGGCCCGATGTCCGCCGCGGCCAGCGGGGAGACGGTGAGCCGCACCCCCTGGGGCGCGTCCAGCCGGAAACGGGCCCCAGGGGCGGCCGCCCAGCCCGCGTGGAGCAGCCGGGCGACGGCCCCGGTCTCGTCGCTCACAGGCACCCACACGTTCATCCCACTGCGGCCCCGGGCGCTCACGCCGCGCTCCGCCAGTGCACGGATGAGCGCCTCCCGGCGATCACCGTAGGACCGCGCGACCGTACGGGTGTCGACGGCGTCCGAGGTCCACAGCTGGAGCACGGCGCGCTGGAGCAGCCGGCTGACCCAGCCGGGCCCGAGCCGCTGCCGCCCCGTCACCCGGTCGACCGTGACGGCGTCCCCGGTGAGCGTGGCGACCCGCAGATCCGGGCCGTACGCCTTGGCCGCCGAGCGGATGAACGCCCAGTGGGCCGTCACCCCGGCCAGCGGATGCAGCGGCAGGTCGACGATGGCGTGCCCGTGGTCGTCCTCGATCAGCAGCACGCCCGGGTGCCGGGCGAGGACCGCTCGCAGCTCTCGGGCGCGCGGCTCGTCCAGCGACGCACCGGTCGGATTCTGTGCCCGGTCGGTGACGACGAGGGCCCGCGCCCCGGCCCGCAGCGCCCGCTCCACATCGGCGGGCAGCGGACCGGAGTCGTCCACGCCGACCGGTACGGCGCGCAGCCCGAGCGCCGGTACGAGGTCGAGCACGCTGCCCCAGCCGGGGTCCTCCACCGCCACCGCGTCGCCCGGCCTGAGGTGCGCCGCGAGGACGCGCTCGATCGCGTCCAGGGCGCCGGACGTCACGGCGAGCGGCCCGGCGGGGACCCCGTCGGCGTCCAGCGCGGCACGGGCGTACGCGGCGAACTCCGCGACCACCGGGGCCTGCCCGTAGAGACCGTGGCTCTCCGCATCGACGGTGGCGGCCGCGGCGAGCGCCGGCCCGAGGTCGGGCAGCAGCTCCGGATCGGGATTCCCCTTGCCGAGGTCCCGGACGCCCGGGGGCGCCTCGATCCGCAGCGATCCGCGCGACGTACTGGCCGGGGCGAGGCGCACCCGGCTCCCCCGGCGGCCCGCCGTCTCGATCACCCCGCGCTCGCGCAGCGTCCGGTAGGCAGCCGCCACCGTATTGGGATTGACCTCCAAGCGCGTCGCCAACTCCCGCATGGGGGGCAGCACATGACCCGGCGGCAGCTCTCCCGAACCGACCCCGCGCTCCACACTGGCCGCGATCTCCGATGCGCGCCGCCCACTGATCCGATATTCTCCTAGCACAAAGACTATGATGCACTAGTGCAATGGAGTAAGCAATGCAGCACACCGCACCGCCCAACGGCACGGGCTCCGGCGTCGCCGCCCCCTACCTTCCCACCGATCGCACGGTGCCCACCCGGTCCAAGGAGCGCGCCTCCTACGACCGCGAGCTGGTCCACTCGATCCTCGACGAGGCATACCTCTGCCACTTGGGCTTCGTGCGCGACGGCGCCCCGGTCGTCCTGCCGACCCTCTTCGGCCGGACAGGAGAGCGGCTGTACGTCCACGGCTCGACGGGCTCGCGACCGCTGCGGTCTGCGAAGAGCGCTGATCCGGGGCTGCCGGTCTGCCTGACGGTCACCCATGTCGACGCCCTCGTGCTGGCCAGGTCCGCCTTCCACCACTCGATGAACTACCGCTCGGTGGTGGTGCACGGCACGGCCGTGACGGTGACCGACCCCGAGGAGCGGCGGCTCGCCCTGGACGCGATCGTGGACCAGGTCGTGCCCGGCCGCTCCCAGGACTCCCGGCCGGCCGACGCCAAGGAGCTCGCCGCGACGGCGGTGATCCGGCTGGACCTGAACGAGGTGTCCGCGAAGGTCCGCACCGGCGGGCCCAACGACGAGCCCGAGGACAGCGCCCTCCCTCACTGGACCGGCATCGTGCCGCTCACCCGGGGCTACGCGGCGCCGGTTCCCGCGGACGACCTGGATCCCGCCATCGGCGTACCGGACTACCTGTCCGCGCTCTGACGGAGGTCGCGGCAGCCATGGCTGCCGCGACCTGCACCACCCTCGCCGGGCGGGCCCGTCACACCGCCACGGCCTCCTTCCGACGGGCGACCGCCGCACCGCGCGCCTCCGCGAGGGCCAGTCCGGCCACGGCGGCCAGCAGGAGCAGCGTGCCGAGCACCGTGGCCGCCGTCAGCCGCTCCCGCAGGACGGTCACCGCGATGACCGCCGCGCTCACCGGCTCCAGGAGCATGATCACGGAGACGGTGGCCGCCCGGACGGCGGCCGCTCCGGCGAAGTACAGCGCGTAGGCGAGCGCCGTGGGGACCGCCGCCACATAGACCAGCAGCCACAGCACCTGCCCGGTCTCGGCGGTGTGCGGCACGAGCCCCTCGGCCAGGGCCATGGGCAGCAGGCCCACCGCTCCGATGCCGAACGCCCAGGCGCTGGTGGTCAGCGCGTCACCGCCGCCGCCGTCCCGCCCGAGCCACCGGGTGAGCAGCGTGATCGCCGCGTACCCGGCGGCGGACAGCAGCGCCAGCAGCACCCCGGCCGGCACGACATCGCCGCCCTCGCCGCCCAGGACCAGCACGGCGAGTCCGGTCAGCGCCCCGGTAACGGCGGCCAGGCCGCCCCTGCCGAGGCGTTCGCCCAGCAGCAGGCGCGCCCCGACGGCGATCAGGACGGGCCCGGCACCGAGCGTGACGACGGTGCCGACGGCGAGACCGGTGACCTCGACCGCCGCGAAGTACGCGGTCTGGAACAGGGTGAGACCGATGCCGGTGCCGAGAATCCGGAGCAGCCGGCGCCGCCGGGGTTCGGGCCCCCGGGACGCGCGGCGGGGGCGCAGTGCGAGCGCCCCGGCGAGCAGGACGAGGCCGCCCGCGCAGCGCCAGAAGGACAGGGTGAGGGGGCCGAGATCGCTGACCCGGAAGATCAGGGACGCGGCCGCACCGGCGGTGCCCCAGGCGACTCCGGCGACGACGAGGTACAGCAGGCTCCGCCCGACGGGCAGCACGGAAGCAACAGGGGTGGACATGTGACTTCTCCAGAGGAGGACGGGGTGGTGGGTCGCTCGGCTCCACATGCGGGCAGCGACGAACCGCTCGGGAACTGCCCGAGCCCGGTCTTCGTCAGGAGTGGCCGCCCGCGCTAGGCGGCGGGAGGCGGCAGCACAGTCAGATGCACGGTCGGGATGCTAATGCGGGGCCCGGCCCCTGGACAACTCGCCCTCGGCGGCCCCGGCCGCCGCCCCGGCCCCGGCGCCGCCGGCGACGGGGCCCGACGGGGGCTTCGGCGCGGCGGACTGGGCGATGAACGCACCGGTCAGGACGGCGAGTCCGCCGATGAGCTGCGGCGCGGAGAGGTACTCGCCGAGGAGCACCCAGGCCAGCCCGGTCGCGATGACCGCTTCGAGGCAGGCGACGACCCCGGCCACCTGGGGCGAGAGCAGCCGGACCGAGACGACCCCGGTGACGTACGCGAGCACGGTGGCGAGCAGCACGATCCAGCCGAGCAGCAGCCAGGCGGGGACCTCGTTGCCGTTCATGCCCGCGCTGCCGCCGAGCAGTGAGAAGTCCATGCCCCAGGGGCGGGCGACGACGGTGAGGACGGCCGCGCCGACGATCAGTCCGTACGCGATGACGCCGACGGGGTGCGGAGGCTCGGCGTGCTTGCCCTCGCCGTCCCGGCCGTCCCGGTCGTCCTGTCCTCCATGGTCGGAGAGAACGAAGTAGCCCACCTGGCAGCAGGCGGCACCGAGAGCCAGCAGCAGCCCGAGGAGATCGAACCTGAGCCCGGCCCACACCTCGACGACGCACGCGAGGCCGCCGACCGCCAGCACCACGCCGACCGCGGCGGCCCGGGTGACGGGCCTGCGCTGCACGAAGCGGACCCAGCCGAGGACCAGCGCGGGCGCCAGGTATTCCACCAGGAGCGCCACGCCGACCGGGATACGGGAGATCGAGGCGAAGTAGAAGGCCTGGACCCCGGCCACCGCGAACAGGCCGAATCCGGCGAGCAGGGCGGGACGTTCCCGTACGAGGTTCCGGTGGCGCCAGGCGACCGGGAGCATGATGACGGCGGCGCCCGCGACCCGCAGCCAGACCACGTGCAGCGGGTCGAGCCCCGCCTCGATCAGCGGCTTGGCCGCCACTCCCGAACCGCCGAACGCAAAGGCCGAGACCAGGGCGAGGCCCAGCCCGGCGCTTCTGCCCTGAAACCCCGAAGACGCGTGCATCGGCACATCATGGCAGCAGTCGACAGCACCGTCATCCCCGTGACACCTGTCGAGATGGCACCCTCACGGACTCATCCGTGCCGCACCGCCCCGGCCGTGAGCACGGCCGCCCGGTCCGCCAGCCGCCGCGCGTCCACGCCCCCTCGGGAAAGCACCTCCACCGCGCGCGACTCGGCGTCGGCCGCCAGCGCGGCGAGCAGATCGAGACCGGCGGCGCGTGCGGCGCCGCGCGACGCCGCACGGCGCCGCGCGCCCTCCATCGCGGCGAGAGCGGAGGGCGACCAGCCGTCGACGGCCGGTTCGCGCACCACCGGAACGGCCCCGGAGTCCTCGACGGAGCCCTGCCAGCGGAGCCCGTAGCCGATGCTGCGCTGGACGAGATAGCCGAGCACCCTGGCCAACTGCGCCCCTCCGTCGAAGGCCTCGCGGACTTCGGGGTCCGTCTCGATCAGCGAGTGCAGGAGGTGGGCGGTGTCGATGTGCCGGTCCCCGTCGCGCAGGGCACGCCTGCGCGCACCCGTCAGCACCGATGCCAGTTCCGCGGTGAAGCGGGCATCGAGTTCGACGTGGCTCGGTATGGGCTGTTCAGGCATGCGCGGCGTCCGGTTCTGCACACCTCTACCCCATCAGTCCGGCGGCCGGAAGACATCCCCGGAGCGACCCATCGGGCATCCCACCGAAGTTGGGGACGCCGGAGCGACCCATCATCCTTGCGGATGAGATCGTGCCGAAAGGCACAACCATGTCGGCTCTCGGGGCGCGCGCCGCCTTGCATCGCACGCCCCCGGGGCAACCGCCGACCCCCGCGCGTACGTCCCTCACGCCACAGCGCACGCGGCGGGGGCGGGAGGGGAGGAACAGGTGTTCTGGATGGTCGCCCTGCTGGCCCAGGACGGGCTGCAGTACGTCTACCGCGTGTACGCACCCGCCGACGCCCTGCCCGCCGATCTCTTCTGGACGGCCTTCCACTGCCACGACGAGGGCCCCCATCCCCGCGCCTCGGACCGCTTCGACGCCGCGGTGATCTGGCGGAACCGGCAGCCCCAACAGATCTGACGGCTCATCAGTATTGAATGTTGGCACAGCTGCCACTACGTTCCGCGACACCGAAACCGGACGAACCAGGGGTGGCCGCATGGCTGAAGTCAGCGCCGAGGCACGCATCGAGGCGCCCACCGAGAAGGTCTGGGACCGCCTGACGGACTTCTCGTCGTACGGGGAGTGGAACGCCACCCACACCAGCTTCCCCCGGGGCGGCCCGGCCGAACTGGAGCTCGCGGCCACCTACGAGGAGAACATGAAGCTGATGGGTTTCCCGGCCGAGGTGGTCTGGACGGTCGACGAACTGGAGAAGGGCCGCCTGCTGGCGACCCGCGGCAAGGGCCCGATGGGGGTCAACCTGGCCATGCGGTACTCCCTGACCCCGGAGGGCGACGCCACGACCATGCGCATCGACGGCGAGTTCACCGGCGCGGCGGTCTCCCTGATGGGCGGCAAGCTCAAGGACTCCGCGACGGCGGCGCTCCAGGAGTCACTGCGCAAGCTCGGCGTGCTCGTAACCCCCTGATCACGCCCGGCCGCACGGTGCGCGAAAGGCACCGCGGAATCGTCCCGCGGGGCCTTTCCCGCATGTCCGGCTTCACTCGCTTCACACACGGCTCGCTTCACGCCCGGCTCAGTGCTCGTCGGCGAGGATCAGGTAGAGCCTCTTGCGCGCGTCGTTGATGACCGTCAGCGCCTTCTGCCGCTGATCGGCCGAGCCGGTCCTCCAGACCTGCCCGAACGCCTCCATCAGACCGAATCCGGCCTGCCGGATCTCGTTGACGCCCTCCCAGTCCACACCGCGCCCGGCCTCCTCCCACGGAGCCTCGGGCCCGGTCTCGGCCTCGTTCCGTCCGGCGTCGGTGAGCGTGAACAGCTTCTTGCCGCCCTCGCTGGCGCTGACGATCAGACCCTCGTCCTCCAGCAGCTGGAGCGTCGGATAGACGGAGCCGGGGCTGGGCCGCCAGGCCCCGCCGCTGCGCTCGCCGATCTCCTGGATCATCTCGCCGTCACCGACGGCGTCGTACGCACGAAATGGCCCTTTGGGCGCTCTCCGAGGCGCGGCCGACGCCGGGGCGGCGAGAAGGTTGGTGTGCGGAGCCGACGGAACCGGGTAACGTCTTTGTCATTCCAGACGCCGATTTACGAGTGAGCGCGTGATGGGCCGCCGCTGACGTCCTGCGACGTCGCCGCCCGTCCCCCACCGATGAATCCGTAGATCACTTCACATCATTACCGGGAGAACCCGTGACCGTGAGCAAGAACATCAACAACCCCGTGGGCCAGGGCGGCGGCCAGCGCAAGAAGCTGTCCCGCGCCGAACGGCAGAACAACGGTCCGCACCGCAACCTCGACCGCCAGGGTGCGGCCGACCAGAAGGCGGAGCTGGTTCGCAAGATGCGCGAGAAGACAGGCGCGGCTGAGAGCACCGGGCAGACGGACGACGACAGCGCACAGAGCTGACGTACCGCCGCCGCGGGGCGGCAGCGTCCGACCTGTCCGGCCGAACAGCTCTCAGGACGCGTCTCCGTAGCGGGCCGCGACCGTGGCGGCGCGGTCGCGCAGGGCGCTGCGCAAGGACTGCGGGGCCAGGGCCTCCGCATCCGTACCGAGCTGCCACAGCGCCCATTCGGCGTGCCGGGAATCCTGGAAGGTGACCTCCAGCCGCGGCCGGCCGTCCGCGTCGGGGTCTTCCGCGCGGACGGTCAGCACGGTGTCCAGCAGCTCCTCCCGCCGCGCAGGGTTCACCCGCACCAGCACGGTGAGGTGGTCGTCGGAGAGGAACCGCGCGGAACGTTCCCGCCAGATCCGGTCCAGATCGACCCGGTCCGGCCGCTGTGCCGTTTCGGGGAGCTCCTCGGCGGCCAGCACACGCGACAGCCGGTAGGTGCGGTCCGCGCCGGCTCTCGTCGCCAGCAGATAGCCCCGGCCCCGTACGGTGACCAGGCCGATCGGGTCCACCGTGCGCCACTGCGGCGCCTGGCCCGTGGCCGCGTAGTGGATGCGCAGCTTGTGCCCGGCGAGCACGGCGCGACGGACCTCGACCATGGTGGCGCCGGGCACCTCGTCGGCGACGGCCCGGCGTGAGAGCAGGTCGGTCTCCGGGTCGACGAGAAACCGCTGGGCCCCGTCGCTCGCGGTGGCCTGATGGCTTTCGGGCAGCGCGTCGACCACCTTCCGCATGGCCGAGGCAAGCGCGGATCCGAGCCCGAGCACCTGCTCCCCGCGCCCTGATCCGGCGGCCAGCAGGGCGAGGGCCTCGTCGTGATTCAGCCCGGTGAGCTCGGTCCGGAAACCGGGCAGCAGCGCGAACCCGCCGTGCCGGCCGCGTTCGGCGTAGACCGGAACGCCGGCGGCGGACAGCGCCTCGATGTCGCGCAGCACGGTACGGGTGGACACCTCCAGCTCACGGGCCAGCGTGGCCGCAGACAGCCGACCGCGCTGACGCAACAGCAGGACCAGTGAGACCAATCGGTCGGCGCGCATACGGGAACGGTAGCGAAATACACGACCAAGGGTGTCGTCATCGGTTGGGAGGCTCCCTCAGCACGACGTCGAAGCGGCGGCCGCCGAGCCCATGGACGTACGTACTCCCTGAATCGAATGGAGCTGAAGTGGCAGTGGAACGAACAGCCGTCAACCCGGTGACGTGGTCGGTGGATCTGGGGTTCAACCAGGGTGAAGTCGTCTCCGGGCAGGCCCGGACCCTGTACGTCTCGGGGCAGACCGCGATGAGCGTCGACGGCAAGCCCCAGCACGACGGCGACATGGCGGCGCAGTTGACGCTGAGCGTCGACAACCTGGAGGCCGTGCTCGGCGAGGCCGGCATGTCCCTCGCGAACCTTGTCCGCCTCAACGTCTACACGACCGACGTCGATCTGCTCTTCCAGCACTACGGTGCCCTGGCGGGGCGGTTGGGCGCGGCCGGGGTGGCGCCGGCCGGCACCATGCTCGGGGTGACACGACTGGCGGTCCCCGGCCAGCTGGTCGAACTCGAGGGCACCGCCGTCGCGTGATGCGACCTCGCCGTCGGTACTGCTCGTGCCGGTCGAACCGGCGCGAGCAGTACCGACGGAAGGGCGATACCCGGCACTGCGGATCACGGCGTCCTCGCCGGGACGGGTCACCGGCGAGGACGCCCGAACCACCAGGACCCCCAAGACCGCCAGGACTCCCCATAATCGCCTTTCGCCCCCGCCCGCCGAGCGCTAGCGCTCCGGCCGACGAATGACCCACCAGGAGCGGAGAGACATGCCCGGTCGTCCGAGCGCGCGCTGACGTCGTAGGCCGAGACCGGCCCGTCATCGCGTGCTGCCCCTGAGATCGCGGCACAGCGAGCCCCTACCCGCCCGATGCCCGGGTGTGCTTTCGCGCGCCGGGCGGCGGTTCTCGTACCCGGCGACCCCAGAGGTTTCTGTGCAGTCCCCTCCCTCTCCCCCTTCTCCCTCTCCTTCTTCCTCCGGCGGTCCGGGTTCCGGTCGGGCCGTCTCTTCCTTCCGCGCGAACTGCACCTGGCGGGCGCCACCGTCGGCCTCGCTCTCGCGGCGACCGGGCCGGGCGCGCTCCTGGGCTCGGTCCTGGCCGCACGGCTGCCGGGGCGGTTCGGCCACGGCGTGGTGCTCGTGTCGGCGGCGGTGCTCGGTAACGGGGCCCTGCTCTGCGTACCGGCACTGCACGGTTCCTCGGCCGCGACGGTCCTCGCGCTCCTTGCCGCCAACTTCGTGTTCGGGACCTTCAGCCAGCTGGTGAACGTCACGGTCATGTCGGTGCGGCAGGCCGTCACGCCGGACGGGATGCAAGGGCGTGCGGCCGCGACGATCGCCTTCGTCGGTATGGGGTTCACTCCGCTCGGCTCGCTGCTCGGCGGCTTCCTCGCGCAGGAGTGGGGTCCGCGCGCCGGGCTCCTGGTGACGGCCGCGGGCATGATGCTGTCCCCGCTCCTGATGGCCGCGTCCCCGCTCGCCCGCCTGGGGCGTGTGCTTCCGTGCCCCGCGGGAGGAACAGCGGCCGACGGAACGACGTGAGCCGGCGGACCTCCCGCAGTGGCCGGTAGCTCCGGCCGGCACGACCGCTCGGCACGACGGACGGACGGGCAGGGGCCAGACACCCGCAATTGGCCTTGGCCCGTCTCCGCGCCCGCGCTCTACGGTCACCCCATGAGAATTCGCATCGTCGACGCGTTCACCGACCGCCCCTTCGCCGGAAACCCCGCCGGCGTGCTCCTGCTGGAGGGCGGCGCGTTCCCGGCCGCCGAACGCCTCTCGGAGATCGCCGCCGAGGTCAACCTCTCCGAGACGGCCTTCGCCCACCCGCTGCCGCCGGGGGGCACGGCCGACTGGGCGCTGCGCTGGTTCACCCCGGCCACCGAGGTGAACATGTGCGGGCACGCGACGCTCGCCACCGCCCACGTCCTGCACACCTCGGGCCTGGCCACGGGCCCGGTGCGGTTCGCCGCGCGCTGCGGGATCCTGAGTTCGACCGCCCACCCGGACGGCACCCTCACCCTCGACTTCCCGACCTCCGCGCTGACCGAGGAGCCGGTGCCGTACGGCCTCGCCGACGCCCTCGGGGCCGATCCCATCTCGGTGCACGACACCGGCGAGCACATCGGTGACCTGCTCGTCGAGCTCCGCGACGAGGCGACCGTACGGGCGCTCGCCCCGGACTTCGCCGCGCTGGTGGCCCACTCCCGGCGCGGCGTCATCGCCACCGCCGCGGCCGAGGACCCCGCCCGGGGCTACGACTACGTCTCGCGCGGCTTCTTCCCGGGCGTCGGCATCGACGAGGACCCGGTCACCGGCAGCGCCCACACCGCGCTGGCCCCCTTCTGGTCGGCCCGCCTCGGCCGCGACGACCTCACCGGCCTCCAGGCGTCCGCCCGCTCGGGGCTGGTCCGCACCGCGCTGCGCGGCGAACGCACCCTGCTGACCGGCACGGCGGTCACGGTGATCGACGGCGAACTGCTCACCACGTTCTGAGCACGGGCCCGCCGGGGCGCGTCCAACGCCCGGGGCACCGCGCTCAGAGCGTCGGCAGCCAGTCGACCCGGCCCGCGAGCAGCGCGTATCCGACGAACGCCCCGATGTCCAGGAGCGCGTGGGCGACGACCAGCGGGCCCACCCGGCCCCAGCGCCGGTAGAGCAGCACGAAGACGACACCCATCACCACGTTGCCGATGAAGCCGCCGATCCCCTGATACAGGTGGTACGACCCGCGCAGTACGGAGCTGGCCACCAGGGCGGCCATCGGCGTCCAGCCCAACTGCCCGAGTCTGCGCAGCAGATACCCGACGACGATGACCTCCTCCACCACGGAGTTCTGGATCGCCGAGAGGATCAGTACGGGGAACTTCCACCAGACCTCGGGCAGGGACTCGGGCACGACCGTCAGGCTGAATCCCGTGGCGTGGGCCACGAGGTAGAAGGCCAGGCCCGCGCTGCCGATGCCGGCCGCGACCAGGGTTCCCCGGCCGAGGTCGAACCAGGGCCTGGCCCGGTCGAAGCCGATGGCCCGCAGGCCCGTTCCCTCCCGGATCAGCAGGTGCGCGACCAGCGCGACCGGCACCAGAGCCGTTGCGATTCCGAACATTTGCCATGACAGATCAAGCCATGGACGGTCCGGAGCGTACGAACCGTTGAGCTTGGCCGCCTGATCCTGCAGACCTCCCGGCTTCGTCAGTGATCCGACAAAACTGATGAGGGAGGACACCGCGCTGGCACCCAGCGAGAGCGCCAGGACCAGCACCGTCTCGGACCGCAAGTTCCCTCGCGAAACGGCCTCTTGAGGAAAAGAATCAGCCATGCGCCCGGTCTCCACCTGTACACCTGCCTTTAGTTCTGCAATCGCGTCTCATCCCACTCACCGTCCCACTAGGGTCTCGAATACAGGTACGAAGATCATGCGTGACAGGCTGGCGGACGACCGCCATCGCTGATGTGTGTGGTCCCCCTTTTCCTTGTTTCACCTTCAAGGAGGGGCACCACCGACATGGGACGTCATAGCTTGCCCGACGGCTACGCGGCGGAAGGAGGCCGGGACCACCCGCGCCCCCGGCGCCGACGTCGTACGGTGGTCATCGCCACCCTGCTCGTCCTCGCCGCGGCGACGGGAACGGCCGTGGCGGCCAGGGGCGGCCAGTTGTCGTTCTCCGAATCCTGCGCGGACTCCGCCGTGCGGCTGTCCGTGGTCGCGTCCCCGGACATCGCCCCCGCCGTACGCTCCATCGCCGAGCAGGCCCGCGCGGACGAGGTCAGGGCCGACGGCCGCTGCCTCGCGGTGGAGGTGCTGGCCCGCGATTCGCACAAGGTCGCCGAAGCCCTCGCCGCCGGGGGCGCGGATCCCGACTTCCAGGTCTGGCTGCCCGACTCCGATCTGTGGCTGGAGAGGGCCAAGGGGCTGGGGGAGGGCATTCCCGTCTCCCCGTCCGATTCGGTGGCCTTCTCACCGGTGACCCTGGCCATGGTGCCGTCCGCCTCGCGGACGCTGGGCTGGCCCGGGAAGACGTACACCTGGGCCGAGTTGGTCGCCGGGGCGCTCGGGTCGGACCGGGTACGACTCGGCGCCGCGGACCCGGCGCGCAGCGCCACCGGGCTGCTGGCGCTCGCCGGCATCGGCGCCTCGTCCGCGCGACAGGGCGGGGACAGTGACACCCGGGTCGCCCGGACCGCGAAGGTGCTCGCCGAGCGGATGTCGGACAGCGACGCGCAGGTGCTGGAGACCCTGGCGCGGAGCACGTCCGGGGCCGAGGAGGGCAACCCGAAGCGCAACCAGGCGGTTCTGATCTCCGAACAGTCGGCGTTCACGCACAACGCGGAGGCGACCGGCGGGGGCAAGCTGGACCTCTTCTACCCGGAGGACGGCACTCCGCTGCTGGACTACCCGACACGCTGGTGAACGAGGTACGCCTGAGCACCGCGGAGTCCCGCGCGGCCCTGCGCTTCATGAACCTGCTGGGCGACCGGGAGGCTCAGGACACCTTCGCCGAGCACGGGTTCCGGGCCGGCGACGGGACCGCGAGGGACTCCCTCGTCGTGGCGGCCGGCGGCAGGAAACCCCAGCCGTACGCCGCACCGGCCACCGAGCCGCCCTCGACGGAGGAGCTCCGGGAAACGCTCGGGATGTGGACCGTCACCGTGCAGAGCGCCCGGCTGACCACGGTGGTCGACGCCTCCGGCTCCATGGCGACACTCGTGCCGGGCCGGGGCCAGTCCCGGATGGACGTCACCAAGGAGTCGCTGATCCGGGCGCTGGGCCAGTTCAACCCGGACGACGAGATCGGGCTGTGGGAGTTCGCCACCACGCTGGACGGCGAGAAGGACTACCGGCGGCTCATGCCGACGAAGCGGCTCGGCGACCCGGCCGCGGGCGGCGGGACCCACCGGGAGAAGCTCACGGCCGCGTTCGCGGGCCTGCGGCCGGTGCCGGGCGGTGCGACCGGGCTGTACGACACGACGCTGGCCGCGTACAAGGAGGCCCGGTCGACGTTCGTGAAGGGCAAGTTCAACGCCCTGGTGATCCTCACCGACGGCTCCGACCAGGACGAGAACGGCATCTCGCGGACCGGGCTCACCGCCGAGCTGAAGGAGCTCCGCGACCCGGAGCGCCCCGTCCCGGTCATCGCCATCGCCGTGGGCCCGGACGCGGACCGCGACGAGGTCGCCGAGATCGCACGGGTCACCGGCGGCGACGGCTACGAGGTGAGCGACCCGGCGGAGATCCAGGCGGTGATCCTGCAGGCCATCATGGCAGCGGGCCAGAACGGACGCGCCGCACAGGAGTGACCGGGTGGAAGCCGAAGCCGCACGCGCCGCACGGCAGTGACCGGCCCGGAACCGGACCCGTCACTGCCGTGCGTCCTCGGTGCCCGGCGCGGCGGCGGCCTCAGGGCGCCGGGAATCCCACCGGCCAGGTGTGCACCGGCTCCCCGGCGTGCATCAGCTCGGCGTAGCGGCGCGTGGTCGCCGCGAGTGCCGCGTCGCGCCCGAGTCCGGCGTCCAGGGCCCGGCGGTACGTGGCCACCTGCCAGGAGGCCCCGTTGACGCGCCGCCTGCAGCGCTCCTCGATCACTCCGAGATAGCGGTCCCGGTCCGCGGGCTCGATGTGCCAGGCGTCCAGGCCCACGGCGGCCAGCGGCAGCAGTTCCTCCAGCACCAGCTGTACGGCGGGGATCCTGGCCAGCCCTCCGGAGCGGCCCGGCCGGGGCCAGAGCAGCTCGGCCTCGATGCCGTGCCGGCAGGCCTCGGTGAAATTCTCCTCGGCGGCCTCGAACGGCAGCCTGCTCCACACCGGCCGGGACTCCTCGGCGAGCGCCCGTACGAGCCCGTAGTAGAACGCGGCGTTGGCGATCACATCGGTGACCGTCGGCCCGGCGGGCAGCACCCGGTTCTCCACCCGCAGATGGGGAACACCGTCGGCGATCCCGTACACCGGGCGGTTCCAGCGGTAGACGGTGCCGTTGTGCAGCACCAGCTCGGCCAGCTCGGGCACCCCGCCCTCGTCCAGCACCTTCAGGGGGTCCTCGTCGTCGCAGATCGGCAGCAACGGCGGAAAGTAGCGCAGGTTCTCCTCGAAGAGCTCGTGGGCGGAGCCGATCCAGCGCTCACCGAACCAGGTCCTGGGGCGCACGCCCTGGTTCGCCAGCTCCGGCGGCCGTACGTCGGTGGCCTGCTGGAACAGCGGCGGCCGTGACTCCCGCCAGAGCTCCTTGCCGAAGAGGAAGGGGGCATTGGCGCCCAGCGCGATCTGAACGCCGGTGATCGCCTGGGCGGCGTTCCACACGTCGGCGAACCGGGCCGGCGTCACCTGGAGGTGCAGTTGGACCGAGGTGCAGGCCGACTCCGGGGCGATCGAAGGCGAGGTGCAGACCAATCGCTCGACGCCTTCGATATCGAGGGCGAAATCCTCCCCGCGGGCGGCCGCCATTTGATCGTTGAGCAGGGTGTAACGGTCCACGTCCGAGAGATTCGCGGACACCACGTCGCGCTCCCCCAGGGTGGGCAGGATCCCGATCATCACGATCCCCGCGTCCACCTCCCCCGCCTTGCGGTGCGCATAGGCGAGTCCGGTTCGCAACTCCTCCGAGAGCTGATCGAATACCCGGCCGCCGAGGCGGTGCGGAACAATATTCACTTCGAGATTGAACATCCCCAGTTCGGTCTGGAAATCCCGGCTCGCGATGCGCTGGAGCACTTCCTGATTCATCATCCGGGGCATCCCGTCGGAACCCGCGAGATTCAGCTCTATCTCCAGCCCCATCAGGTTCCGCGGCCGGTCGAACCTCCGCTCCGCCAGGAGTCTGCCCAGAGCCTCCAGGCACTGGTTGAGCTTGGTGCGGTATGCCTGTCGATCGGACAGGTCAACGGCTACCGCCACGACCTTCTCCCCCATCTAGGGGTCCCTCCTCCAGTGGGCGGCCCGCGGCCCAGGCCGCTCGCATCACGATCGATAATGCCCAGCGGAAGTGATCCGTAACGCCCCCACTGGCCTCCGATACCCGATAGTCTGATGGAAGGAGACCGGGGGCACATTCCTGCGGCATGCGGCTCCCCGCATTTTCGGCTGGGTCATCCGTGGCGGAAACACCGACGAGTTTCGGCCGACCGCACCGCCGGAAGGATGCCAGGTCGAGTTCGACAACAAGGGCTCAAATCACCAGGAATACCGCGATTCGAAGGCCGGATGACGCCTTGTGAGACATATCATCGGCTGCTAGCGGAAACACTGTGTGAACATGCGTCATATAAACTTCGCTCAACGAGGCAGAGAGTTGATACGACTCGCCCGTCACCGGCCGTCTCAGGCCCCGCATGCCGACAGCGCCGTCTGCACCCGCCCAAGCTCCACCGTGTCTCCAAGTGAGAGGCGACCCACTATGCCGCTGCATGTTCCCCCGGCTCCCGCGCCCGCCCTGCGCAGCGTTCTCGCGGCCCTCGGTTCTCCCACCGCGGTCCGCGAGGCCCGAACATCCGCTCTCCGGTCCGTCCAGGGACCGCTGAGTCCCGAACTACCGCTTCCCGTCCATGTGCTGGACCGGCTCACTCCCACCCGGACAGCGCCCCTGACACGCCTCGCGGCCTGGCGCTTCCTGATCCGGAGCGAGGGCCGCGCGGTCGCCGCGGCGGACACGGTGCTCACCCCCGACGGCTGGACGTTCTCGCACTTCTTCGAGGGGCCCTACCTCGCCTCGACCGAGCTGGCCGTCCGGCAGGCGGAGGCGTCGGCCACCGCCTGCCAGGCGCGGCTGCTGTCCATCCCCGAGCTGTACATGCTCACCCTCTGGCTGCACGGCGACACCGAGGCCGATCCCGCCGGCGGGATGCTCGCGCCGGCGGACGTCCTGGTGCCCCTGGCGCCGGCCCCGCCGGGCATCGCCGCCCACCGCCCGCACCGGGTCGCCGATCTGCTGCCCGTCATCTCGCTGCGGGTGGCCCCCGGGCCGCTCCTCAGCTCGGCCTGACCGGAGTCGCCCCCGCAGACCGCCCCCGCAGCACCCCCTTCCGCCGCCCGGTGTGCGGGCGGCGGAAGGGGGTGCTGCGGGGGCGGTCTGCTGCTCACTCGGACTAGCCCCATCCGGCCACCCCGAACCACCCAGAAGGACAGTGCAGTTGCGGTGAACCGTCCGCGCGGGTGATGCGTCATGGGAGGAGTACGGGTGCTGCAGCGAAATCCCTGCGGAATCTTCCCCGTGGGGCAACACTGGGACCGGACCGACTGATACGGGGGCGGCCATGAACACCTCATCCAGCCGCAGGACACTCGACTCGACGCAGCGAAAGAACCCATCCATGTGCCAGCACCAGCCACCCTGCCCCACCGCCGATTCGCCCGACCGGGAGGCCGCCCGCCTGACGGCCCACCACCCCGAACAGGGCTGGAGCCTCCTGTGCAACGGCGTCCTGCTCTTCGAGGACACCGGCGAACTGCTGCCCGACGGGCAGATCATCGCCCCGCACCGGCCGCTGGCAGTCGGCCGCGTGGTGAAGGCCGCCTGAGGACGGCCCAACGAACAGGGGCCGGCCCGGAGAGATCTCCGCACCGGCCCCGACGCATGTCCGGCGTACGCCGCTCACGGCACACGCCCCAGGACAGGCGGCTTCAGTCGTCGTACGCGTCCAGCGGGGGGCAGGAGCAGACCAGGTTCCGGTCGCCGAAGGCCCCGTCGATGCGACGCACCGGCGGCCAGTACTTGTCCGCGGCGGACACACCGGCCGGGAAGACCGCCTCCTCGCGGCTGTAGCCGTGGTCCCAGTCGCCACCGAGCGCGGCCGCGGTGTGCGGGGCGTTGGACAGCGGGTTGTCGTCCTCGCTCCACTCCCCCGTGGCGACCTTCTCGATCTCGGCCCGGATCGCGATCATGGTGTCGCAGAACCGGTCGAGCTCCGCGAGGTCCTCGCTCTCCGTCGGCTCGATCATCAACGTGCCGGCCACCGGGAACGACATGGTCGGCGAGTGGAAGCCGTAGTCGATCAGACGCTTGGCCACGTCGTCGATGGAGACGCCGGTCGCCTTGGAGATCGGACGCAGGTCCACGATGCACTCGTGCGCGACCAGACCGGCCGGGCCGTTGTACAGGATCGGGAAGTGCGGCTCCAGGCGCTTGGCGATGTAGTTCGCGGCCAGCACGGCGACCTGGGTGGCCCGCTTGAGGCCCTCGCCGCCCATCAGACGGACGTACGCCCACGAGATCGGCAGAATGCCCGCCGAACCCCACGGAGCGGCCGAGATCGGGCCCACACCGGTCTCCGGGCCCGCGGCGGGCTGGAGGGGGTGGTTGGGGAGGTACGGGGCGAGGTGCGCGCGGACGCCGACCGGGCCGACGCCGGGGCCGCCGCCGCCGTGCGGGATGCAGAAGGTCTTGTGCAGGTTCAGGTGCGAGACGTCGCCGCCGAACTTGCCGGGCTTGGCGAGCCCGACCAGCGCGTTGAGGTTGGCGCCGTCGACGTAGACCTGGCCGCCGGCGTCGTGCACCTCGCCGCAGATGTCGGCGACGTGCTCCTCGAACACCCCGTGCGTGGACGGGTAGGTGATCATGAGCACGGCCAGCTCGTCACGGTGCTGCTCGATCTTGGCGCGCAGGTCCGCGATGTCGACCTCGCCGTCGTCGGCGGTCTTCACCACGACGACCTTCATGCCGGCCATGACGGCGCTGGCGGCGTTGGTGCCGTGCGCGGAGGACGGGATGAGACAGACGGTGCGCTGGTCGTCGCCGTTGGCCCGGTGGTACGCCCGGACGGCCAGCAGACCCGCGAACTCGCCCTGGGAGCCGGCGTTGGGCTGGATGGACACCGCGTCGTAGCCGGTGACCTCGGCCAGGCGCTCCTCCAGCTCACGGATGAGGGTGAGGAAGCCTTGTGCCTGCTCGGCCGGGGCGAAGGGGTGCAGCGCGCCGAACTCGGGCCAGGTGATCGACTCCATCTCGGCGGTCGCGTTCAGCTTCATGGTGCAGGAGCCGAGCGGGATCATGCCGCGGTCCAGCGCGTAGTCACGGTCGGCGAGCTTGCGCAGGTAGCGCAGCATCGCGGTCTCGGAGCGGTACTGGTGGAAGACCGGGTGGGTCAGGATGTCGTCGGAGCGCAGCAGCGCCTCGGGCAGCGTGTCGGCGACCGTGGCGTCCAGCGCCTCGATGTCGCCCTCGGCGCCGAAAGCGGCCCAGACGGCGGCGATCTGCGCCCGGGTGGTGGTCTCGTCGCAGGCGATGGAGACGTGGTCGGCGTCGACGGGGCGGAGGTTGACCCCGCGCTCCCGGGCGTCCGCGACGATACCCGCGGCCTTGCCCGGGACGCGCACGGTCAGGGTGTCGAAGAACGCGCCGTGCACGACATCGACGCCGGCGCCCCGCAGGCCGTCGGCCAGGATCGCGGCGAAGCGGTGGGTGCGACGGGCGATCGTCCGCAGCCCCTCGGGGCCGTGGTAGACCGCGTACATCCCGGCCATGACGGCGAGCAGGACCTGCGCGGTGCAGATGTTGCTGGTGGCCTTCTCGCGGCGGATGTGCTGCTCGCGGGTCTGGAGGGCCAGGCGGTAGGCCTTGTTGCCGTCGGCGTCGACGGAGACGCCCACCAGGCGGCCGGGCAGGGAGCGGGCGAACTTCTCGCGGACCGCCATGAAGCCGGCGTGCGGGCCGCCGAAGCCCATCGGGACGCCGAAGCGCTGGGTGGTGCCGACCGCGATGTCCGCGCCGAGCGCGCCGGGCGAGGTGAGCAGCGTGAGGGCCAGCAGGTCGGCGGCGACGGTGACGATCGCGCCGAGCTCGTGTGCCTGCTCGATGACGGGCTCGATGACGCGCACCGCACCGGAGGCGCCCGGGTACTGGAGCAGCACACCGAAGACGCCGCGCTCGGCGATCTCGGCGGGGATTCCGTCGCTCAGGTCGGCGACGACGACCTCGACGCCGGTGGGCTCGGCACGGGTCTCGATCACCGAGACGGTCTGCGGCAGGGTGTCGGCGTCGACCAGGAAGACGCCCTTCTTGACCTTGCCGACGCGCCGGGCGAGCGCCATCGCCTCGGCGGCCGCGGTGCCCTCGTCGAGCAGGGAGGCGCCGGAGGTGGGCAGCCCGGTCAGCTCGGCGACCATCGTCTGGAAGTTCAGCAGGGCCTCCAGGCGGCCCTGGGAGATCTCCGGCTGGTACGGCGTGTAGGCCGTGTACCACGCGGGGTTCTCCATGACGTTGCGCAGGATGACGGGCGGCGTGAAGGTGCCGTAGTAGCCGAGGCCGATCATCGGGGCCAGCACCTCGTTGCGGTCGGCCAGCGACCGCAGCTCGGCCAGGACCTCCGCCTCGGTACGCGCCGAGGGAAGGTTCAGTGCCTCCGCGCTCTTGATCACGTCGGGCACCGCGGCGGCGGTCAGCTCGTCGAGGGAGCCGTAACCGACCTGGGCGAGCATCTTCGCCTGGGCTCCGGCATCGGGCCCTATGTGGCGCTGCTCGAACGGAATGCCCTGCTCCAGCTGGGAGAGCGAAGTGCGACGGGGGGTCATGGTGGAGGCCTCCTGGTCTGTCACGACCTGCGAGGGGCACCACGGCGCGGGTGCCCGAACGGCCTCCCCCTCTGTCATCTCAACCTGAGAGCTTCACCGGCCCGCCCAGAGGCGTGCCGGCTTTCACCGTCGGTGAGGGTCGAGTCCGTCCGAGCCTGCGCCCGCACGGAACCGCCCTGCTTTCCAGAGTGACCTCAACCGTGCGGTACGGGGGCCTGAGAGATTCCGGGGAGGAGTTGCTCCTTCGGCGCCTCCGGATTCTGCACCGGAGGACTCTCCCGCACGGGGTCAGCAGCCACTGCCAGCCTACCAGCGGCCAATACTCCGGAGCTCTCGAGTGGCCGACACCACGGATCTGCACTTGTGTGGTGCTGGTGGAGCAACAGGGACCACCCCGAGCAGTTGCGACCAGTGGGAGGCACCGTGCAGACCGATATCGATCCGCGCCGCCTGATCGGCCGCAAGGCATTCGATCGCAAGGGCGCCAAGATCGGAACGGTGGATGAGGTCTATCTCGACGACGCGACGGGCGTGCCCGAGTGGGCGGCCGTCCGCACCGGCCTGTTCAGCAGGGACGCCTTCGTCCCCCTGGAACCCAGCGAATTCGTCGAGGACGTGCTCCGCGTCCCCTTCGACCGCGCGTTGATCAAGGACGCGCCGGACTTCGGCGTCGGCCGTCACCTCTCGCCCGAGCAGGAACTACAGCTCTACCGCCACTACGGGCTGGACTCCCCGCCCACGGAGGGTCCGTCGTCCGACCGGGACTTCGGCAAACTGGCGGGCCAGGAGGAGTAGCCGGCCGGCTCGCGGACGAGCGGCAGCGGATCGGCGGGCCGCAGCATCGGATCGTCGACGCGGAATGTGAGGACCCGGCCGGGTGCGCTCCACGGTTCCTCGAACCGGACGGTGACCCGGCCCACCCCACTCCCCTGCACCCAGCCGTGCCCGTGCTCCTCGTGGTGCACGTCGTGTCCGGCGGGCCAGCGCCGGGCTGCGAGCAGCTCCGCCCCGTCCGGCTCGGGTTCCGGGACGGCCTCCTCGCCGCCCTCCACAGCCGGCACCCGGTCCTCCTCGGCCCGCCGTACAAGATCCCGGGCATCGGCGGCCTGGGCGAACAGGTCCTCCTGAGTGAAGTCGGCAAGCCCCGTGACGCCGACCCCCAGGAGCCGTACGCCTCCCGTGGTGTCGACGGACTCCAGCAGCCGCGCCGCCGCCCCACGGACCACCGTGGGGTCGTCCGTGGGGCCTCTGAGGGTCTCGGAGCGGGTCAGCGTGGAGAAGTCGTAGCGGCGCACCTTCAGCACCACCGTGCGGCCCGACCGGTCAGCGGCGCGCAGCCGTTCCACGCACCGGACGGCAAGCCGCTCCACCTCGGCGCGCACCCGCACCCGGTCGTGCAGGTCCACGTCGAAGGTGTCCTCCACCGATACGGACTTGGCGTCCCGCTCGGCGACCACCGGCCGGTCGTCGAGCCCCAGCGCCATCCGGTACAGCCCGTGGCCGTGAGCCTTGCCGACCAGCCGTACGAGCTCCGCCTCGCCCGCCTCGGCCAGGTCGTGGACGGTGGTCATCCCCGCGCGTCTGAGATGGTCCCCGGTGGCCGGACCGACCCCCGGCAGGATGCGGACGGACATGGGGGCGAGCAGCTCGCGCTCGGTGCCCGGCTCGATGACGAGCAGCCCGTCGGGCTTGGCCTCCTCGGAGGCGATCTTGGCGAGCATCTTGGAACCGGCCAGCCCGACGGATCCGCTGAGGCCGGTCACCGCCCGGATGGCCGCCCTCAGCCCCTCCCCCGTCGCACGGGCCGACGCCGAGTCGTCCGCCGTCCCGCCGGCCTCCAGGTCCACGAAGGCCTCGTCCAGGCTGAGCGGCTCCACCAGGGGCGACAGCCGCCCCAGGAGCTCCATCACCTGGTCGCTCACCGTCCGGTACAGGGAGAAGCGGGGCACCAGATAGGCCGCGTTCGGTGCGAGCCGCCGGGCCTGAGCGGTGGGCATCGCCGAGTGCACGCCCAGGCGCCGAGCCTCGTACGAGGCGGTGGCGACCACACCGCGCGGGCCGAGGCCGCCCACCACGACCGCCTTGCCACGCAGGCTCGGCTTGGCCGCCTGCTCCGCCGACGCGTAGAAGGCGTCCATGTCCAGGTGAAGGATGGTGGGCGCGGGTCTCACACCGTCGATGCTGCCCTACGGCACTGACAACGGGACGGTCCGGCGCTCCTGGGAGCGCCGGACCGTCCCGTCGTCAGTGCCGTTCGTCGTCCCGTGCGTCGAGCGGTGTTCAGCCGGCGCGGTTGCGGCGCCGCGCCAGCTCGTCCGCGGGGTTGTGTCCGACGAGCGTCTCGCCGGTGTCGACCCGCTCGCCGTGCAGCTGGGAGAGCGCCGCGTCCACATCCCGCCAGACGACACCGACGGCGATCCCGAAGACCCCCTGCCCGCCCTGGAGCAGGCTGACGACCTCGTCGGGCGATGAGCACTCGTAGACCGTGGCCCCGTCGCTCATCAGCGTCATCCGCTCGAGATCCTGGAAACCGCGGGCCCGCAGATGCTGGACCGTGGTGCGGATGTTCTGCAGAGCGACCCCGGTGTCCAGGAACCGCTTGACGATCTTGAGGAGGACCACGTCCCGGAAACTGTAGAGACGCTGGGTCCCCGACCCGTAGGCCGGGCGCACACTGGGCTCGACCAGTCCCGTTCGTGCCCAGTAGTCCAGCTGGCGGTAGGTGATCCCCGCCGCCGCGCACGCCGTCGGTCCGCGATAGCCGATGTCGCCGGCATCGCTCGCCGCTGCCATGCCGCCCGCTGCCACCGCTGCCGGTTGAACCGGCTGCCTGATGGCGTGGTCGGCTCCACTGCCGTGCTGCGGATACGGCCCACCCGCCACCGTACCGTCGCCGCTGCTTCTCACGCCGACCTCCGTCCTTGACCTGCCCACTCGAAGGTAGGCAGTCACTCGGGGTGCGTCAACGATCGCCACACTCGGCACGCCGAGTGATAATCACCCTGAGGGTGGTTTCCCGTGTCTCGTTTCCGGGAAAGGCTTGTCGGATGCGCTGACGGCACCCTTGCGGGACGGTCACTGGCTGTTCGTACCGAAGTCCTCCGGAGAGATCTGGTCGAGGAATTCGCGGAACTTCTCCACCTCGTCCTCCTGCTCGTCGGGGATCGCGATGCCCGCATCGTCCAGCACGCCGTCACTGCCGTAGATCGGCGTGCCGGTCCGCAGGGCGAGCGCTATGGCGTCGGAGGGCCGGGCGCTCACCTCAACTCCGCTGGCGAAGACGAGCTCCGCGTAGAAGACCCCTTCGCGGAGGTCCGTGATGCGGACCTCGGTGAGTTCCTGGCCCACGGCCTCGAGCACATCCTTGAACAGGTCATGGGTCAGCGGCCTGGCGGGAGCCATGCCCTGCTGGGCGAAGGCAATCGCGGTCGCCTCCCCAGGACCGATCCAAATGGGGAGGTACCGGTCGCCTCCCACTTCACGCAGGAGAACGATCGGTTGGTTGGAGGGCATTTCCACCCGGACACCGACAACGTCAAGCTCGTTCACACAGCAACCCTAGGACGTGCTCGCCATGTTTGGGTAGTCGGGCTCCGCCGAGGTCAGTGCAGACGGCTGCGCAAAGCACTCTGCACGAGTGCCGCGTGCAGCCGTACGGACAGCTCGGCGAGCTCGTTCGCGGTGGCCTCGGCATGGGCTCTGGTCTGCGGATTACGGTGCCGGCGCAGGGGCGCGACCAGCTGCTCCACCAGCCCCGCCTCCCGGTCGGCGGAGGCCCGCATGGCGCGAAGATGGCGCGGCTCCAGACCGAAACGCCCCAGGTCCGCCACCAGCTTGGCGACATTCACCATCTCGGCGTCATAGCCGCCCTCGGAAGCCGGGACGATGAGCCCGTAGGACTCCCATTCGGCCAGCCGGTCCTCGTCGACCTCGGCCGCCGCGAGCAGCTCGGCCCGACCGATCCGGGCGGCGGTCGCCGCTCCGGGACCGGCCTCCCACACCCCGTCGGTGAGGTCCCGGCGGTCGCCGGGCGAGGGCAGGACCGGCTGCTCCCCCCGGGCCAGTGCGTCCAGGTGCTCCCGAATGACCTTCAGCGGCAGGTAGTGGTCCCGCTGCATGCGGAGTACCTGCGCCAGGCGCTCCACATCACGCGGGGCGAACTTCCGGTATCCGGAAGGAGTGCGCTGCGGCTCGATGAGCCCCTCGGCCTCCAGGAACCGGATCTTGGAGATGGTGACTTCGGGAAACTCTTCGCGCAGCTGGATGAGCACCGTTCCGATGCTCATCGGGCGCGCTTCCGCGGTGGCGGTGCCGTGGCCAGCACCGCCTGTCGGTGTTCGCTGCATGGGCCTTCCTGGGGGTCCCCCCCGGACGGAGTCCGAGGGCTGGTCACACGCCCCGCGGGCTCGCATAGAAGACCAGGCGGTACTTTCCGATCTGGACTTCGTCGCCGTTGGACAGCAGGACCGAATCGATGCGCTCACGGTTGACGTAGGTGCCGTTGAGGCTGCCGACATCACCCACGGTGAAGCTACCGTCCGGGCTCCTGCGGAACTCCACATGACGCCGCGACACGGTCACATCATCGAGAAAGATGTCACTCTGCGGGTGACGGCCGGCCGTGGTCAGGTCGCTGTCGAGGAGGAAGCGGCTCCCGGAATTCGGGCCGCGCCGCACGACCAGCAGCGCCGAACCGCCGGGCAGCGCGTCGACCGCGGCCTGAGCCTCCGGAGAGAGCGAAGGCAGAGCTGTCTGGCCCGTCGCCTCAGCCTCGTACGCCTCGAGACCGGAAATGGAGATCGTGGACGTCGTCTCCGAGGGACGCTCGGGAACACCGCCCCGCAACGGCGCGCCGCAGTTGGAACAGAACCTGCTGGCCTCCGCGTTACGGTGACCGCACCTCGTACAGACCGGCATCGACGAGCCCTCCGAGGTGAATCCTCCACCCGTACCCGAGGCTGATGGTTCGCCGAAACCTATGCGTCCGGCACCGGCAGGGTCAACAGACGACACGCCGTCACCACCCGCGGCGCCGGACACCTCGTCGCGGAAGAGCGGACGCTCCGCATCCTGCTCCTCGCCCTGACCGTGGCGCGGCGCGCGGTGGCGGGCAGCGCTGTTGCTGTCCTCGCGTGCACTCTTCCCGAACAACTTCGCAAAAAACTTCACGGGCGATTCCCCTTGACCGACGTAGACCCGCCCGTGGGGCAGGACGAACCCTGATTGAACACACCTGCCGACCCGGACATCTTCACAACGTCCGTATCCACCCGACAGTTTCCACCACGCACCACCAATCCGGTGCGCCGACCCCCCGCAACCGTCCGACCCGGTCCACCGGCCATCGCACTCGCCCGGCTCACGGGGATGACGACCGAGCGTAGTCAGGCCGCTGCGCCGGTCGCAAGGCGTCCACGACGATGTCGTCGGACCGCTCCACGAGTACGGTGGCCTGCTCCTTCTCCAGCGACTGGACCACGCCGCCGGGGATGTTGAGGGCGGGCTCCAGGTCCTGCGGCTTGCCGATCACCGTGAACTCGTACGGTGCTTCGATCTTCCTGCCGTCCACCTGGACATCCCCGCCGTCCCCGGAGAAGTAGGTGTTGGCCACCACCCGCACAGCGTTGACCTCGATCGCCTCGGCCCCCGCCGCCCGCAGTTCCTGAATGGCGTCGAGCAGCATGTCGGGCGCGACCGCCCCCGAGGGATCCGTGATCGTCAGCGTGATGCCGGGACCCTCGGCCGCCACGGTGCCCGCGAGGATACCCAGCTGGCGTTCCTTCTCCAGCGTCTGCTTCCGGGCCTCCTCTGCCTGGTCGGAGCTGTTCTCCAGCTCGGCACGCTGATCGTCCAGGCGCTGCTTCTCGTCTTCCAGACGCTGGGTCCGGTCGTCGACCTCGTCGAGGATGCGGACCAGGTCCTCCTGCCGGGCGCCGCGCAGCGCACTGTCGTCATTGGTGGACCGCACCTGGATCGCGAGCCCCAGACCGAGCCCGAACAGCAGCACGGCGACGATGAGTTGGGCCCGGCTCAGCCGGGGCGGCCACAGCCCGGCCCTGAGCCGCTGCCGACCGGACACCTCCTTGGCCGCGGGCGGCGGCGCGGGGGCCTCCGGGACAGCGGGCGCGCCGTCCTCGGGCTGTTCGCTGCGGGGATTCTCGTCGTTGTTCATCGGCCTCAAGCCCGGAAGACGTGCCGGCGGATCGCGGCGGCGTTGGAGAAGATCCGGATGCCTAGCACGACCACCACACCCGTGGAGAGCTGGGCGCCGACTCCCAGTTTGTCGCCGAGGAAGACGATCAGCGCGGCCACCACGACGTTGGAGAGGAAGGAGACCACGAAGACCTTGTCGACGAAGATGCCGTCGAGCATGGCCCGCAGACCGCCGAAGACGGCGTCCAGCGCGGCGACGACCGCGATCGGCAGGTAGGGCTCGACCACCGCCGGCACCTCGGGCCGGACCAACAGTCCGACCACGACTCCCACGACGAGGCCCAGTACGGCGATCACGATGTGCCCTTCCCTGTGTCTGCCGCACCACTGCCGGCGGCCTTCGGCTCTGCTGTACGGACGATCAGGCTCGGCGCGGCCGGAAGCCGCACCTTCGCCTGATCGGAGATGCTGGTGCGGATGTCGAAGCTCTCCTTGAGCGCCTGCAGGTACTGGCCGTCGGCGCTGCTCCGGAACGCGGTCGCGAGCTTCTTCCCGTTCCCTACCGCGAGCACCGTGTACGGCGGTACGAGCGGTCTGTTGTCGACCAGTATGGCGTCGCCGGCGGCCCGGATGGCCGACAGTGCCGTCAGCCTTTGCCCATTGATGGCGACGGCCTCGGCCCCGGACTCCCACAGACCGTTGACGACGCGCTGCATGTCCCGGTCGCGCACCCGTCCGGTGTCGGCGAAGCCCGACGACTCGCGTGGCCCCCCGCCGCCCTGGTCGGTGTTCTTCGCATCGTCGACGATCAGCTTCACGCCGGGACCCTCGACCGGAGTCGCTCCGGCCAGCAGTGCCACCAGCTCCCCCTGGTCCCCGCCGTGCCGCTCAAGGGCCTTGCGCTGACGTTCACTCACATCGGAGCGGAGCGTGTCGACCTCCGACTCCAGCGTGTCCGCCGCCCGCGTCTCCGCGTTGATCCGGTCGATCAGCTCTTCGCGCTCCTTGGCGACGACCGGCGCCGAGATCCGCGCCTCGGCGGCGCCCAGGGTGACCACCAGGGAGGCCACCACCAGTCCGGCGGCCAGGCCGAGCTTCGACTTGAGCGTACGCGGCAGCCCCGCGCTCCCGTCGGCCTTGCGCCGCGCCGAGGCCTCCGCGTACCCGTCGTCGAGGCTGTGGTCCATCACGTTGTTCAGCAGCGACATGGAGGCGTCGGGGCGGGCGGGCGGCGAGGCGGTGCTCCGATCGGGGGACTGCTGCGACATGCCGCACATCGTCGCACGTCATCACGGCTGCCGCCGAATGGCCCCACCGGTGCGCCGCGGCCCCCTGCCCGGGGTGTCGCGGCGCACCGCCATCACATCAGTCGCCCGCGCTGTCCACCACCGAGGCCCACTCGTCGAGCAGAGCCTGCGCCGAGGCGTCGTCCGGGCCTTCCGCCCACAGATGGGTGACGGCCTCCGCCCGGTCGGGCAGCACCATGATCCACCGCCCGTCCGACTCGACCACGCGGACCCCGTCCGTGGTGTCCACGCTGCGGTCACCTGCCGCTTCGACGACCCTCCGCATGACAAGCCCCTTGACGGCCCAGGGCGTCGCCAGGTCGCGGCGCAGGACATGCGCCCGGGGAATACGGGCGTCGATCTGACTCAGGGTGAGCTGGGTGCGCGCGACGAGCCCGATGAGCCGGACGAATGCGGCGCTCCCGTCGAAGACGCTGCTGAATTCGGGAACGATGAACCCTCCGCGCCCGTCTCCTCCGAAGATGGTGTCCTCTTCACGGCCCACCCGGGTCAGGTCGTCGGGCGAGGTGGTCGTCCACTCCACCTGGGTGCCGTGGTAGGCCGCCACCTGCTCGGCGACGCGCGTGGTCGTCACGGGCAGGGCGACACGACCGCTGCGCCGCTCGGCGGCGACAAGATCGAGGAGGACCAGCAGGGCCCGGTCGTCCTCGATGATCCGGCCCAGTTCGTCGACGAGGGAGAGCCGCTCACCCACCGGGTCGAACCGCACCCCGAAGGCCGCCCGAGCGGAGGACACGATCTCCCCCAGCCGCACCAGACCGGCCCGCCGGGTGTCGGCGGACTCGGTGGGCCGCGATTCGTCGAGTCCGGGGTTGATCGTCAGTGCGTCCACGCCGAGCCGCCCAAGGAGGCTGGGCAGTACAAGCCCGGCGCTGCCGTTGGAGGCGTCGACGACGACCTTGAGCCCCGACTCCGCGATGCCCTCGACGTCGACGTTCCGCAGCAGGGACCCGGTGTACGAGTCGAACACGCTGGACGGGAAGTGCAGGTCGCCGATCTCTCCGGGGAAGGCCCTACGGTACTCCTGGCGCGCGTAGACCCGGTCGAGCTTGCGCTGCTGCGCCTGCGAGAGGTCCGCGCCCCGCTCGTCGATGAACATGATGTCCACCGAGTCGGGCACCCCGGGCGACGTACGGATCATGATGCCGCCGGCGCTGCCCCGGGCGGTCTGCTGACGGGCCACGGGCAGCGGTACGTTCTCCAGGTCCCGGACGTCGATGGCACTGGCCTGGAGGGCCGAGATGACGGCCCGCTTGAGGGCGCGGGCGCCTCGGGAGTGGTCACGTGCGGTCGTGACCGTCGAGCCCTTCTTGAGGGTCGTGGCGTAGGCGCCCGCCAGCCGTACGGCCAGTTCGGGGGTGATCTCGACGTTCAGGATCCCGGAGACCCCGCGAGCTCCGAAGAGGTGTGCCTGTCCGCGGGATTCCCAGATCACCGAGGTGTTGACGAACGCGCCGGCCTCGATGGTCTTGAACGGGTACACCCGCACGTTGCCCTGGATGATCGACTCCTCGCCGACCAGGCATTCGTCCCCGATGACGGCACCGTCCTCGATCCGGGCCGCACGCATGATGTCGGTGTTCTTGCCGACCACGCAGCCCCGGAGGTTGCTGTGCTGTCCGATGTAGACGTTGTCGTGCACCACGGCCTTGTGGAGGAAGGCGCCTGTCTTGACGACGACGTTCGATCCCACCACCGTGTGCTCGCGGATCTCGGCGTCCGCCTCGACCTTGGCATAGTCGCCGATGTACAGCGGCCCGCGCAGCACGGCATCGGGATGGACCTCCGCGCCTTCGGCGACCCACACGCCGGGGGAGATCTCGAAGCCGTCGAGCTCCACGTCGACCTTGCGCTCCAGGACGTCGGCCTGGGCCTTGACGTAGCTCTCGTGTGTGCCGACGTCCTCCCAGTAGCCCTCGGCGATATAGCCGTAGATGGGCTTGCCCTCCTTCATCAGCTGAGGGAAGACGTCACCGGACCAGTCGACGGAGGTGTCGGCCTGGACGTAGTCGAAGACCTCGGGCTCCATGACGTAGATGCCCGTGTTCACTGTGTCCGAGAAGACCTGGCCCCAGGTCGGCTTCTCCAGGAACCGTTCGACCTGACCGTTCTCGTCCACGATGGTGATCCCGAATTCCAGCGGATTTGGAACCCTGGTCAGGCAGACGGTGACGAGGCCGCCCTTTTCCTTGTGGAACGCGATGAGGTCGGTGAGGTCGAAGTCGGTGAGCGCGTCACCGGAAATGACGAGGAACGTGTCGTCCTTCAACGCCTCCTCGGCGTTCTTCACGCTGCCCGCGGTGCCGAGTGGCTTCTCCTCGTTCGCATAGGTGAGCTCCATCCCGAGCTCTTCACCGTCCCCGAAATAATTCTTGACGAGAGAGGCAAGGAACTGGACGGTCACTACTGTTTCGCTGAGCCCATGCCGCTTGAGCAGCCGCAGGACGTGCTCCATGATCGGCCTGTTGGCCACGGGCAGGAGTGGCTTGGGCATGCTCGAGGTCATGGGGCGAAGGCGTGTGCCTTCGCCGCCAGCCATCACGACGGCCTTCATGTCGGAAACGTCCTCCTAGAAGAGACGACGGTTAGCCGAGTTCGCCCGTCGGGGCATTACTCAGAACATCTGCCGCGGGCCGGCCACACTGCGCGGCACCGCATCAACGAGCTCAATCGGCTACTGCGTCCGCCTTCACGAGACGGCGGACCTGAACCACGTAGAGGATCCCTGCCCACCAGTAGAGCGTTGTACCCCATCCTGCGAACGCCCATCCGAAAACGGCGGCCAGTGTTGCCAGCAAACCACTCCCGTCGCTGAGCAGCAACAAGGGGAACGCGTACATCAGGTTGAACGTCGCAGCCTTCCCGAGGAAGTTGACCTGCGGGGGCGGATAGCCGTGACGTCGCAGGATGGCCACCATCACGAGAAGCATCAGTTCCCGGGCGAGAAGGGCCGCGGTGACCCAGAGGGGCAAGATCTCACGCCAGGTGAGTCCGACCAGGGTGGAAAGGATGTAGAGGCGGTCCGCCGCCGGGTCCAGGAGCCGGCCGAGGCTGCTGATCTGGTTCCACTTGCGGGCGAGCTTCCCGTCGAGGTAGTCGCTGATGCCGCTGAGCATCAGCACCAGCAGCGCCCAGTTATCGCTGTTGGGCCCTCCGAACACGGGGCGAAGGATCAGCCACAGGAAGAGAGGTACCCCGACAAGGCGAGCCATGCTGAGGATGTTGGGGATGGTGAGGACCCGGTCCGTCTGGACCCGAGTCTCCTGGACCTCCACCCGAGGGCCTCCTGTGAAGAACGTGCCAATGATGCCCCCTGACCCTACCCTCAGCCTCCCTCCTCCGGTGCACGGGGGTGAAACGCGGAGGGTACGAAAAAGCCCGGAACGCGGAAAAGCCCCGCACCATAGGTGCGGGGCTTTTCCGGAAAAATTGTTCGGCGGCGTCCTACTCTCCCACAGGGTCCCCCCTGCAGTACCATCGGCGCTGAAAGGCTTAGCTTCCGGGTTCGGAATGTAACCGGGCGTTTCCCTAACGCAATGACCACCGAAACACTATGAAATTAACCAACACCGGATGAAACACGGCCGTTCGTTATTTCAGAACTAACACAGTGGACGCGAGCAACTGAGGACAAGCCCTCGGCCTATTAGTACCAGTCAGCTCCACCCGTTACCGGGCTTCCACATCTGGCCTATCAACCCAGTCGTCTACTGGGAGCCTTAACCCTTCAAGAGGGTGGGAATACTCATCTCGAAGCAGGCTTCCCGCTTAGATGCTTTCAGCGGTTATCCTTTCCGAACGTAGCCAACCAGCCATGCCCTTGGCAGGACAACTGGCACACCAGAGGTTCGTCCGTCCCGGTCCTCTCGTACTAGGGACAGCCCTTCTCAATATTCCTGCGCGCGCAGCGGATAGGGACCGAACTGTCTCACGACGTTCTAAACCCAGCTCGCGTACCGCTTTAATGGGCGAACAGCCCAACCCTTGGGACCGACTCCAGCCCCAGGATGCGACGAGCCGACATCGAGGTGCCAAACCATCCCGTCGATATGGACTCTTGGGGAAGATCAGCCTGTTATCCCCGGGGTACCTTTTATCCGTTGAGCGACAGCGCTTCCACAAGCCACTGCCGGATCACTAGTCCCGACTTTCGTCCCTGCTCGACCCGTCGGTCTCACAGTCAAGCTCCCTTGTGCACTTACACTCAACACCTGATTGCCAACCAGGCTGAGGGAACCTTTGGGCGCCTCCGTTACTCTTTAGGAGGCAACCGCCCCAGTTAAACTACCCATCAGACACTGTCCCTGATCCGGATCACGGACCCAGGTTAGACATCCAGCACGACCAGAGTGGTATTTCAACGACGACTCCACAACCACTGGCGTGGCCGCTTCAAAGTCTCCCACCTATCCTACACAAGCCGAACCGAACACCAATATCAAACTATAGTAAAGGTCCCGGGGTCTTTCCGTCCTGCTGCGCGAAACGAGCATCTTTACTCGTAGTGCAATTTCACCGGGCCTATGGTTGAGACAGTCGAGAAGTCGTTACGCCATTCGTGCAGGTCGGAACTTACCCGACAAGGAATTTCGCTACCTTAGGATGGTTATAGTTACCACCGCCGTTTACTGGCGCTTAAGTTCTCAGCTTCGCCACCCCGAAGAGCAGCTAACCGGTCCCCTTAACGTTCCAGCACCGGGCAGGCGTCAGTCCGTATACATCGCCTTACGGCTTCGCACGGACCTGTGTTTTTAGTAAACAGTCGCTTCTCGCTGGTCTCTGCGGCCACCCCCAGCTCAAGCAGCAAGTGCTATCACCAGTGATGGCCCCCCTTCTCCCGAAGTTACGGGGGCATTTTGCCGAGTTCCTTAACCATAGTTCACCCGAACGCCTCGGTATTCTCTACCTGACCACCTGAGTCGGTTTAGGGTACGGGCCGCCATGAAACTCGCTAGAGGCTTTTCTCGACAGCATAGGATCATCCACTTCACCACAATCGGCTCGGCATCAGGTCTCACCCTTAAATGTGTGACGGATTTACCTACCACACGGGCTACACCCTTACCCCGGGACAACCACCGCCCGGGCTGGACTACCTTCCTGCGTCACCCCATCGCTTACCTACTACAAGTCTGGTTCATCGGCTCCACCACTACCCTCAACTCCGAAGAGATCGGGCCGGCTTCACGGACTTAGCATCGCCTGATTCAGTACTGGGCGTTTCAAAGCGGGTACCGGAATATCAACCGGTTGTCCATCGACTACGCCTGTCGGCCTCGCCTTAGGTCCCGACTTACCCTGGGCAGATCAGCTTGACCCAGGAACCCTTAGTCAATCGGCGCACACGTTTCTCACGTGTGTATCGCTACTCATGCCTGCATTCTCACTCGTGAACCGTCCACAACTCGCTTCCGCGGCTGCTTCACCCGGCACACGACGCTCCCCTACCCATCCATACGGGCGTTGGCCCTATGTGTATGAATGACACGACTTCGGCGGTACGCTTGAGCCCCGCTACATTGTCGGCGCGGAATCACTTGACCAGTGAGCTATTACGCACTCTTTCAAGGGTGGCTGCTTCTAAGCCAACCTCCTGGTTGTCTCTGCGACTCCACATCCTTTCCCACTTAGCGTACGCTTAGGGGCCTTAGTCGATGCTCTGGGCTGTTTCCCTCTCGACCATGGAGCTTATCCCCCACAGTCTCACTGCCGTGCTCTCACTTACCGGCATTCGGAGTTTGGCTAAGGTCAGTAACCCGGTAGGGCCCATCGCCTATCCAGTGCTCTACCTCCGGCAAGAAACACACGACGCTGCACCTAAATGCATTTCGGGGAGAACCAGCTATCACGGAGTTTGATTGGCCTTTCACCCCTAACCACAGGTCATCCCCCAGGTTTTCAACCCTGGTGGGTTCGGTCCTCCACGAAGTCTTACCTCCGCTTCAACCTGCCCATGGCTAGATCACTCCGCTTCGGGTCTAGAGCGTGCAACTCAAACGCCCTGTTCGGACTCGCTTTCGCTACGGCTTCCCCACACGGGTTAACCTCGCTACACACCGCTAACTCGCAGGCTCATTCTTCAAAAGGCACGCAGTCACGACTGCATGTGCAAGCACATACAGCGACGCTCCCACGGCTTGTAGGCACACGGTTTCAGGTACTATTTCACTCCGCTCCCGCGGTACTTTTCACCATTCCCTCACGGTACTATCCGCTATCGGTCACCAGGGAATATTTAGGCTTAGCGGGTGGTCCCGCCAGATTCACACGGGATTTCTCGGGCCCCGTGCTACTTGGGTGTCTCTCAAACGAGCCGTTGATGTTTCAGCTACGGGGGTCTTACCCTCTACGCCGGACCTTTCGCATGTCCTTCGCCTACATCAACGGTTTCTGACTCGTCCCACAGCCGGCAGACTGTGAAAGAGAGATCCCACAACCCCGCATGCGCAACCCCT